>CALJLD010000193.1 GCA_937982665.1 uncultured Planctomycetales bacterium
GTGAGCTGTTCGACCTGATCTTGCATCAGCGCGATCAACGGCGAAACAACCAGCAGTCCGCAGCCAGAAGCACAGCCAACAGCGGAAACACGGCAAACGTGCGCCAACCGTGAACGCGATGCGACATCTTGGCCTCCCTTGAGAAACATGAATTCAGCAAGTGCGAATCAAGCATTCGGCGATCTGATTCCGCCTGGTTCCTATCACGACGATTGACGCGAATCAAGCAAGCTCGCTTCAGCGTGCAGGAATCCTTGACGCCTGTGAATTGGCAATTGTCCGTTTCTGTTTTGCACGGCATTTGACGGGGCGTTAAGATCGCAACACCTATTGTCCGGTCCGGTTCGCACGCGCTCACCATTCTTGGACAGGAGCCTCGCCCGTGTACAAGGTGGCCTCTGCTACTGCATTTGCCTTGCTGCTCGCAATAATCGTTGGCTTTTCGCTGGCGGCTCCCACATCCGCTTTGCAGAGTCAAGCACCGGCGCAAGTGACAGGGGTGACGGCTGCGTCAGTCGAGCAAACGGAACATGGACCGGGCACTCAGCCGCAACTCATCGCCAGTTTCGACGGACTGGGGGAGGGCTTCATCGGCCCTCAGGGCACGGCCAGGTTTCGCAATCCCTCAGACAATTCGCTGGCTGTCGGTCCCAATCACATTGTGCAGATTGTCAATTCGCGAATGGCAGTCTTCACGAAAGCCGGTGAGCTCTTTGAGAAAACCGGCGACGTGCTCTACGGACCGGTTCCCACAAACAACGTCTTCCGCAGATTCGCCGGCGACGCATCGCGCATCAACAACGGTGACGCGGTCGTGCGGTACGACCAACTCGCTGATCGCTGGTTAATTGTGATGCCGATCTTTCGACGCTTGCCGCCGTTGGAAGAGGAACCGCCGATCCCTCAACCCGGTCCGTCAATGCACTTGAGCGTTCCCAGCGTTGTTGATCAGCCTGGTGAGGCCGTGCCGCTATATCAACCACCGCCCGCAGAAGATATCCAGCAGCAGGAACGAGGTGGAGCGCGCGCTACGCGACGTGGAACTGGGCGGGGACGCGGAGCTCGACAGGGACAGAGTGATTCCCGGCCACAAGGCTCATACGCAATGTGCTATGCAATCAGCACGAGTTCTGACCCCCTCGGCAGCTACTACCGATATCAGTTCGCACGACCGCTTTTTCCGGATTACCCGCGGCCGGCAATCTGGCCGGATGGTTATTATGTGCCCACCAGCACTGGCGATAACGTCATCCAAAAGCACATCTATGTTGTTGAGCGCGACAAGCTTCTCCGGGGTAAGCCGGCTCGCGAATTAGGATTCATCATCAATGACGTTGGTTTCCTGAACAATGCCGACCTGGACGGCAAGCAACTTCCCGCCACAGGCGCTCCCAACATCATGTTGGCCACTGGCGGCGCTCCACTGCATGGCGATACCGACGATGACGGGATTTACGCTTGGAAAGTACACGTCAATTGGGACGCGCCGGAGAAATCGCACTTGGAGGGCCCGCAAAAGAATGCCGTTGCCCCCTATGAGTATCTCGGCGGTGGACAACTCACAAATACGGTCCCGCAGCCCGGCGTGGAACGTCGCTTGGATTCGCAAGGCGATAAGCTCATGGCCCGCGTCGTCTATCGGCGGATAGGCGAGCAACAGTCTCTTGTGGCCGTGCATTCGATCAACACAGCCGCTGGGGGCGGTGGAGTACGTTGGTACGAGTTTCGCTTGAGCGAAACTGGAGACATCAACCTGCATCAACAAGGAACGTATTGCCCTGGTGGCGACTACCGGTGGCTGCCAAGCCCTGCGATGGACGCGGCGGGCAACATCGGCATTGGTTATTCATTTGGGGGCAAGAGCGATTTCCCTGGCCAGCGTTTCGCAGGGCGGTTGGCGAATGATCCGCTGGGCATGCTTACCCAAAGGGAAGTTGTGCTTGTCGAGGGGGCGGCAGCGCAAACGGACACGCTACGTTGGGAAGATTACACGCAAACAGCAATTGACCCCGTTGACGACGAGACAATCTGGTATGTCGGGGATTACTTCAAGGAAGGTGCAAGTTCATATTCAACGCGCATCGGCGCATTTCGCCTTGCGGACTGATCTTCCGCACAGACATCGCACCTCCGCGGTTTTAATTAACAGGTTAAAGTCACAAACAGTCGCTCCAGACTTCGGGAGGCATTACATGAAGACGCGCTGTTATCTGTTGATGATCCCTGCTGCAGTGGTTGGTGTGATCTTCGCTTGGCAGCATGCGTACGGCCAGGCCAACGAACTTGTCTATAAACGGATCGTCCAGGATGACGAGTCCGCGCCTCCGCAAGAACTTCGAGTCAGCACCATTTCGGAGGAAGCTCGCCGGGAGTTTCGGCTTGATCCCTTCTATCAAAAGATGCTTGTCATTGACGGCATCCCCGTTGTCGGATCAGCGAACGTGTCTGACTTTGCGTTTCTGGAGGCGGCCTGGGTCTTGGATCACATGCTGGAGGGCAGCGATAAGATCAAACAGGCCCTTGTCGATAACAAGGTTCGGCTGGGTATTATTGCCGCCACCGAATACACGATGGACATTCCAGAGAATCAAAGGCCTGGCATGCTCGAACGCGCGGCGTATCACGACCGCCGATCGCGCGGGTTGGGTGGCACACGCCTGGCAACTTGTGGCGAGGAGAACCTGCTCGCTCTCAAAGGTGATCCCTATCGGGCCGAGAACATCACGATTCATGAGTTCTCGCACACGATCGCCTCGAACCTGCGTCGTGTTGATCGAGAGTGGTGGGATCGGTTGAGCGAGCTTTACGATCAAGCAATGGACGAAGGCCTGTGGGCGAACACGTACGCTGCGACCAACGTGCAGGAGTATTGGGCCGAGGCGACTCAGTCTTGGTTTGACTGCAACACATCGCGCGACGATGGTCGCATTCACAACGGAATATGGAATCGCGAGAAGCTCAAAGAGTATGATCCGCGCATGGCTGAGTTCCTGACCGAAACATTTGGAGACGGCACGTGGCGATATTCGAAGCCCGACAAGCGATCGGCCGAAGATTCGGCTCACCTGCAAGGGCTCGACCGGGACAAGATGCCGACTTTCAATTTTCAGAACTCACCGCGAATTCGAGCCGAGCGATCCGCTGGCGACGGGAACAAAAGTGCGAGTTAGGAGTTTCGCAAACCGCTGCTGCGGTTAGCGCTTCAACTGTGCGTCCTCAAGAAAGGCAATGAACATGCTTCCCTCTTCGATCAGAACTCGCCTAGCCTTTGCCTTTCTTATTCTGCTCGTGCTCGGCGTAGCCGTGAACGTCGATTCCGCGCCAACGACTGAGGAAGCCTCGCCTGCGCAATCGAACTTTGCCGTTGGCCAGGATGGAGCGGAATCTCAAGTGGGCGGACGCACAGGCCAACGCGGCCAGAGTCAGCGGGGTCAGAGTCAGCGCGGCCAGGGCCAACGGGGTCGGAGGTTCGGCCGCGGTCGGTTTCATCGGAACTTTGATCCAATCCCGCCCGATGAACCATCCCTGACTTTCGCAGCGTTTGCGGATACACACATCGGGCAGCAGGTTCGTTCCCGCGGATGGGACTACGCGCAGAACCTGGACAAGCTTGCGGACGACATCATGGAGAATACGCTTCCTTGCGAGTTTGTCGTCCACATGGGCGACGGCGCGTTGAACACGACGGCGTTCGTTAATGGTGTCGGCCTGCCGGAAAACTTGAAGTCCAATCCAAAAAACAACTTCAAGGAATATCTGGTGGATCATCTGAAGTTGCCACTGCACTATATCGGCGGCAACATCGATCTCACGGACTATAGCCACAATCCAGGGTTGCCGGGACACGAGCACGATCCCTTCGTGCTGATGAAGACATATATCAATGAAACGGAACTCAATACTTATCCGTATGCGATGATGCGCGACGGCATTTTGTTTCTGGCTGTCCCAGAGACCGACTATGAACCCTGGACGCGGCCGGCCATCTACGAGTGGATTGAGTTCATGACCACTCATTATCAAAATGCGACGACCATCATCCTTTCACATCAGGCCATAGAAGATACAACGCCCCATGACGGCGCCCCCGATTCTTATCGTGGTCAACAAGATCAAGAGTGGTGGGCAGACCTGTTTCAGCGGAACCCTCAAATCAAGATGTTTCTGCACGGGCACAACCACATGCCCGGCTGGTATCAAGGCAGCCAAAGCAGCGGTTTCAGCCGCCCTGTGCATGACTTTGGGCATGAGATGCTTTTCGCCTCACCGTTTCCGCAGATGAGTTGGCTTGTTGGATACAACCCCACGGATTCCATCGTCATCTACACAATCTCAAGCAGGTTCATCACGGCAAAAGCCTGGAGAAACGATGGCGAGGTTGGAATGTGGAGCGCCGGTTACGACATGAACTGGATGGTCTCCACAACCTACGACGCCGAGGCTGAGGATTGGTACAGTTTCCCCGTTCTCATTCAAGACGGAGAAACCCAGCGGACAGACATGAAAGTCCTCGCCGCAAAAACCACGCTCCAATTGGTGGGAACCTCGCCAGTCGAATTGTTTTACGATCCTTACATGGAAACGAAAGGAATTCACCGGGATGAGAACCTTTTGGCATTTGATGATGATCCGGTCAGCAAAGTCACAGCTAATACGCCGGGCATGACCGTTCGTGGGCCGCACACTTTGACCTTTCCACCCAAGCACGAGTGGGACGAGTATTGCCATGACGGACACGGCGGACCTCCGTATCGCACTTTTTCCGTGGGCACCACTCCAGCTGCTGTGCCCGGAGGTTCTTACACGGTGACGATGACAGCCAGGTCTGCCTCCGGGGGCGGCCAACTAAAATTGACGATGAGCTGCAGCGACTGGGGAACCAAGTCGCAGTACAGCACGCTAGAAGGCAGTCCAAGCGAAGTCTTGTCGCACACATTCGGAGCGGAATACGAAACCGTCACTGGGACTTACACAGTGCCGAACGACGAGAACGCCTGGTTCGTCCAAGGAATCCTGGAATTCATAGATGAGACCGAGTTTGACGTTTCCTGTTTCAGCATCAAACGATCGCAAACCGCTGACACGACGGATGACTTCAACATGGCTCTCAGTGGGAAATCGTATGCGCTGGACGGAACACTCAATCGCTTTCAAACAAGAGAATTCAGCATCAATCCCGTGGACCTGGCGGACGCTGACGGCGTCATCACGTTCAAACCGTCCATCAACGGAAACCGCTATGGAATTGCCCGCCTCATTTACCAAGGCCCGCTTTTGATGGGGAGGAACGCGAGATACAAGGTGAACGAGATTGATGGAACGACCTTCGATATTACGCTGACAACGAAGTTGTCCGAGTTCTCGAATGCGTTTGAGATGTTCCCGTTCAGCACCAAGTATGGCGGTGTTGAGATCCAAACAGACGGTAGCGCAGGAAAGAAGCACATTAGCGCCAATCAGAATCAATGGATTGAATACGATTTGTCCGCACCCACGCCCCAACGGATGTTAATCACCTATCCAACGCCTGAACTGCCGCCGGCGCGCTAGTGAACTGGCTGGGTAGACATCAGGTGACACAGCTCTTGAACGCGAGTATCGAGTGCTTCGGAGGTAGTTGCAGTCGAGATGTCCGGGTGAAACTGCGGGGTTCCGAGTTGCACAAGGAGAGCATGTCCGACGCACGCCAGAGCGTCGGTGAGTGTGCCTGCATGTGCATGCTACTTCTTCAAGAGGTTGTCGCTAGAGAGCTATACGTTGCGATACCAATCAAGCTTGGACTGTCGTAGATCCGTGGGATATCGTGTGGCGCCGGCGATTGGCTGAGGTTCCTGCTCTCTCGCCTTCCTAGATTCTCGCAGTTAAATAGTCGCTAGGATATGCTGCTTGCTGTACAGGCAGGCTCAAGCACGGCCACCGCGATGCAGCAACAATCATGTCGACGTTCCAACATATGGTCCTAGCTCGTTTGCAAGCGCTCACCAGCGCCACCATACTTGCCCTTTCTGTAAATTCCGCGGGCGCACAAACGCCCGATGGCGAAGATCAAATCCATGCCGATACATACCACGTCGGCGTCGCCGCTATCGACATCACGCCAAACCATGCCATTCGGTTGAATGGCTTTGGAAGTCGCAGGGCAGAATCAGAAGGCGTCCGGCAACGAATCTGGGCCAAAGCACTGGCAATCGGCACCGACGAACAGGGGCCAGCGGTATTGATCACGGTCGACGTACTGGGGATCCCGGATGCACTTGCAGAGAGACTCGCGACTCAGTTAGCAAAGCGAACCGCGGTGCGCCGCGAACGGTTGGCACTGACGGCCACTCACACGCACACAGGCCCAATGCTGGAAGGCGAAAATGAAACGCTCTTTGGCATTCCCATTCCAAGCGAGCATCGCGCACACATCCGCGACTACACAAAACGATTTGAAGAGAAACTAGAGCATGTTGCACTTGCCGCCTTGGCGGATCGTAAGCCGGCGGAGTTATCGTTTGGAATCGGCAAGGTTGGGTTTGCCAGAAACCGTCGCACCGAAGGCGGCCCTGTCGACCATGACTTGCCCGTGCTGGCGGTCAAGTCTCTCGACGGTCAATTGCGAGCCATTTACACAAGCTATGCTTGTCATTGTGTGACGCTTTCGGACAATTTGATTAGCGGGGATTGGGCCGGATACGCACAAGAGGCTCTCCAACGCGACTACCCGGACGTCATCGCATTGTGTTCCGTGGGATGCGGTGCGGATGCAAATCCAGATTCCGGCGTGACTGGCGACAATGCCGAAGTCGCGGCAGCACAAGGAACGGAGATTTCAGCAGAAATCTCCCGAGTGCTTAAGGGTTTCATGCAGCCACTGCAAGGGGAGCTGTCCACGGACTTCAAACGTATAACGCTGCCGTTGCAGCCGCTACCGACACGCTCCGAGTGGGAGCGCCGCGCACAAGAGAGTGGCGCTGTAGGACACCATGCAAGGGTCCAACTTGCGCGCATCGATCGGGGTGAAGCGTTGATGGATCGTGTTGAGGCTCCGATTCAATCTTGGCGTTTTGGCAAATCGTTGGCGCTGGTTTTACTCCCGGGCGAGACTGTTGTTGATTATTCGCTACGGCTAAAGAGCGAGCTTGATTCATCGCGGTTGTGGGTCAACGGCTACGCGAATGCATCGCCCGGCTATCTTCCTTCCGAGAGGATTCTGCGAGAAGGAGGATACGAAGGTGGCGGCGCAATGATCTATTACGATATCCCAATTCCCTATGCTGCTGGGCTTGAAGACAAAATCGTTGAAGAGGTACATCAACAACTTGGGGAACAATATCGTGCCAGGATTGACGTTCAGAAAACGAATGGCGTGCCGCCTCTTTCCGCCCAGCAATCAGTTACGCAAATTGAAACAAGCGATGCATTGCGTGTCGAGTTGATGCTCGCAGAACCGCTCGTGATTGACCCGGTGGCCATTGACTTCGCTCCCGATGGCAGCGTTTGGGTGGCGGAGATGCGAGATTATCCAGCTGGTATTGAAGGCAACTACGAGCCAGGTGGCCGAGTCCGTCTCGTCCGTGACACAAATGGGGATGGAACTTTCGACAAGTCAACTGTCTTTCTGGACGAGATCCCCTTCCCAACAGGCGTCACAACTTGGCGTGACGGAGTTCTGATTTGCGCTGCTCCTGACATCCTTTATGCCGAAGACGTTGATGGAGATGATCGAGCCGACATCAAACGAGTGCTGTTTTCCGGTTTCGGCGTTGACAACTACCAAGGCCGAATTAACAGCCTGACTTATGGGTTGGATGGATGGGTCTACGGTTCTTGTGGACTCTTCGGCGGTGAGATCAAGTCGTTCGCCGATAACGAAGCTTTCCCACTCGGAGATCGCGACTTCCGTATTCAGCCAGACTCGGGTGCGATCGAACCGGCGACCGGCCGCACGCAGCAGGGACGCGTGCGAGACGATTGGGGGAATTGGTTTGGGTGCGACAATAGCACGCTGCTGATCCACTATCCGTTGGCCGATGACTTCCTGCGTCGCAACCCTTACCAACTGGCGCCACCAGCCCGCATCGTGTTGGATCCGGCGAAGGAACTCTATCCGATTGTTGCGCCGCTGTTGTTCAAACTTTCGGGAACGCCCGGTTACACCACCGCAGCATGTGGTTTGGGGATCTATCGTGACCATTTGCTGGGTCAAGAATACACCGGCAACTCCTTCACCTGTGAGCCCATCAGCCAGGTTGTTCATCGGCTGCAATTGGAGCCACAGGGAACGTCCTTCACGGCCCACCGTGCAACAGATGAGATCAAACGTGAGTTTCTTGCATCCAGAGACGGATGGTTTCGTCCCGTCCAAGCAAGAACCGGTCCGGACGGCGCACTGTGGATCGTCGATATGTATCGTTACATTATCGAGCATCCGCGCTGGATTCCGGAAGCTGACGCGGCAAAGGTCGATTTGCGGGCGGGTGATACTATGGGACGCATCTACCGCATCTTGCCTCGCGATGCCGAGGCACAACCGATTGCTCGTTTGGATCGGGCAGATCCCGTCGGCCTCGTAAATGCGCTCGATAGCCAAAACGGGGTTCAGCGCGACATGGCTGGACAGCTGCTCTTGTGGCGGAAGGAAACTTCCGCGGCTCAATTGCTCAACGAACTTGCCCAAAGCGAATCGCGCCCAGAAGCGCGACTCCACGCACTCGTCGTCTTAGATGGCCTCGGCGAGTTATCCAATGAGACGCTTCGCGAATTGTTCGCCGACAAGAGCGCTGGCGTTCGCCGTCACGCGGCGAGAATTGCCGGCACAAGAATCGATAAATCGCCGGAACTTCTGGTGGGGTTGTTGAAGTTAGTGCAAGATCCGGATGCTTTCGTTCGGATTCAAGTCGCCGTGGGATTGGGCGAAACAGCCGACCAGCGCGCTGCGACCGCATTGATACAACTCGCCACAGACCATGCCGATGATCGGTTCTTGTCGGCAGCGGTAGCAAGTTCCATCAACGAGCGCAATATCACAAACATGCTCGGGGCAGCATTGTCAGCAAACCGTCCAGAAGCGCCCACGGAAGTCGTTGAACAGCTGATCCTCTTTGCCGCAGGATCGGGCAACGTGGAAGTGTTGAATCAGGCTGCCTTTGCGTGCACGCAACAAGTCAAATCGAGACTAGCAGAATGGCAAATCAAGGGTTTGGCTAGTTTGCTGGCAACAGTACCGCAACAGAAACGGGACAATCTGCTGGAAGCATCATCCGCGAAGGCAATTCGTGAAGCGTTAGCCAACCTTCGAGAAACTGCCGCCAGTAGCAAACAAGAATCGACGCGACTACTGGCAATTGCAACGTTAGGCCTGGAGAAAACGCAGACTGAACAAGACATTCACACGCTGCAACGATTATTCGTGCCGCAGGAATCGATCAATATTCAGCTTGCGTCGATCAAGTCGTTGGCGCGCATTAATCGGCGCGCAAGCCTGCAAGTCTTGATTGAAGGATGGGCAACCGCATCGCCACCGATCAAGAGTGCAGTTTTTGATGTCGCGGTTACCCGCCCGGATTGGCTGACAAAGGTCCTTGATTTGTTTGCCAATAATGAATGGGCGACTGTTGACCTGGATGTTGTCAGAACTCAGCGGCTACTAGAAGCTCCCGACGAGGCTGTGCGCAAGCGAGCAGAGGAAATCTTTGGCAGAACATCAGAGAATCGCCGCGCCATCGTGGAGAGCTATTCCGGTGCGATTGACATTGCAGGCGATGCGTTCAAAGGGAAATTGATCTACGAAAAAAACTGTGCTGCGTGCCATCGCCATGGAGACATCGGACAGCAGATCGGCCCGGACCTTGCACCGCTGATGACCAAGTCCAAGCAATACATGTTGCAAGCGATCTTCGATCCAAACAGCGCCGTCGACAATCGCTTCCTCTCGTACGTTGTGGAGCTTGACGATGGACGTACCTTCACCGGCATGATCATGGAAGAATCCGCTGGAAGTGTCACGCTAGCATTGCCGGATGGCAAGCCACAGGTCATTGCCAGAAGTGAGATCGTGGATCTGCGCAGTACCGGCAGATCCATGATGCCCGAAGGTTTTGAGAAGGAAATCTCGGCGGCTGAGGCGGCGGACCTGCTACGGTTCTTGCAAGATTTTCCAGCGCGCACAGAGCAGGGGGTGAACGATGGGAATTAGCATGCGTGCCAGCATTCAGCCGATGGGATAAGACAGGATGCCCCCCGGCAAAAAACAACATGTTACTGTGAGTAGAACATGACTGCACAAGTCTTGCGATTTGCGCTGTGCATTGCCGCCATGACGACGCCCAGTCAGGATCGGGATCGACTTAGCCCAACCAACCTGTTGGAGTTTCATCAAACGGACGGCGCCGTTGAGCTTGTCGAAACGGAAGCAGATTGGAAACTGCGGCGCGCTGAGATCGTGCAGGGCATGCATACCATTATGGGGCAACTCCCTGGCTCTGAACGTCGCGTTCCGCTGGATGTGCATCAAATTGAAGAGGCAGACTGCGGAACATATGTCAGGCGACTGATAACCTATCAAACAGAACCCGATTCGCGTGTCACTGCATACCTCTGCATCCCCAAAGACATCATCGGAGGCAAGGGCACGGCGGCTGCGGTTCTTTGCCTGCATCCCACCGACTCAAAATACGGTCATCAAGTGGTTGTTGGCCTCAATGGAAAAACTGGGCGGCAATACGCGGCTGAGCTAAGCGAACGCGGCTATGTCACGCTCTCGCCTTCGTACCCGTTGATGGCCGACTACTGGCCAAACCTCGCGTTGCTTGGCTACGAGAGCGGCACGATGAAGGCGATCTGGGATAACGTGCGCGGACTCGATCTGTTGGAATCAATGCCCGAAGTTAATGCCGAAGCCGGGTTTGGTGTCATCGGTCACTCCTTGGGCGGACATAACGCCATTTTCACTGCCGTGTTGGACCAGAGAATCAGTGTCGTCGTCAGCAGTTGCGGCTTTGATTCGTTCTCGGACTATTATGAAGGCCAAATAGAGAACTGGTTCTATGGCAAGGGCTGGTGTCAAGCCCGGTATATGCCACAGCTGTCAGATTTCCGAGAAGACTTAACACGCATCCCGTTCGACTTCCATGAACTGCTTGGTGCGCTTGCGCCGCGCCCCGTCTTCATAAACGCGCCACTGCACGATACGAATTTTCGTTGGCAAAGTGTCGATAGCTGCATCACAGCGGCAAAACCGATTTACAAACTCCTAGGCGCAGAAGAAAACCTGTGGGTTGAACACCCCGACTCTGGCCATAGTTTTCCGAAGCCGATGCGACAGAAAGCTTATGAACGGATTGATTCAGTGTTACACGAGAATTGCCAAGCCGCTAATTCCGACGAGGACGGGTTCGGCACGAAGTCTACCAAACGGCCCTCTAGTCACGAGCCAAGAGCGGCACCGCGCAAGGTGCATTAGGAGGGCGTGTCCTATGCCGTGAAGGGTGACATTCAGTTGGATGAATCGGCAATTACCACCCCAACCGGTCACGAAGTACGCCTCGTACGCGCTCGATCAATCCATGGACTCCCGTCGTGACGGCACATTTGATGAGCGGTTTCACGTGGTTTTTGCGGTTTTGGTTTGGGGGTTCTTCCACGAGCTGCGCTCCACAGAATGCACCAGCGGCGCAGGCGTTGAATAGAGCTTCGAACCACTGGTTCTGCTTGCGGAGTTGCTCCCATTGCACCGCACACCTTTTTCCGGCCAGGAATTCTACCGTTTGATATTCGGAGTCAGGTGACCTCCGCGGACGGGACTCGAACTGGCGACAATGCAGGTTACAAGCAACTCACAGACTGTAGTCGAGTGTAGTTAATTGAACCAAACAGTATCGATTTGTAGCAATTGCGCGGGATCCACTGTCAGCCCGTTTCGCATGATTTCCTGCGTGTTGCCCGGTAGCCTTAGCCAGTTCCGGTGCACAATTAACTCTCATCATCGGAAAAAATGATTACGACGTTTGGCCCGCGCTCCGCTTGCCGCTCCGGGGCATTGCGCCGGTCCTGCGCGTCTTGGCGGTCTTGGGCCGAGACTGGCGCGGCGGTCAGGCAAACGATGGCCGCAATCACAAGAGTCACAGTTGTGATCTGTTGCGGCCAACCTCCAATGCGCGCGAAGGAACCAAGACTGGAGCGGCGTTCATCGTCTTTCTCATAGTGATTTCCGATTGAGGGAGCGTGACATCCGCCGTCCAGTATCCTCTCGCGCACCGCCCAGTCAACATTCTTCTCTTCGCCGATCACGCGACTTTGAAAGAGCACATTTGCTTAACTATCAATCCGCCGGTTCAGATCCACTCAGGCAATTTCCGAAGGCGTTGATTGTTGCTGGATACCGCGATAGCAAGTCCATGACCTCGTCGACGTCGACGGCAGCGCTTTTGGATTGTTGCGCGGTGCTGGCTTTGGTCTTGCCGGGCGACTTCCATTCCACCGACTGGCCCAGACATGTGGCCAGCGCGTTTGTTGTGCTGGGGAATTGAAAAAGCAGTCTGTTTGTAGCTTGCTGTTCCGCGTCAAGTTCCTGCGAACTTTCAGCAGGCTCGGAGATTGAAGCTTGCGCGTGCCAAGGCGGCTCCCAGGTTTCAAGCGCCAAAAGCGAATTCGGAAAGATGGCGGCGGCTTCTTTCACAAGAGTGGGCAGTACTGTCGCCGCATGAGGCCGCAACATGGTGATCAACTTCGGCAGCCAAGGCATCAAGATGCGATCGGGCAGCCGCTCGAATGCCTTGCTCATGAGTTCGACAGTCAAACTGCTGACCAGCGGCGTAAACGAAAGCGCCAGGAGGAAGCCACCCAGGTAATCCGGAATGGCAGGCAACGTCAGTTCATTGTCCAGCAGCTCGTCAAAACGATCACGCAAACTCGCCGGATCGCGGAGTTGAATCACACACTCGGCCGACCAGAGCAAAGACTGCTTGGCAAAGTCGGTTGTGCCGTCGGCCGATTGTTTGATGGCAATCACCAATTGGCTACGTTCGCATCCCAAAGAAAGCGCCAAGCTCTCCAACGTGAAGATGAATTGCAGCATCGCGGTCAAGTCTTCGGGATTCGTTCCGCGATCAGCAAAAGCATTGGGCAACAATGTGGCGTAGTGGGAATAGCCAGTGGTGACAAAGCTCTTGCACCACGGCGGCAGCCCAGCTTCGGTCGTTCGATAATAGTGGATCAACCGCGAGATGCCGGAGTAAATCGCGCGGGCGTCTTTCACGTCAGGCTCGTTGACGAGCAACTCAACCGCGCGTTCTCCCAACTCTTCGGTCAGGCGTTCGCTGCCAAGCAACAAGATGCTGTCTTCGGTTGCGGACAAAGCATCGACGGTTCGAGCATCAGACCCAAACGCGGCCTTCTTCAATCGCCGCTCAAGCACGTGCTCAACGGTGATGCCTTCATAGCCAAGCTGAATGACAGCGCCTTGGTATTTGCCAATAGCCACGTCCCAGCTTTCTTGTTGCGGAACGTGGCCAAGTTGACATTGACCCATGATGGGCCGCACAACGTCATTCGCCAGCAGGTAGCGCAGTTGCCACAGAAGTTTCGAGCACGGCAGATAATCCGGCTGCTTGCGAAAGTCCAGCAACGCGCGTTGGATCGTACGAGCTTCGAGTTTGATTGGCAGCACGGAAAGCCGGTCATAGACATTCTGAGCAAGTGGCGGCAAAGACTTGTAGCCGATCTGGCCGGTCTTGTCGCCACCCAACAAGATGTCGCATAGCCGTGCAACATCACGCTTGCGGGGTACGGCCTCCTTCTCAATGCAAGTCACAGCCGCGTCACGAAAGTCATACGGTGTGGGATGCCGCCGGTTGCGAAGATTCGCCAGCAAGATGGCTGTCTGGTAAACGGCGATACTGTCGGCTGTTGTCGAGAGATAACCATTGCGGCGGGCAAGATCGACAATCTTCACACAGTTCCGCACCAGTTCCGATTCGTCTTCTTGCATGACCTCCGGCGGCTTCTGCAAGTAATTGAGCAGCGGATGCTCGTCAGCAGCATGCGATGTTTGAGCGACTTCCGGTGTCTCGGCATCGCCATTGTTGGCCGACTTTGGTGTTTTGCCTTTGGAAGCTGTTTTCTCTGCCGCCTTCTTCGTCGCCTTCTTGGCTTCGGATTTCTCCAGTGCAAAGGCTTTGAGTTTTTGACGTCGAAGGTTCTTTCGCCAACGGGCTTCGGCCAAGGTCACGGCGCCGTGTGGATGTGCGAATTGATGTTCGATGGAGCGGTAACTGCTCGGCAAGATTCCGTACAGCCATTGCGTTTCGGTGCGGGGTGGAATGTCCCACATCGCTGCGCTTTTCACACCGAATTCTTCGACATGACTGGCGCTGTGTGCGGCACCGCAAATGTAAATGGCGTCGCGCGGGTCAATCTTCGAATCCCGCAGATGTTGCTTCATCCGCGTCCACATGAAGCGCTCGCGAAGTTCGTCCTCTTCGCGATTGCGTTGATCCGTACCCAACCGCCGAAAAAGACTGCCGATCAAGAACATCACCTGACGATAGGTTGCCAAGGACCCGTCGATGATCGCTTCTTCGACGTACTGGTCCCACCATTCGCTGAAGTGTTGAACGCGTGCGTTCTTCTGCAGGAACTCGTGAAACTCCTGAATCGTGGGCACCAGCGAACCGATCTCAATGCCGATGGCGGAGCCATGCATGGCGGCATCGTCTTCATCGGATGGATCATCAGGGGTGCGCTCCTCCAGCGCATCAGTCTCTTGTGGCATCCACTGAAAGACGTGATCTGCGGAGCGATCAACAAAGACCAACTCCGTCTCTGGCGTTTCCAGTGCGAACGCAATGGCTTGGAACTCCGCGGAAAACTCCGTCAGTGGACAAACAAGACTGAGCGGAGCCCAGGCGCTGGGAAATGCCGTGGAACTCGTGGCAAACGCTTGTAACGCCACAGGCAGGCGGCATTCGCGCAAGCCGTCCAGCACTTCGCGCATGTCCTCGCAACATTCCATGTAAATCACCCGCGGCGGACGCGAACGCAAACGTTGAACCATCTGCACGGCCGACGACGGCGAATGATGACAAACCGGAAAGATCTCCAACGGCTCGCCGCAAGCCCGCTGCACGTCATCAACAATCCCGGACAGAATCTCGCCCAATGGTTGCGCATCTGTCGAGAACGCCTTGGCGGCCGCAAGAAGCTGTTGCTTCAACGGTTCGAAGGTCGTCGGCAGATTGTTGGCGGAAGTTGGCATTGCAGCTACTTGATGTTCTCCAGTGCGTCCTTGCCGGCGGCTTCAAACTCTTTCCAGTCTTTGTCCGACTTCTTGGCTCGTTTATCCACCACGGCATGCCAGAACTTGTTCAAGATCGAAACATCTTCCGGAATTCGCCGCACCAAGGTGCCAACTAAAGAGCGAGCCAGGCTTTCGGGCGCAAGCGAACCTCCCCCGAAGAACTGGCCATGCAGCATGGCGTCTTCAATCACGCCGATCTGTTCCGCTGTAGAGAGCGAACTCTCCAGTCGGTCATCGTCCCCGGTTGCCGCGGCGGAGGTTTCTCGCAAGTCTGCAAAGGTCTGCAGCAAAATCTCCAACATGGCCGGAGGAACATCCACCTCAAACTTGTTTCTGGCCAAGAGTTCCTTGGTGCGAAACAAGACGATTTCTTGCTCAGACTTTTTGTTGGTGACAACAGGAATCTGCACGAAGTTGAAACGCCGCTTCAAAGCCGTGGAAAGATCGTTGACGCCTCGGTCACGCGCATTCGCTGTGGCGATGATGTTGAATCCCGGCTGTGCAAACACGACGTTATCGCTCTTGAGTTCCGGGATCGTCAGGTACTTTTCCGAGAGGATCGAGATCAATGCATCTTGCACGTCACTGCTGCAGCGAGTGAGTTCCTCAAAACGCCCCATCTGGCCAAGCTGCATTGAGGTCATAATGGGCGAAGGGATCAAGCTCTCCTGGGATTGGCCGCTGGCAATCACCATCGCCACATTCCACGAATACTTGATGTGGTCCTCTGTTGTGCCGGCGGTTCCTTGGACAACGTGCGTACTGTCTCCGCAGATTGCGGCCGCAAGCAGTTCGGCGAGCCAACTCTTGCCGGTACCGGGATCGCCAATCAAAAGCAGGCCGCGGTCGCTGGCCAGCGTGACGATCGCTCGCTCTACTGTGTTTGGGTTGCCAAAGAACTTGGTTGTAATCGGGCGATCGATCTTATCGGCGGCTGAACTGCCCAACACAAAGACGCGGATCATTCGTGGTGACAATCGCCACGTAAACGGGCGAGGGCTATCGTCGATGGACTCCAAGTACGCCAGCTCATCCGCATATTTCACTTCCGCCGGTTCGCGAAGGATGGCATCGCTGGATGGCTTCTTTGCGGACGGCTTACTTGTCGAAGACGTCTTGGTTGCGGCTTTCTTCTTCGCCATGATTTCCTCTTGGGTTTTCCTCTTTGTTTCCTCTTGGCTCAATCGTCCGGGCTTGTCGCGGGTTGATGTTGAGTAATTGCTTGCGAGCAAACAACAGGGTGTCAGATTCCTATGCCAGTTGTTTCCTGAGTTCGACAATCAGTTTCTTGATGTTGCCCGTCAGCACAGGCAGGCCAATGTTCTTGAGTTGTTTGCGGAACCATTCGTTGACACTGAAATACCCTTTGCCGCTGACCGATCCGACCGGGATGAAGTGAACGCCGGATTCCTTCACGTTCTTGATCATGTTGAACAGCGGCCGGTCGTTCTCGAATTCGTAGAAATCGGAAATCCAAACCATCGTCGTTCGTCGTGGATCTTGAATGAGCGTCCGTGCCAGTTCCATGGCTTTCGGCCCGTCGTTCCCGCCGCCAAGGTTTGTCCGCATCAGGCTTTCGAAGGGATCATGGACCCACTGCGTAAGATCAATGAC
>CALJLD010000194.1 GCA_937982665.1 uncultured Planctomycetales bacterium
GAGCAAATCCAGCGCATGGTCGAGGAAGCCCGTCAGGCCGCAGAGCAAGCCATGAAGAATGCTCCCGATAGAGAGCAAATCGAACGCATGGTTGAAGAGGCCCGACGCGCAGCCGAGCATGCTTCAAGAAACGCACCTGACAAAGAAGAGATCGAACGTATGGTCGAAGAAGCTCGTCAGGCCGCCGAGCAGGCCATGAAGAACGTTCCTGACCGGGAGCAGATCGAGCGCTTGGTTGAAGAGGCCCGACGTGCAGCCGAACATGCTTCAAAGAACGCTCCAAACCAGGAGCAAATTCAGCGCATGGTCGAAGAAGCCCGTCAGGCGGCCGAACAAGCCATGAAGAACGCTCCCAGCCAAGCGCAGATTCAAAAGATGGTTGAAGAGGCGCGCCGCGCTGCTGAAGAAGCCATGAAGAACGCTCCCAATCCAGAACAGATCAGGGCGTTGATTGAAGCCGCACGGCAAAGTGGCCAAGGCGCGCAATTGGATCGGGAACAGCTCGACAAGATCAGAGAGCAGGCGCAGCGGATGCGGGTGGAAGTGCTGCAAAACGCGCCCAACCGCGAGCAACTGAAAAAGATGATTGAGGCAGCCCGCGCTCAGGCGGAGGCAGCCCGAGGCGACGCCGGAGCGATTCGCACCGAACGGATCCAGCAGATGGTCCGCGAGTTGGTGGAACGTGCCCGCCGTAACGCGGACGATAACGACGCCCAGCGTGACAGGATTGAAGAAGAGATCCGCCAGGCGCTGGAAAAAGCCCGTGAGCAATTGCGTCGCAACCGCCGTTCCGGCGATGACGACGATGACCGTGATGGTCCGCCGGCGCCTGGACAAATCACCGTCCTGGCCGCCTAGTGCGAAAATACCGCTAAATTCGCCAACCGAAGGCCCTCGCCGGCCTTCGGTTTTTCATGCGCAAAGCGAACTTAACACAGTCAGTCTCCGGCCTGCGAAAGCCGCCCAAGATAGCTTGTCAACCGCTAGCAGGCCGACGGATTTGCGTAGTCAGCAAACGGAATCCTGGGTATCCTGAGATTGTTCACTTCTGCCACACATTCGTCCGTGGCCCCCGTCAATCTCAAGCCATTGAGTCACTCTCATGCGCCGTTTTTGCTGCTGCGTGGCGTTGACGCTTGCCATCCTTGCCGCAGGCTGTGGTGTTGGTTCAAACCGAGACTACGAAATGCGCGAGGCCGATCCCACCAGGGTGACAAGCGCATTCGATGCCACTTCCGTGGAAACGTTTGAAGGCCAGATCGTCGGCATTGATCGCGTCGATATCGATGCGAGCGAAGCCGTTCGTCCGGCGTTGGTCGTGCGGTTCATCGGCAATGGCGAATTCCCGCGGCTGTATCTCGGCCCCGCGGACTTCATGAGCGATTACGATATTGAACCGCGAATTCTCGATTACGCGGAAGTCACCGCGTCGCGAATTACCACCGTTCCCGGTTTGGAATTCATCGTGCGAGAAATCAAAATTGGCGACAAGAGCGTGACTTTGCGAGACGGTCTCGGCCAGCCCTATTGGCAAGAGCGCGGCGCTTTCAGCACTTTTTACGGCGGGGCCGTGCGGATGCCTTCGCCGCCGCCAGGTTCGCCGGAGGACTCGCTACGGGATCAGATCAATCTGGTGCCCCAACCCAGACAGTCTTCACGTTGACAAATTCTCGGATACCTTCGTCGGACAGTTCCCGCCCATAGCCAGAGGCTTTCACTCCGCCAAAGGGTAACCGCGGATCTGATTTCACCACGCCGTTGACAAACACGCAGCCCGATTCCACTTTGGCTGCCAGGCGTTCCGCCAGGGCTGTGTCTCTTGTCCAGACGCTGGCCCCCAATCCGTATGGTGATTGGTTGGCCAAATCCACCGCCTGATCCGCGCTGTCAACGCTGATGATGGAAGCCACGGGCCCAAACAACTCTTCATCAAAGGCCGGCATCCCAGGCCGCACATCAGCCAGCACCGTTGGCGGATAGAAGTAACCCTGGCGGTCCATTCGTTTGCCACCGGTCAGCAACCGTGCGCCTGCGTCAATGCTCTTGGTGACCTGGCCGTGGAGTTCTTCCAACAGGTCATCGCGCGCTTGAGGGCCAATCTCTGTCCGTTCATCCAAGGGATCTCCCACGCGCAGCGCTTCCATCGCAGTGGCCATTTCTTTTTCGAAGTCCGCAACAACACTCCGCTCCACCAAAAACCGCTTGGCAGCGATGCAGCTTTGTCCGCTGTTGATTGTTCGGGCACGCACAGCGGAACGGGCCACCGCCGCAAGATCAACGTCCGCCAAGACAATGAACGGATCGGAACCGCCCAACTCCAACACCGTTTTCTTAAGCGCGCGACCGGCCACTTCCGCCGCGGCGCGGCCAGCGTTTTCGCTGCCGGTCAAAGTCACAGCACGAACGACCGGATGCTCAATGATCTCCGCAATCCGCTTTGACGAGACCAGCAGTGTCGTCATTGCGCCTTTGGGAAAACCGGCCTGAAGAAATACCTCTTCAATCGCCAATGCGCTGCCGGAAACATTCGATGCGTGCTTAAGAAGGCCAACATTCCCGGCCATCAAACCCGGCGCGGCAAAGCGAAACAGCTGCCAGAACGGAAAATTCCACGGCATGATCGCCAGCACAGGGCCGAGCGGATCGTACCGCACATAACTATGCTCCGCGTCGGATGACTTCGCGCGCGGACTGAGGAATCGCTCGGCATGTTCCGCGTAGTATTCGCAAGTGGCCGCGCATTTCTCAACTTCGGTCCGCGCTTGCGCAATCGGTTTGCCCATCTCTTCTGTCATCAGGTGGGCATACTTGGCGGAGTTTGTCCGCAAAAGCGTCGCGGCGTTCCGCATCAGCTCAGCCCGTTCCGCAAACGGCACTTCCATCCAACTGTGAAAGGCCGCCTCGGCCGTTTGCAGCTGTTGTTCAACTTCTGCCGGCGTGTGCTCTTCGTACTCTTTGATCAGCTCGCCAGTGGCGGGGTTGATAGACTTCATCGCTTGATCACCTCATCGCGCCCCGACGTTCCAGCACTACAAATGTCAACTCGCCGCAGCAATGATCGCCTTCATGAAAGCCGGCAGGTCAACTGGCGTGCGGCTGGTGACCAAATTTCCGTCGACCACAACTTCCGCGTCCACCCACTCGCAGCCAGCGTTGACCATGTCATCCTTGATCGCAAAGAAGCTTGTGCACTTCTTGCCTTTGAGGACATCCGCGGAGCAGAGCATCCATCCGGCATGACAGATGGCCGCAATGATCTTGCCGCCGGCCGCTGCGTCGGCCACAAACTGGACCATCGGTTGATGCCGCCGCATGTGATCCGGCGCGTAACCGCCGGGGATGATCACTCCGTCATAGTCAGAAGCGGCAACCTCCGTGGCGGCCACGTCCGCTTTGGCCGGGTATCCATGCTTGGATTCATAGACCGCTCCCGCCTGCGGTCCGACAATATGCACGGTGGCGCCGGCTTCTCGCAGCCGAAAGACGGGATACCACAATTCCTGGTCTTCGTAGAATTTCTCAGCCAACACCGCAAACTTCTTGCCAGACAAAGGCATAGCAACCTCTCACGGATTCGGTGGAGTCGTTTCGCGCGTAATGACAGCGCGATTACTCCTGCCGTTCTATCCGTGATAGGGCAAGAAGACAAATGGCCGGCCGGACAGAAACCAACAAGTGCCAGACACTTGGAGACTCTTCCTGGGCCCTAGCCTCTAGCCTCTCTCTTCTCTTATCTCACAACTTTCCGCCATTCGTCCGTCGATCCACTTCGCGGCGGATCGCTCTTCAACTCGGAAACGCCACCAATCACGGGGCGACGAACAACGTGGCTGCCTCCGCTGGAGAACGGGTCCCGGCCAGGCGGATTGACAACCGCCGTGCGGCGGATGACTTCCTCTTCCACCATTTGCCGCGTGGTGACGGGAATTCGCTCAACGACTTTTGTCGGAACGAGATTGCGATGAGTCACCGGCATGCGAACGGTTTCCGATCGCGGTTCCCAAGTGGTTCGCGGTACAAGGCGGTAAGCCAGATACGGCTCAACGAACGGGTTCCAACGGCCATGCCATTTGGCTTCCCAACGGTATTCCGTGACCGGCACATGCACAACACGTTGAGATTCCTCAACCTGCGTCATGTACTCTTCGCGATAGACGGTGCGCTCGCGCTCTTCGTACGTCGTTTGCTGCACCGGGCGAAGAATCTTCTGGCGCGTTTCGTAGTACCTTCTGCCGTCGCGCTCGACGTACTGCCCATCTTGCGGAGCCGCGACGCTCACGCAGGCGAACCAAACAGCCGTACCAAACAAACAGATCTTCTTCGACAACATGAGATCGCTCCGCGTCCTGTTGCGGGGGCTTCCTTTAAGCGCAACGACATCCGTGTCGCCACGTCTCGCGTGTTGCCGTGTTTCGCCTTCTGGCGGTCCCCACCGCCGAAGACGCTTCCCCGATCTCCCATCCAGAATATCGGCGCGAGTTCCGATGGGGCATGAGGCGAAGAACATCGAGCCGCTGCAGCCATCGGTGCGGCCATGTTGCTTTCGACGCAAGCGGAGCTATCTTGGCGGGTGTCGCCTTCGCGCTCTCCTGCAAACAACAACAATGCCTGACTCCGCCAAACCTGATTCGCCGCTGGGCGAAAACTCACCAGCCCCCATTCGTGAAGAGTTCTTGCGGATGTTGCGCTGTCCGGACTCTCGCCAACCGCTCAGCATTGCTGACGAGTCCCTGTTAGCCGCGCTCAACTCGGCGATCTCCGCCGGCAAGGTTAAGAACGTAGGCGGCGAGAGTGTTGCGGAGATCGCCCAAACCGCGCTCATCCGCGAAGACGGACAATTTGTCTACACAATCATTGGCCGCATCCCGCGCTTGACCAAAGAGGAAGGGATTGCCGTTAGCCAGTTCACCGGCAAATAGCCAACTCCTCTCGTGCGCGTGCTACCAAACACATCTTCCAAGTGCTTGCCAGGAAACAGGTTAAGATTTCCCACAACACAGCACACTTGGGCTGCCGTTCGGCTACAATACGCAAACTGAGAAAATCGTAACCGAACCAACAAACCCAACCTGCGCCCGTCCCGTATCTTTTGATGGCGGCGCATCTGCTACTTTCTTCTTCAACGCATTCCTCATGCAGCGAATCCTGCGCATCTTGACGCTGCTCCCGGTGATGGCCGGGATGCTGTTGGCTGACGCGCAGATTTCCTTCGGATGCTCTGACGAGAGCGGCACCCGCGAAGCCAGCATTCAAGCGGCCTGTCACCATCAGCCGGGTGCAGTGCCGGAAGAAACGAACCGCGAAGCCCAACCCCAACCCCAAGCGAGCTGTTGTCAGTCGGCCCAATCAAAAACGCCTGAACCGCAGCCCAAGAGTTGCTGTTCGGAAGACACAACAGAAGGCTCAGACGCACCAAAGCTGAGTTGCTGCTGCACGGACGTCAACAAGACATCGTGCGGCTGCCGCTGTCGCCAACCTGGCGAAGAGCGATTGCCCGCGAATTCTTCGCCTCCGCAAACTTCCCTCGGCAAAGTTGCCGCGGTTGGAAGTGTCAGTGCCGTAGCCGAGGAACTCGGCCTGGCCGCAGCGAATCCGGCAATTGGCACAAATGGTGCAACCAGCGGCACAACGTTCAGCATTCTCTATTGCTGTTGGCGGAACTAGCACGCCGCGCTCCCTCTGCGCGCCCATCAAGAGCTAAACGCGCGCAGTCATCGTTCGACTTCTTGTTGGCGATTGCATCAGCATGATTGGGGATCGCAACAGCATTCGGAGTCGATCGATCATGCAAACCTGTCTCGCGGAAAACGCGAACCATTTTCAGAATTCAAATTTCACAACAAGTCCATCTAACTGGAGAAACCATGAAAGCTCGTATTGCAACTTTGACGTTGGCGTTGTTTGCCGTTGCCGCTGTTGGCGTTTTGAATGCTCAAGACGATCAGCAGGACACAGCGTCGGACGCGAAGAAGGTTCAAGACAAGATCGTCGCCAGCTGCCCGGTCTCTGGCGGAGCCGTGAACGAAGAGCACTTTGTTGAGAAAGACGGCAAGAAGATCTACTTCTGCTGTGAGAATTGCCCCAAGGCTTATGAAGCCGATCCGGAAAAATTCGCCGCAGCCGCGAACTTCCAATTGCTGGAAACCAAGCAAATGGTGCAAGTGGCCTGCCCTCTGTCCGGCGGTCCGTTGAACGCCGAGATGAAGGTCAAGATTGGCGAGACCGAAGTTGGCTTCTGCTGTGAGAACTGCCAAGGCAAAGTCGCCAAGATGGAAAAGAAAGAGCAGATTGCCACCGTGTTCGCCAGCACGGAAAAAGGCTTCACCAAGCAGACGGAATGCCCGCTCTCCGGTCATCCCATCGCCGCGGATCAATCGGTCGATCACGAAGGCCAAATGATCTACTTCTGCTGCGAAAGCTGCGTTAAGTCCTTCAAGGAAGATCCCTCGAAGTACGCCGACAAGATCGCCGGATTGATCAAGAAGGATGGCGACAACTAAGCGACCGGTAGCCTGTCAGTGACTTAATCGACAGGCGTGGATGCAATAGTTCGGCCCTCGCGAGTGTGCTTGCTCGCGAGGGCTTTTTGTTTTTCTTGGACGGAGAGTTTACTGAGTCTGGGTGTTTATTGAGGCTGGGCGTTTCATATAGCTGGCGCTGCGTGCTGTCACAAAGGCAAGCGCACGTCGCGCGATTTGATCATTCGCTATCGATCCCCAACCGCGCGTACAGCGCCGGATCGGCCAGCGAATCGATCACCATTGCGGCCATGCTGACGTCATGTCGCAAGCTGGCGCCATGCGGTACCGCAACCGCCACCGCGCCGGAAGCCGCAGCCGCGCGACAGCCGTTTTCGCTGTCTTCCAAAACCAGCATTTGCTCCGGGGCTATCCCAAAACGCGCGGCGGCAGTGAGGTAAACCTCCGGATGCGGCTTGCCGTTTGTGACATCGTCCGACGACAACACGAACTCAAACCGCGGTTGGTAATCAAACCGTTGCAGCACATGCTCAACAAACCGCCGCGAGCTGCTGGTGGCGATTGACTTGGGGAGCTTTGCGGTCTCCAAAGCATCCAACAGATTGACAAGCCCTGGCATCGGGGCGATGCGACCATCGAGCAATTCCATGAAAGTCTCGTTCGATTCCGCAGCCAGCGCATCGACATCAATCTCAAGCTGATGATGATCAATCATCAACTGCAATGCAATTCGCGGAGGGCGGCCCATCATCTTGTCCATCAAGTCGGGCTCAAACGTCTTACCGCGACGCCCCAACAACGTCCGTCCCACTTCCTGATAGATCTCTTCCGTGTTGAACATCAAGCCATCCAGGTCAAAGACAACGGCTTGAATGTCATGAGCGCGCGAGGCGGGCGGCGCGTTATCTCGTTTTTCAGGCAATTTGTTCATAGCGAAGCCAGGATAGCCTTCGCTCGAGATTTGGACCAGAGACGCCGCAAAGAGGCTGCGGACTCAATGTTGTTCCCGCTGCGCCGCGCGGGCGAGAATGCCATTCATCTCCGTCGAGAACGCGCCTTGCGACAAGACTTGATTGCAACCGGCCGTGCGGGCGGCCATCAGTCGGGCTTCGTGCACGTGCGGACCAAAGGCGACAATTTCCGTCGGTGGCGAATCCAACGTTCGGGCGCGAGCTACCAGGTCGGTGATTCGCATGCCCGGCGTGCTCAAGTCAACAAGCAGCAAGGACGCCCCGTCCGCCGTTTCGTGAAAGTTCTCAACGCTGGAAAGGGACTTCAGCTCAATGCCTGCCTTTGCCGCGGCGCTGGCGACCTGCGAAGAGAACAACAAGTTGTTTGTGATCAGAACGGCGGACATGTCCGAAACACCAGTTTGCGATCCTTGTAAGCGCAGTATTACACGGCGCTCCAAGGGAATCTTAATCATTTGCTAATGATCAAGATAGCGCGAACTGATGCCCAATGCGGAAATGGCGGACAACCAATGGGTGGCCAGGCGCCCATTCCTAGTCGAGCGTAACAAATCGCTCCAAACGCGAGACTTCTTTCTCGTCCACATACTTGCCGATCTCGCGGCGGAATTGCTCAATGTTGCGGTAAGGACGATACTCCTTGAATTCGTGCAACATGCGATCGCCGACGCCGGGAATGCTCAGGATGTCTTCGTCGCTGGCCGTGTTGAGATTGATCGGCACAAACACGTATTGTTCCAGTCGGGCGAGTTCTGCATCGTCCACATACTTGGAAATCTCGCGATGAAACTGCGCCAATGCCTTGTACGGCCGGTACTCGTCAAATTCGTGATGCATGCGCTCTCCCACGCCAGGAATCATCATGATCTCTTCTTTGCTGGCGGTGTTCAGATTGATCTGCACAAAGAGCTTGCCGTAGACCTCTGTGAGTTGTTCGGACGTCAATGATTCCTTGAGAAAGTTGTTCAAGTCCTGCTGACGTAGAAACGGGCGCTTCTCCATTAGCCCGTCAACAAGCGCCTGATCGAAGTGAGGAACTTTGAGAAGTTCGTCCTTGCCAGCGCGATTTGGGTTCAGCAGGTTTTCTGACTTGCCCACTTGAGCGGAAGCGTGTTGCGCGGCGCAGCAAAACATTGCCAGGGCAAAACTCACGACCAACAATTTTCGCGTCATGACGATTCTCCTTGATTCTGGAAGCGTGACTTTTCAGAGACAGGGTGCCGAAATGTATAGACCAGGCCCAAGAGCCCCAGCTGCACAAACGCTGCCGGCACTAATGGAGGTGGGTTCTTATCCATCGCCTTCCAAAACAACTCCATGCCTTCAAGGTCCGGGTCAAACTCCAAATCAAATTCCATGTTTCCTTGGAAGTGCAGGTAAGAACCCAACGCGCCGGTGGCGATGCAACACAACATGGCCAGACTGACGAGCCAGACCAAAGGGCGAATGCGAACTGTCACCAACAGCAGCATGCAGAGCAACGTGGCGGCCAGCACGTACATAGGAAGTTGCTGCCAGCCGCCTTCGAAATGGTCCAGCAGGTAGAGCTCACTGGCAATGCCGAACATCTCGATGACCAGCACAAAGAACAACCCGGCGCGCAAGAAGCTCAAAGTGTGGCGGTTTCGCTTGTGGCTTGCTTCCGTTTTCATGTGAATATTGAACCCGCCAGGACCCGCGGCTGTTTCGCGCAACTTGCGAACATGGAGCAATGGCTCTGAATTTGTGAGCGCGCACGGCAGGAGCTACCAGAACTACCGTCGCTCCAGGACCAGGAAGTAACGCACTTCGGGCTGGCTAAGACACCTTGCAGTTTGCAAAGGCGATGGCTGGCGAGAACTACAATGTTCGCTTGTCGCCTAATCCACTTGTGGCTTGTGACAAGACGAACTTTGCTCAGAGTCTGACCGATGATACCATCCACAACGTTCGCGGCAAGCAGATTCGGTTTCCGCTCGCACGGCCGTTAATGATCGCCGCTGCCTGGATCGCCGCCCGAATCAACATCGCCAGAATCGCTTCCGTCCGCGGTCGTGTCTTCTGGCGAGGCATCACCCGAGTAGGGCACCCAACCTGGCGGAAGATTATCCGAAGGACTTTCCTCCGGTGTTTTTACATCTTCGCCCGGTGGCAGATTTGACTCTATGCCGGCGATGCCTTCTTTGGCTACCGGAGGCGCGACAACCGGAAGCGGTTTATCAACAGGTGCGTTGCTGACCATAACCACAACGGCCACCGGCACGGAAACCGTGACCGCGGCAACTCCGCTCCAAACCGTCAGACTCCAGCCTTTGATCCAACTCAAAAGGCCGCTGGCGAGGGGCACGGACACAGCCGCCGCCGTGCAAGCCGCGACAATGGCGGCTGTCTGCAAATGCGGTCGGCCGAGCGTTTCGGTCAGGCCTTGTTCCAGACGAACTCTTTGCGCGACGGCACGTTTGACCTTGGCCGAAGCGAGCATGCGCGTGCGCAGCATCTTCAGCTGCGCCGCGGAAAGCTCCGCCGGCGAGGACTCGTACAACATCGTAATGAGTTGTTCGTCAGTCATGCCGTTGCGATTTCAACTTTCGGTCCAGGCAGCGCTTGATGGATTGGCGTGCCCGAAACATCAACAACTTCACCGCACCCACGGTGCGTTCCAGTCGCGAGCCGATATCCCGAACTTGCATCCGTTTGCGATAATGCAGATCGAGTGCCTGCTTGGCGGAATCGCCGAGCTTCTCCAAGCACTCCGGCAGGAAATCGATCACATCTTCGTAAGCGCCCATTCCGTCGGGGGGTTCATTCTCCAGCTCGAGACAAATCTCCGTCCAGGAGACTTCTTTCCTGCTCTTTAATTTCCTTGCGCGTTCTCGCAAGAGGTTACGCGCGATCCCCATCAAATAGGGGCGCATTTCGCGAGATTCATCAAATCTGGCCCGACCGGTGTGATAGCGGAGGAAGACTTCCTGCGTCAGGTCCTCGGCATCGCTCTGCTGTAGCACCCTTGCGCGGAAGAAAGCAAAGACGGCGAGTTGATGATCCTCGATAATTTGGGCGAGTTGCGCGGCCGCTTCTTGCGGAGAGAGTTCCGTCCGTTGCTTCGGCTTTGTCTTGACGACTTTGTCACCCGGCAAAGCCTGCTCTTGCGAAGGCGGCGGGCGAACCGTCGCTTCTTCGGCGGTTGGAATCACTGCGTGGCGCGGCATGGTTGGATCACTCCGGGTCGCAGGTCAGAATGGAACCTTGGGAATGGCCCGGTTCGCGCCGGATGCGAAGTCGGGGGGGAGGGAGAATCGCCCATCGCGCGCGTTTGCGATTGAGGCGAAACAACAACTAAATCAGGCAGGGGGAAATCATATTCCACTTGTTGAGGGCGGCAATCGCTGTGAAACAGCCAACAGAGCAAAATCGGCCACTTTTCCGCTGGCAAGCGATTACGACAATTTGAGTCTATGCGCGAACGCGCGCTGTAGCCAGCACTTGACCGTTTTGGCGGTTGGTTACGGTCATTTTTCGCTTGGCGCATGTTTTTGTGGGGATTTCGGCGGAGATCGGAAAGTTTCTGCGGTTGGGTCGGACACCATGTTTCCCGCGTCCGCTGTGCTTTCGGATTTCGCTGCACGATTTGTTGTCCTTCTCGATTTCCTGGGCTGGCGAAGATATTCTCTGGTCCACCAAACTCAGATTTATCCGCTGGAGTCTTATGTCGGACACCCCCTTCTTGATTGATGGCCCTAAGCGAGCGCCGGTGGCGACTGTTGCCCTGGCGCACGGTGCCGGCGCGCCGATGGATTCGCCGTTTATGGAATTCATGGCCACAGGCCTGGCTGCGCACAAGATCCGCGTTGTCCGTTTTGAATTCCCCTACATGCACGCCCGACGCGAAACGGACCGCAAGAAACCGCCTGACCGTGAACCGCTGCTGCGCGAAACCTGGTTGCAGGTCATCAAACAACTTCGCAAGTCCGGGCCAGCCAAGAACGGGACGCTGATCATTGGCGGTAAATCGATGGGTGGCCGCATCGCCAGCTTGATTGCGGACGAGGCCAACGTCGAAGGCTTGATCTGTCTTGGTTATCCGTTTCATCCCACCGGGCGGCCGGAAAAGCTGCGCGTGGATCACTTGCGCGAATTGACGACGCCAACGCTGATCATCCAAGGCGAGCGCGATGCGTTCGGAAAACACGAAGAAGTCCAGGGCTATAAACTGCCCAAGATCATTAACGTGCATTGGCTGAACGATGGCGACCATAGCTTTAAGCCGCGCAAAGCGAGCGGACGAACCGAGGAACAGAATTGGGACGAGGCGATTGGGGTGATGGTGGGGTTTGTTGAGCAGAGGCTTGGGTAAGGGACTAGAGACTGGAGGCTAGAGACTAGGAAGGGGTAAAAGAAAAGGGAAACAACGCGACTGTTGGGTGCGCGAGTTTCCGTGGTGATGGCGTACGCTTCTGCCGGTAACTGCTCTTTCATTTATTGCTTCCGGCTCGAATGTCAAACGATTGTTCGTCGGCACTTTCATCTTGTGCCTTCACATGCAGCGTCCAATCAATAGGTTGTTCCCCGCTTTCGACCCGGCGAGCGGTGACATCTCTTACTTGCGGATAGTGACCATTTCGGTTCTTCCAATCCGCTTCGGCAAATACGGTGGACATACCAAATGTTATTCGGGGGCAAGACATTTCTAGTGGCCCGACCGCTGAACGACCGGTCGGAGGTGAGTATGCGTGGCGACCGGTGGTTGGCACCGTTGTGACTCCTATCGTCCACCAAGCCATTGCCTGTTCTAAGTCAACGAACGACGCAGTTGAGAATCCGTCAGCAGCGAACTCCTCGAGCTTTGTTACTTCAACGCCCACCACATTATCCTCAGCATCAAACTCATACGTGACTTCAAAACTGAGTGACAGCATGCGTTGTCCGTCCATTGAGGCGCGTGTTTCCACTAATACCGTCGCGCTGGAAACAACCGCAGGGGCACCCGACCATTTGAATCCCTCGACATAAGCAGTTGCATTTCGACTTTCCCACGATTCTCTCGGGAAACTCCATTCGACTCGGTCCGGCTGGCGATTCTCCTGCACGAGAAACGATGCAACGACAGCAATCAATAAGAACGCGATACAGGCAACCGCTACCAAACGAGTCATAGTAAATCTGCTCCGGTCGTTCGTGTGCGTTTGACGGTTGGCATCGCTACTGACATGAGGATGTCTCAGCCGATCTATTATCCCATCTGCTTTTGCACGAACTTTGCCAACAGGTCTGTTTCCAGGTTGACCGGGTCGCCGGGTTTGAGCATTCCCAGCGTTGTCATTTCCAGCGTGTGCGGGATCAGCGCCACGCTGAAGCGGTCTTGAGTGACTTCCACCAGCGTCAAGCTCACTCCGTCCACGGCCACGGAGCCTTTGGGCACCATCGGTCGGGCGAGTTCCTCCGGCAACTCAAACCAGAACGTTGACCACTCGCCGTCATCTTCGCGCGAAGCCAGCGCACCTTGCCCATCCACATGGCCGGTGACAAAGTGACCGCCCAGCCGGTCGCCAACTTTGAGCGACTGTTCGAGATTCACGCGGTCGCCAATCTTCAGCCGGCCAAGATTCGTGCGGTCCAGCGTCTCTGGACCTGCTTGAAATGAAACCTTGCCTCCGGCGATGCTGACAACCGTCAGACAACAGCCGTTGAGCGCGATGCTCTCGCCAATCTTGGCTTCCGCGGCAATCTCCGCGGCTTCGATCACCAGTCGCACGCCAGGCGGTTCTTCCACGACGTCCGCAACGAGGGCCAGCGTTTCAATGATCCCAGTAAACATGATGCTTCTCTGGCAGATGTCAGGACGAAGATTTTAGGAGCGCAGATTTCAAGAACGGCCATTTCAGGAAGGACGTCGCCACTGCACGCCGCCCAGCGCGGCAAACAAGGCCGTGAACAGACAATGACCAACACAACAAAAACCTCGCAACGATTTGTCGTACTCTGCGACGTCCCGGTTGGGATGCGGCCAATACCGACCCTGTTTCGCCAGGTTGATTGCACGATACCAATCGATTGTCGCCACATAGTCAGGGGGCGCGCCTGATGAATCTGCGGCGATGCCGTGGACCTTGTCATGGGCAAGACCAAGCCCTTTGCTTGTGAGCAAATACGGCCAGATGTTTGGAACCGGCGCGAGAAAAATGAGCACGAAGTAAACCGAACCAAACACGGCCGCCGTGCGACAAGCCGAACGGAATTGGTCTGGACTTCCCGTCCAGGCGTAGCGCCACAGCCACAGCAGCATCAGCAACGTCACCAGCACGCAGACATCCACCCACCAGCTTGTCGGCAGGGAAAGCCCCATCGCCAGCAGCGCGAAATACGCGACGAGCGCAAAAAGGGCTTTCAGGGAGAATCGTTGATGGGTTTGCGTTTCCATGTTGGATTGCCTGTTCACAAGCTTGAGGTGAATTGGCATTGTACCGAAAATGCATACTTAGTGCGGGCGGTCATTGGCTCGGCATTGCTAGTTGGTGATTCCGCGCAGGCGTCCGTAATGCTTCGCCGTGCCGTCATTCCCGCGCAGGCGGGAATCCAGTGACCAACGGCGCGCGCTGGATTCCCGCCCGCGCGGGAATGACGGAATGAGGGAACGACTTGTTCGTGGAAATGGCGAAAAGGGATCGCCCGCCGGCGCGGAAGTGACCAAGTTGCGACTTAACTTGTTGGACAACAACACGTTCTGACGCCTGATGGGCTGGCGAAACGTTGCTTCCGCGAACAGATCGTTTAGGTCGGAAACACTTTCTCTTGCGTTTGAAACCTTTCCGTGCCCATTCGAAACCTTTTCTCTTGCGTCGGAAACTTTTTCGTCCGCGTTCAAAACCGTTTCGCACGCGACGAAAACGATTTCATCCGCTGGGCGAATTGTCGCCGACGTTGATCTTCTCGCTCGGAGAAGAATGTGCAGCTGAGTAATTTGATGCGCAAAGTTCACGGTTCCTCCATTTGTGTCGTCAGGTTGTTGTTTTGTCAGGCCCTGAGTTTTGGGTTGGCTGCGGCGAATGAGTTTAATCCGCTGCCGCCGCCACCCGATCCGTTACGCCATTTACGCAATCACGCCAGGGCTGCGTCATCGCTGAATTTCGGACTCGTATTGACCCGACGCTGGGCACTGCTGGACAAGCCAGCAGTGGCACCCAAAGCCGAGGGTTCCTTTGCATGTGCTCAGTCCAGTCCGGCCAATCAACGGCAATCCCGCTGTTGACTCGCCAAGCGCGGACCGTCATCCAATTCGTAAGCGGCTTGCCACTCACAAGTGCGGGACACTTTTCCCCCTGCTAATAAGTAAGGAAATTGACGCCGCGGATTTGCACACAAAATAAAATTTTTTTGCGGGAGCGCGGAAGCCTGGGAAACACGGCCGCCAGCCAAAAGTTCGGCCGCCTTCTTCCCCAGCGGCATTGACGTCATTCTCCACAAGTTGGGTGGCATGGTCACATCGCGCAGCAGGGTGACCATGAAAACGCGTTGGGGTAGATTTGTCCCCTTCACCCGCCATCGACGCGATTCACCGGATTTTGTGTTACGCCAACGGACCTCAGACCAGAACGATTGACTCCCGTGATGTGGCCCTGGCCGCACTCATGGTCACCCTGCTGCGCGATGTGACCATGCCACCCAACGCTCAAACATTCCGCCAATGGCCAACATCTCGCAACTTTGATCCGCAATTCTGGGTAATAGTCTCCGAATAGCCAATCTGCGAGAATGATCCGGCCATCGGTAGCTTGCGGGGCAGGCTGCCGACTGTTCCGAGCATTGAGAAAGCGTTTTCCAGCATTGAGAATCGCCTGTGATTGAAGTCAACAACCTGCAGAAGACGTACCAAGGACGAAAGTCCAAACGCGTGGAAGCCCTGAAGGGCGTGACGTTCACCTGCGAGCCTGGCAAGGTTTTTGGCCTGTTGGGGCCCAACGGCGCCGGCAAGACCACGGCTTTGCGGATCATCTCCACGGCGCTCAAGCCCACCGGTGGTGAAGGCCGCGTGATGGGGAAAGACATCGTCACGCAATCGGCCGAGGTTCGCCGCAACGTTGGCTTTCTTTCCACCAACACTGGTTTGTATGGTCGGCTGACGCCGCGAGAAGTGCTCCGCTATTTTGGGCGGTTGTTCCGCATGACGCCGGGAGACATCGACGCCCGAACTCAGGAGCTCAGCGAAACGTTCGGCATGAGTGAATTCCTGGACCGCGCTTGCGATAAGCTTTCCACCGGCATGCGGCAGAAGGTTAACATCGCCCGAACGGTGCTGCATTCGCCGCCGGTGATTGTGTTTGATGAGCCGACAACCGGCCTGGACGTGATCACGGCCAAGAGCATTGTGGAGTTCATCGCGCGCTGCCGGGAAGAAGGGCGAACGGTCATCTTCAGCACGCATCACATGACCGAAGTTGAGAAGCTGTGCGATCGCATTGGCGTGATCAACAGCGGCGAGCTTGTTTTTCTGGGCGAGATTGACGAATTCCGCGCCAAGTACGGCAGTCACCTTGACGAGGGTTTCATTCGCTTAATTGAGGAACAGGCCGCGTGATCTCAGGTATTTGGACAATCTACCGCAAGGAACTTGTCGATACGCTCCGCGACCGGCGGACGCTGATCTTTATGTTGTTGCTGCCTGTCCTGGCGTTGCCGGCGATGATGTTTGGCATCAACAAGATTGTGGAAAGCGCGGTTCGCGAACAGCAATCGCAGGTGGTCAAGATCGCGGCCGATGCGGAATCGCAAGAAGCTTATTTAATGCTGGTGCATGAATGGTTCAAAGACACCAAGATGGCCCAGGCGCGATCCAGCGCGGAAGACATCGCCAGCTTGCAGCAACAAGGGGCCAACATCTGGAGCGGAGTGAAGTCACTGTTTTCGTCCGGTGATGAAGAGCCGCAGCCGGATGACAACCAGTCGGCCGCAACCGCAGCCGCGGCGGCCGCGCGAGCGGAACTGGAGAAGAGTTTTCCGGCCGCTGTTTTGGAAGACCCTCAGGCATTTCAACAATGGGTGGCACAGCAGGCCGAGAAACTGCGCGACGACATTGATATCGACAAGACGGAAGAAGAACTCAAAGGCCGCGAGATCAGTCGCTCGGCGATCAAAGAGAGCATCGATTTCTATCGTGTGGCTCTCAAAGGACTGGGACTGATTGAGTTTGTTGATCCGGCGACGTTGGGTGTTCCGCCTGCCGATTTCGAGCCGCCGAAGTTGCCGGATGATGTGAAGGATATGGATCCGGAGGTTGCCCGCAAAATTGCCTGGGCGATCCGCAACAAGGACATTCACGGCTATCTACAAATGCCGGCCAAGTCCGAGTTGGGCGTTGAGCCGACCAGCAGTGGTCAGCTGACTTCGCTGTTGGTGCATGACTCTACGCTCGATCTTTCCGACGAAGCTTACAGTCGGGTTTCCCGCGCTCTGCGTGAAGGGAGCAAAGCCTTGGCGTTGGACCGGCTGAACGAGC
>CALJLD010000195.1 GCA_937982665.1 uncultured Planctomycetales bacterium
ACGTTTGGCTCTGTTTTAACCATTCCAGAGTGCGTTGATAGGCCTCCTCGGACGCAAACGCCAAACTTGGACAGCCAACGTTGTCCAGCGAGCGAAATTTCAGCCGCTTCAGCCCAAATCGCTCGTCTTCCGGGTCAGCGCCGGATCGCTTCAACAAAATCCACGCCGCTGCGGCCCTGGCTGTTGGCTGCGGACTTTTCCACCCGCGATCATCCTTATCGCCCAGATGCAGTTCTTCGTGCGACATCAACTGGGCTTCCAGCCACGTCTTGGCTTCCGGCCAAGGGTCACGTTCAGCAATGGCGAAGAGCGCGACCATTGGCCATGCAAACGGATCATCTTTCTTGATTGGCGGAAGAATGGTCTTTGCGTCTATTGCCGCCATGATGCCCGGCACCGCTTCTGCCTGGCCATACAACGCGAGGATATAGCATATCTCTTGATGATGGCTCGGCCGCGAACCGGCCTGAGCAAGAATCTCCGGTTTTTCCGCGCGTGCATCTTCCAACATCAGAAGTTGCGGAGCCAGGTTCGACATCACGCCAGCATCGAATATGCTCAACAAGAATCGTTGGAACTGGTCTAGGCGTCCGCCCCGCTCCAGCCATGCGTGCATGGTTCGTTGCGAAACTTCCTGCAATCGCGCTGCGAATGGCTGCTGTGCCAAAGCGAGGTTGTACAGCAAGTGTTCACGGGGAGTCCGCAACTCCACAATTTGAAAAAGTGGCACGCTGGAATCCGCCGTCATGTGGCATTCGCCCAGCGGATAGTCGCCTGCGGCAAGATACTCGCATTGTGAAATTGTGACGCGACCCGATTCCACCTTAGTGATAACGGTCTTCACTCCCGTCGGGTCAAGGCCCAAAGCATTCTTCCAGATGTCAATCGCCGTATTCGGTGTAACTTCAACGCGCTCAACCACGCGCGTCTGCTCGCGCGAGACCCAGCCTTCGATAGCGACGACGTGCCGCGTAAGTTCATACACCTGATCCAGGCGAAGCAAAACTTCCGGGGAATGACTCTTGTCAGCAAGTTGCGCCTTCAACTGTTCGCGAACAGCCGTCGAGGTGTCCGCGCGCAACAACAAGTCAACGAGCGCCTCCTGGGCTTGATCAACGTTGGATTGCGATGCCTGGCTCTCAGTACTTGCCGTAAGTGTGCTGATATGCCGCTCAATTGTGCCGGGAGCAACAGGCGGAAAATGCCAGCTTCCCGGCTCCGCCTTCAACCAGCGAATTCTCATCTGCTGATTCAATTCAATCAGCACGCGGGCCGCATGAGGATCATCCGCAGCGCCGGCGGCTTCCATCAGTCGACCGAAAAACGCGGCCGGATTGTCGGCTTCGACGCAAGCCAGTCGCAAACGAAACTCCGCGGCGGCGCGAGTGCTGTACCGATTTGACCGCAGATTGGCGATTTCCGCAGCGGCATCTTTGTCGCTGATCGCCCTGGGCGTGGCCAAATAACTTTCCGAATGCAAGTTCCACAGCGGCTGCAATGCTCCACGAACATCGGCCGATGTCTCCGGCGACGACAGGCTCCGCGCCATCCGCTCCAAGACAACCCCTCGCCAGTCATCCTTTGCAATCAACCGCCGCAAGTCGCTTTTCGCCTGGTTACGGTTGTGGAATGTCGTGGAGTCCAACTGCGCAAAGATCCGGTCCAAAAGCTCGCTTGCGTCATCGGCGGTATCAGCTTGGCGCTCGTCTGCGTTGTCTTCGTCTTGGTTGTCTTGGACTTGGCTGTCCGGGTCTTGCCAGCCAACGTCAGCAACGAAACTCGCAAGGTCCAGAATCCCCCCGCCGCCAAGAATCAGGCAAACGCAACTGGCGACCAGAACTTGCATTTCGTGAGCGGCTTGGCGAAGAGAACAATGCGATATTAGATGCAATGCATCCGAACCCTTCATTGTAAGCCGCCTGCGATTCAGTACCAACTCGTGCCTGTTCACTTCGTAGCTGATTCCAGATTCGCCAGCGAATGAACTCTTCCAAGTCGGCGCTGGCAACCTCAGCCAGCGGATGTCCCGCATCGCGATAAAGCAGCATGCGGTCGCGCAAAACGGACTCTTGCCAGGGGATATGCGGCTCAAGCTCAGCCAAAGCCTTCACAGCAGCGCGGTTCCCCAATCGCTGCGAGATCACGTATCTCAGCAGAACCCGCTCGTCTTCCATCCGATAGCCGGCAAAGGGTTCGGCCAGCGCGTCGTGAATTTCGCGCGCGGAGCCCACTGTCAAAGCCACTTCGCCACTGGCAAAGAACAGCGACTCCAACAGACTCTTGTCCGGCCACGGATCGTCGCGCAATTGCAGAAGCGATTCCACGACGCTGCTGCCAAGAATCTCCGCATTCCGTTCTTCACGGCGCCGAGCGGCGATTGCACGCAGCGCGGCGGCTTCCGCCGGACTGCGACCGGCGATCAACTGCAACTTTTGCGGGGGCAAGTAAAGACCAAGCTCCGCCAATGTATGTGCGTAGGCAAATCGCTCCATCGGACATTGCTCATCGATCGCAACATGCGCGAACGCGGCATTTGCTTTTGGCGTAGTCACCAGAAGCATAGAAGGCCAAAGCGCTGGCCAATTTGTTGTTTCCAGCGGAGGCCAATTCGTTGAGCGTGTCCTGGCCGCCCAACATGGCATGCATGGCCAGCCGGCGTCGCGCAACTTTGTCCTCGTCGAGATCCTTTATGCCAGGCGGAAGCGCATCGGCATTCGCAATTGCCAAAGCCTCTAATTCTTGCACGGCAAATGAAGTCGTTTGGCCGACTGTTCGCGCGAATGTATACTCCAGCGCGTTCTTGTCGTCCGTATTCCGTGGGACATCTTCTTGAGCAACGAAGGCCGTGATCGTCGGTTCGCTGCAAACGTAATGAGCCAAAACGCCTTCGACATCGGCAACCCGCCAGGCTCGCAACAAGCCGGCAGCGATCACGGGATCGGCCAGCCGATCTTGCAAGCCTGCTTGCGAAGCCGGAAAGGACTCCGTTGATTTTCCGCAAACCAGCAGCAAGTCATGCGTGCGGGTGCGCCAAACTTGCACGTTTGGAAAAACGCTGGTCAGAGTCTTCAGAACAATTCGCACCGTGCGGCTGTCCACCTCGTAAGCTTGCAACCATTGCAGGAACAGTCCTTGGGGATTGAGTTTGTTTGAGGCGCTTTCGTAGAACTCGCGCGTGTAGAGCGTGGCAACGCCAGCTCGATACGGATTGGAAGGCTCGGAGACGATCAAGTCATAGGCGCTGCCTGAGGTCAGCAGCGATTCGCGCGCATCATTGAAGTGCAGCTCAACTTTCTCGTTGTCCAGCACGTTGCGATTCAAGTCGGAGCACCGTTTGGCCATTTCAATTACGGCAGGCTCCAACTCAACAATGTCGACGTGCGTCATTGTCTCGGTGTCGGCCAGCCAGCCTGCGGACTCGCCGGTCCCCAGCCCACTCACCAGCCCCGTTTGTGGCTCCGGGTGCAGCAAAGGACCCATCAAACCAAGTCCAATTTGTGTGCCGTCGTGAGCCACAGAGTTGCCATCGGACTTGCCGTTGACGATCAATGACAGCCCGTCGGTTGCGGTGATCGCGACGCTCGATTCCAGCCCTTCGGATTCCCAAACGGTTTGTCGACGTCGCGTATTGGCGAACAACTTCTGCGTATTGGGACCATCACCTGTGGTCATTGCCCGGCTCGCTCCAATGCCTGAGTGTCGCCAAACCGCGGTGGGCCCGGTTTGCAAGATGGCCCAACCCGCCAGGACGCACATTGCCGCAGCGCTGCATGTCACCAGGCGAATTCTTCTCGGCGGCCACAGACATGCGGCCATCGCCAAGGCTATCAACAAACAGACAACTGCTTGCCAAACCAGCGGCGCGCCAAGCAACGGAAGCGCAACAAACCCGCCGATCAATGAACCGAGAATGGCACCCAGCGTATTCGCTGCGAGAGTCAGCCCAACATGTTTGGCAATCTGCTCCCGTCCGCTGCCGGCCATGGCTACCAGCAGCGGAAACTGAAAGCCGGCCACAGCCGCAGCCGGAAACACTACAAGTCCGGCGACGCCAAGCCAATCGAGGATTTGGCTCCAAAACCCTACAGCTTGTGTCGTCTGCCCATTCAAGATTTGAAACGCAATGCTGTCTCCCGCCCAAAACGGCAATGCGATGCACATCGCTTCCAACGCACACGTGGCTGCGAGTGTTGCGATGCCCGGCTTGATTCGCGGCGCAAGAACATGATACGCGGCACCGCCAATCCCAATTCCCGCTAACGCCACGCCCAGGATCAGACCAAAGGTATAAGTCGTTCCCCCCAACAAGGGAGCCAACATGCGATACCAGACAATCTCCATCAAGAAGAATGCCAGCCCCACTGTACCTGCGGAGAAATACACAAACCCAACAGGTGAATTCTTCGCTTGGCTTTCACCAGCCGGCTTATTTGTGCTTGCCCTTCGCGGCTGCCTGCTGTCCGCAGCGCGCGAAGCCGCAACGTTTTCAACACCCGGCAAGCGGTTGGCAATCGCCAACGCGGACATCGCCAGTGCAAGGTTCAAGCCACAAGTTAACCACAACAAAGTGCGATTGCCCAACACCTCCAACAGCCAGAAGTTGGCAAGGCCGGCACCCAACACCGCGCCCAGAGTGTTGGTCGCATAGACCAGCGCGACTCCGCGCCGGCGAGGATCATTCTCGGACGCGATGGCTTTGGCCGCCGCGGGAACGGTTCCACCCATTAAGAACGTCGGCAAGGCCAAGACTAAGACGGCACCAGCCAACCGCACGGTCGTTGCTCCCCATGCCCCCAAGCTGGCTTGCCCTCCCAAGGCCACATACACAGTATGCGTCAATCCCACCAACATCGGGGAAACCGCGACGGACACAGCAATGCCAAACTCAAGCATCGCGTACTTCGCCAACGGATTGATTGTCTGATCGAGTCGCCGGCCGAAAAACGCGTTTCCGGCGCCGACCCCTCCCATAAACACGGCGACCACGGCTGCGGACGAAGCTGTTGTTGACCCAAAGATGTGCCGCAGTTCGCGCATCCACACAATTTGGAACACGAGCGCACACGCGCCAGACACAAACAGCAACAAAGCGACCGTGCGCGCCGAATGCCGACGCTGCGGTTCAGTCTGATCCACGGAAAGCTCGCAACAAGAAAAACATCACGTCCGGGCAGCGCACCAACCAACAGAGCGCGTCAGCCGAATCTATGAGGAATTGATGAAGGCCTTCCGCAGATCGCGTAAAGAACTCGTTAAGCAGGATTGCGCATCATTGGAGTTGCCGCGTCGGTTCTGTTGCCCAAACGCAGCAAGTGCGACGTTGTTGGCCGCACGCGCGAGAACTGAAAAGACCAAGATGCTTTGTCTATCCTTTGGGTCAAACCTATTCGTCTAACCTTTGGGTTTCCCGGTGCCTTTCACACTGGGAAACTCCTTGGGAGCCTGTTGGGTCTTGAGCACCTTGGGCTCATCGCCCCCGCAGCCAGCGGACATTAGCAGTGTCAGCCCAATGCTCCCCAAAGCAATCAATCTCGTGATCGACCAATTTCGCAGTGAAGTTCTTGATTTCGATCTATCGCTATTCATCTGCCACCAAGTCATCTGCAATCGTACCGTGGGCTGTAAAGATCGCTGGAGAAATGTTGTAGGGGATGAATCGGACGCTGCCATCCGCAAACGCGAAGTAAGCACCACCGGGATGGTAGGACCAAAAGTGCCACGCGTGCAATTCATAACCTTGACCGTCATCCGCCAACTCGTCAGCTACGGGCTGGTAGTTGGCAGATGTTGGTCCCCACGGAAAACACTCAAAGTCCTGGTGAATGATTTCATTTGTGCCAAGCACAACACCAGGTGAACCAAACCAAGGCTTCATGCCGGCGTCAGCAAACCACCAGCCGAACCACCCATCGCGAGTCGGGGGCCGCTCTCCAATGAGAAATGTATTGGCGGTTCCATCCCGAATGCTGGTGAGGTTGACTCGGGAATTGACAAAGATCGCCCCATCGAAAGCAAACTGATCCGTGCCGTTAACGCCTAGATAGCTTGTGTGCCGGATTTCAAAGATCCGTCCATCGTCCAGCTCCGCGAAGACACCGGCTCCTCGATGCCGCGGATCCGAAGGGCAGCGGTAGACTTGGAATTCAAGGCTATTGAGATACGGCTCACCCGGAAGCGGCACCTGAGGATGGGGCCAGGGGTCCATGACGCCATCAGAGCTGAAGTCAATTCGCGAGTGTTCGCTGTTGCGCTCGATGTAGGGAAGAATCCTGGCCATCCAGCTGTAGTAATACCCCCTTTGATTGGCTCCCGGCCAAGGATAGCCAGGGTATAGGGCCGGCGGATTATCCGCTGCCTGCCAGTGCGCGGGCGGAAGAACATTCTCAATGTCGTGGAAGCTCTGCAGAGCTATGGCAATTTGATGCTGATGCGATTGGCATTCCGTTTTCCGGGCTGCTTCGCGCGCGGACTGCACAGC
>CALJLD010000196.1 GCA_937982665.1 uncultured Planctomycetales bacterium
ATGGGTTGCCCGGTGCATCGGCCGACATCGATAGCGGATTGTTTGTTTCCGCCGCAACCATGGCATCCATTGCACTTGCAGTCGCAGCGGGAGCCGTCGCAATGGCATTAGAATTCAGATTCTGCAGGCCGTCCTCCTTGGCGACATAAGTCAGGTCGTGCTTGTTCAGCAGTGCATGAATTGACCCCAGTGCTGCGTATAGTCCTTCGTTATCTGCTGGATCAGCTGCATTACAAATGCCAATCAACCGACCTTCGGCATCAAACAGTCCGCCGCCGGAACGCCCTTGCTTGGGTTGGCCGGAGGCTTGAATGTTGGGCGGGCCTAGATACTTATCAATCGATGTGACTTGTCCTGTCCAAACGGTGGGGTCATCGCCGCCGGAGCAACCAACTGAGAAGATCGGCTGGCCGACTTGCGCGTTGTACGACGCCAGGCCAACGGGAGCCACCTGTTGTGGAGTTTCCGTCTCCATCACTAAAAGGGCAACGTCGCGGTCCAGGTCATAGTCCAGCAATTGCACCGGCACGCCATGTCGATTGTCCTGACCAAACAGATCAAGCGTCAGCTTGCCGCGACCTTGAGAGTCTCGGAACAAGTGGGCGCATGTCAGGATCAGAGCCTTACCTTGAGTTTGATGAATGATGGTTCCGGTGCCGTAGGAATGTCCGTCAGGGTCTTGAACTTTGATTCGTACGGTTGCGGCTAAGAGTTGTTGATCGATCGATCCAGCTGACCCTGCGCTTGCAGCATTTCCCGTCATGCCGGCAGGTTGCTGCGCCGCTCTGCCAAACCCAGGCGTACTGGCGCCTCGCGCTTGCGAGAAGGGATCATCGGGCGATTGTCCGGCAAACGTTGCTTGACCGGCCGGCGCTCGGGGAGACGCATTCATGTTGCCGGAAGCCGTGGCGTTTCCGGCCATGGCCATCATCTGTTGCAAGCGGCCTGAGCTGACTACGCCCAACTCGCGGGCGACTTCCTTCCCGTTAACCAGCATTACAAAGCAGGGAATGGACGAGACGCCAAAGCGTTGAGCCAGGGCGCGGTTTTGATCGATATCCACTTGGCGAATGGGATACCCAGCGGCGGCCAATTGGTGCACAACGGGGGCCACCTGCTGACACGGTCCGCACCAGGGCGCGGTGAAATCCAAAAGGACGGTTTCGTTCCCCTGGCCCAGAGTCGCCAGCGTCAGCAGCAGTGCTTGCATTGTCGCCATCGTTCCCTCCTTGGAAGCGAATTGGCACAGGCGACAGTTGCATCAATTTGCAAGAACTGCCAAAAGCCTGTGGGCGTTCTTTCAAAGACCTGAGCTGCCGAAATCGGCATGCGTCAGGACAAGAAACGGCTTCGCACACGCAATCAACAATGTGATTTGGGTCATGAGGTGTGCGATGCAGTGCGACATCCTTGCCGCTTGTTTCTACGAGATGGCTAATGCATAACGCGCGCCGTAGAATTCACAAAGAGCGGAATGTTCCGCAACAGTTGGCACGGCAGCAAAGACAGCATGTGCCACATTCGGACCGGCACTTATCCCTGCGGTGCCTCTCCGTTGGCTAAGTCGATCAATTTTCTCATTTCGGATTCTGAGACGCCCATTATTCCGACGCGAACATGCGCACGTAGCTCTTTGCTTGCCGCGACGTTGTCAAAGACGAGCATAATCCAGCCAAGCGCAGGAACGGCAGCAATCAAAGTGCCCAGAAAGACATCTCCGGGGCTCTTTCGCATCGCGCTTAGCAATCGATGGGCACCCACCGCTTGCAACAATCCCATAATAGCCAACCCGGACAACGTGATGTAGAAGTATGGGCCATCTGGCATTAGCGACATCTCATGCCCGACGGTTGTAACCAGCGAACCAGTACCGGCGTGCAAGATCGCGCAAAAAAGTATGATCCAGCACAGGTCATTCTGCGCCTTGGCAACGTTGACCAACCGCTTTGCCTCTCGCTGTGTTTCAGCCGAGACCTGAATAACTGGTGGCGCTATTATCACTCGTGGGTTGTTGTTCATTGCGTTGCAATGCTCCCCTTTCCTGCGTTGCCGTAATGCGATGCCCTAAAGTGCCGCGAAGTTCTGCAAGATCCTCAATCCATTGCGCTGACTTTTCTCCGGATGAAACTGCGTGGCGAAAAGATTGCCTACGCGAATGGCAGCGGTGAACGGTTCAGGATAAGAGGCTTCAGCGGCGATCACATCTGGGTCATCGGGCACAACATAATACGAATGGACGAAGTAGACGTGAGCCTCTTCGTTAAGGCCCGCGAAGACCGGCGAGTCACCGCGGAAGTGCAGTTGGTTCCAACCCATATGCGGCACTTTGTATTCCCGCGGCACGTCAAACTTGACGCATTTGCCCGGCACAATTCCGAGCCCTTGGTATTCGCCGTCTTCGTAACTAACGTCAAACAGGAGTTGCAAGCCCAAACAGATGCCCAAGAAAGGCTTGCGTGCGGCAATGTGAGCCTTGATCGGTTCGTCAAAACCAAGCTCGCGCACTTCGCTGATGGCATCGCGAAAAGCGCCCACACCAGGCAGTACCAGCTTGTCAGCGTTGGCGATTTCTTCTGCATCGCTGGTGATGAGGACTTCGTAGCCCACTCGCGCGAAGCCTCTTTCTACGCTGCGAAGGTTGCCCATCCCGTAATCGATAACCGCGATCTTGCTCATCTTGTCCTAGAGCGGAATGCCCTTCCAACGCACGAACGCTTCCAGCGCGTAATACTCCGGCAGCCCAATCTGATTGTAAACATCGGCCGTGTGTCGGTTACGCTCCTCAGCCCGCTGCCAGAATTCGCGTCGGTCTGTTCCTGGGAATAACGCGGAATCTTTCTGTGACTCGTGTCGGAAGATGGCCGCTTTCTTGCGTTCCAGATCACGCGGACTCAGCGGAACCGCGATTTCAATCTCATGTGCCGGCCATTCCTGCCAGGCACCGCGATAGAGCAGAGCTTCCGGCCTGTTGCCGGATTCGCTTTCAATCTCTGTCAATGCGGACAGAATTGCTTGAGCGCAAACTCGGTGAGTGCCATGCGGATCGGAAAGATCACCGGCAATATAAACCTGCGACGGATTAACTGACTCAATCAACTCGCGGACAATGCGAACATCCTCTGGCCCAATCGGATTCTTCTCGATTGTCCCTGTGCGATAGAACGGCAGATCCAGGAAGTGCAGGTTGGCTTCGTCGCAGCCGCAGACCTTCGCACCGGCCTTGGCTTCGCTCCAGCGGATGAGACTCTTGATCTTGAGCACGTCTTCCACATCAGGCTGGCCTGCGGTCTTGTTGTTAAGGGCCGCCAGCACACGGTTTTCCACAACCGGACTCTTGTCATCATCGATGCCGAAGAGGCGGTTGAATTCGGCCACAAGATCGGCGATCCGCTGAGCATCATGATCAAAAACGGCGATGTTGCCGCTGGTCATATACGCGACATGCACATCATGGCCATCTTCCACCAGCCGAATCAGCGTACCACCCATGCTGATGACATCGTCATCCGGGTGAGGGCTAAAGCAGATGATTCGCTTCTTGTCTTTGCCGGCCGGGTGATAGTTGATGGTATCCATCATCCAACGGAACACCCTGTGCGAAACCTCCCCTGCTGGGCCTTGCTCACGAAGGATCTGGTACAGGTGGTGCTCGCGATAGTCCTCATCGTCCAGTTTGAGCAGTGCCTTGTTCGTTTGCTCGGCCAGCCAGAGTACAGCTCGTTTCATCAATGAGTCCGACAACTCGACATTACCCAACAGCCAAGGAGTGGCCACGGCTGTAAGTTGTGCCGCAGCGGCCGGGTCTAGCAAGAACTTAACGTCCGGGTGTTCTCGCAGATAACTGGCCGGGACGCGTTCCGTTACGGGACCTTCGGCCGCTTCATGCACAATTGCCGCTTTGTGTTCGCCCAACGCCATCAGGATAATCTTGCGAGCATCCAGAATGGTGCCCACGCCCATGGTAAGCGCTTGCGTGGGAACGTTGACTTCGCCAAAGAAGTCACTGGCCGCGTCCATGCGTGTGACGGGATCAAGCGTCACCAATTGTGTGCGGTCATCGCGTCCGGAGTAAGGCTCATTGAAACCAATGTGGCCGTCCCGCCCGATACCCAGCAGCATCAGATCAATGCCGCCAGCTTGTTCGATCTTCTCTTCATACGCACGGCAGTGGGTATCGACATTCGCCTGCGGCACGGTCCCGTCCGGGATATGCACATTCTCCGCGCGAACGTTCACATGCTTGAAGAACATCTCGTGCATAAAATAGTGGTAGCTCTGGATGTCATCCGGCTGCAGACCGAAATACTCATCCAGGTTGAACGTAATCACGTTCGAGAAATCCAGTCCTTCCTCTTGATGCATGCGAATTAGCTCGCGATAGACACCCACCGGCGTGCTGCCAGTTGGCAAACCCAACACGGCATGTTGCCCAAACGAATTCCGGCTGCGGATCAGGCTGGCGATCTCCTGCGCCACGCTGCGAGCAAGATCAACGTTGGAATCGAACACGTAGCAGGGAATCTTGGTCCGCGTCACTCGCCGCGGAGCCATGGCTTTAGGGCTCTGAATCGCTGAAACCATTGCAAACTCGTGCAGAACGTCTGTCTATGAATAGGAACCGCTCACGACAAGCGGTCCCTGCATTATGTCACAGACGCTCTACGCACGCTATTCGCTGCGTGCGCGCATTCACGTGAAATTCACGTGTGCAATGGGCTGTTCCTAGCGAACAGATAAGCCAGACAACATGCCAATCCCCAACGCCACCCTACAATCGCTCAAGCTATTCTTCTTCCGCACTGGCAGGCGTGCCAGCCCCACGAATCTGCTGAGTAATCTCCTTGGCGTTGAACGGCCAGGCATACCAGGAGAAATAGAGCCGATCCTCAAGCGGGTCATAACCTTCGCCGAAGAGATGCCGAAAAACAAACCGGAAAGAGTTCACCGGTGTAATCTCCGGATAAAGTTCGTCTTGCCAATCCTGCGGTACGTAATACGCATTCAAGATCGCCGTTCGTTCGCGGACGAGATCTGGCTGGGTGCGGGCGGCAATGCCCGGCTTTCTTTGTGAGGCCGAACCGTGATCCGATTGCAAGATAATAATTGGCGGCCGATCCGACTTCGCGATGATCTCATCGCAGACCTCGCGAATCCGCAAGCTGGCATACTCAAGTTGAGCCAGATAAGACGCCTTGTCATGCCAAGGGTTGGCTTCGCCTTCTTCTCGGTCGAAGTCAAGTTCCGGCGACATGTCGGTCCGCCGGTTGCCTTCGGAGTCAAACACATAGGGGTGATGTGGCAAAATGAAATGGGCGAATGCAAACGTCGGAGCAGGGTCGTCAGGTACTTCGCGCAGCTTGTCAAACATCAACTCGTGAGCATCGGCCGCTTGAGGAGCCAATGGCCGTAGTGCGGTTGTTCTCAGGAAGACGCCGATAAATTCTCGCTGCATAAAGTCCGGCTTCAGCGTGTACGTCACATCGGCATAGCCGGATTCCTGAGTCGCGCACCAATTGGTCGCAAAGTGCACAATGCGATAGCCCCGCTCTTTCAACTCCGCAGCCACACGGTTGTTGCTTGTCAAATCGATCATTGGGCCGTACTTGGTATTCCAGCGGCCGTGCTTGGCAAACTCCGCGTCCAAAAACCGCATGTTCAACGCCGAAGGCAGAGAAAGAATCGTCATGGGATAATTACAGCAGGCGGCATCCGCCACATAGAACCCACGATCGCGTAGCGAATTGAGGTACCCGGAGTTGTCGTAGTCAAAAAACTCTTGCAGGATGTCCTCGCGCGCGTAGCCGTCCAAAATGATGTAGTAAATGTCCGGCAGTTCGTCTGCACTTACCGCAGTCGATACGCGAGCCACCGGAGAAACTGCAGTCTCAAACGACGCTTGCACAACTCCAGAGTTCTCGGCGTTCGCTTCCGAATCGTTTCCCGCATTCGGTTTTCTGTCCGAATTCTTCTTTGTTTCGGCCGCTTCTTTGGCTTGCTCGGCCCGGTGTGCCTCTATCCTGCGTTGGTCTTTCCGGAAGTGTTTGTACTCGTGCACAAAGTTCCGCGCGGAAATGCCAAAGATGATCGCAGCGAAGAGTGCCGCAAAACTCGTAAACCTTTGCAGGGAAACTTTCGTGCGCCGCAGCCAGGCGAGCCCCACAATGGCTAACAACCCATAGACCGCGTAAAGCGGATAGAGCAGGGCGCGGATTTGCCCCCAATCGAACGACTCCCACAGCAGGTCGAACACTCTGCCAAAGGTGAAGAACAACAAAAGCAGCCACATCGTTCCGGTGGCAACCTTTTGGCCATTCCGCAAGAAGCAATACAATCCCGCAAAAATAATCGCGGCTAGTCCAACACAGCCAAGCACGGCAATCGTCGTCGATCGCGAATCGATGTCGTGACTGTTCTCCGCCGCCATGTGTAACGCCGGAACGGCCGCCAGCAATAGCGGATATACGAACAGCAGCTTCGAATTCGCGATGCGTTGCGAGAGTTTGGGTCGGTTCATTTTCGTTCGAGCAGGTAAAGCGTCCGCTGCATTCCGGGGATTTGAACGCAGCCGGAGATTGAGAACTCTTGTTGAAACGCGGCTTCAAAGCCCGCTTGCGAGTAGTCCGAGAACACATCCTCGCGGGCGGATAGCAACCGTTGAACTTGCGAATCTTCCTTGGGAACAAATTCCACAATCAGTGACTTGCCCAACCGTGCGGCGAAGCGGCTGATGTGGCCCAGCGGCACATTCGCGCCGATGGCCAAATGATGGATCAGTCCCAGCATTAACACGCAATCCACGTTGGCTCGTTTCGCACGCCGTACCAGGGAGTGACGTTCCTCGTGCGCCCAGCCCAAGCCCGGCGTAGGATTCGTCAGGTCCAATACTAGCGGCAGAATGCGCTCTTCGTTGGCTTCGCGCGTCGCCATATAGGCGGCTTGCACGCAGTTGTGGTCAAAGTCCCAAGCAACAGTCTTAGCGCCCAGGTTGGCGGCAATCCGGCTGAACTCGCCGTTGTTCGCTCCCAGGTCCCAAACCACTTTGGGTGACAACTCGCGGAGCAGGTCATTGACCATCGCCTGCTTGGCGGAAAACGAATCTTCGCTGTAATTCAGCATCGATTCGTAATAGGCCGACCACGTCGAACGGCTTTTCGGCAATCGCAATCCGGCAACCGTGGATTCCAGGTGATCCAGCATCTGCGCCAGCCGTTTTTGACTCAGCGTCCAGTTGCCACTTCGGACCTTTGACGTTCCGGCGGATGCGTGTATTCGCAAGGAACGCGCGTGGGCGTGCAAGTGCAGACCAAGTCCCAGTTGCAGCCGTGTTCTCCAGGGGAGCAACTTCGCAGCCAGGTTCAGATCAATCCCATCAATGTGTGACCATGAGAGCCGATTGAGCGCCGGGTCCACTTTCGCCATCAACGCCAACGGCCCCAAAAAATGCTGACAGAACTGTCGATACGCGACCCAAGGGCTGCCGGGCGTGTAGCGTTCGAACGAGAGTGTATCGATCAATGCCCATTTGCCCAGACGCGGCTGTACGTTGAAAGCGCTGGCATCGCGGAGCGTCATGCCGTGCTGGAGGGCAATCCGCTGCATCTTCAGCATGGCCAATGCCGCATCTTGTAATTGGCCAAAGCACCACTCGTACGGGTAGCTGAAGAAATCGATTTGCTCCGGGCGCAGAATCCGATGCGCGCGTTCGGCATCGAAAACCGGCTCGGCGACTTCCCCATGCGGAAGCATCAACCCGGCGCCAACAAGTTCTTCGTATAAGCCGGAACTGTTGAGCAGATCATAGTTGTCCGCGAACGTCTGATTGACCTGTCGAAAGACTTCACCATCGCGCGCAAACACGCATCCCGCGGAATCGCGCCAGGAAGCGGTATCGCGGTCCAAATGACAATTCGCGCGCGCGCTTTCAGTAGCATGCCGATTTCCGGCAAGTGTCAACGCGGACTTTCCCTCGCGCTGGTCAAAATGCATTTCATCCCCCCAAGGATGCGGCCAGATTTGGCGCATTGCCAATGCCGCAACTAAATGCGTTACTTGGCCCGCTGGAATACGCGGCTTAAGAACGCAAACGGCCGGAAAAGAACACGGCGAAAGAAAAACGCGCCGCTGGCGGCGATCGCAACCAGGCATTGCACAGCCAAAGAACCGGACATCGGATCCAGATAGGCCAAGATGTTGTCGAAGGCGAGCATCGGTGCGAACTCCTTCCGCAGTTTGTTCCAGTTCGTCGCGCGCATTGGCAAACCCGCCAGCGCAAGAAGCGAAAATTACGCGGAAAGCCGCCTACGCGTGAAGGGCAATTCGCAAACGTGAGCTAGCAGTGTCAAATTCTCAGCGGGATGCATGAGGAACCCATCACACTTGTCGCAGGATGATAGCGTTGCGCGCAGTTTCGAGCACACTTTGAGGCCACTGCCACAACAGGTGTGCTTCAGCCCGCATTCAGCCGCTCAAGCAACTCCACAAAGTTGGAATTCTCGCGCAGCGCGTCCCAATCGGCGTTTGACTTGAGGTCTTCTGTAAAGGTCTGCTGCATGAAGAACGCGTCCTGCTCAAGTTCCAGCAAAGCTGACACGGCCGCGGAAAGATGTAACTCCTTTTGTGTCTCATCTTCCGTTGCGGCCGCGGCGAGCGTGCGGACTTTCGCGCCCATGAACTTCAAGTCCGGCGTGAGCGACGCATTTTCTCGGACCAACAAAAGTGCTTCCTCCAGCTCGTTTGCCTTCACGCGGGAGAGGGCTTCATACATCTTGTAGTAGGCGTAGTGGTTAGCGTTATCCACTTCGGCCGCGCGTTTCCAATCTGCCGCCGCCGCGGCAAACTGTTCCGCGTGATCACGCATTTCCGCCCGCCCCCGCAACGTGATCGACAGAAACTGGCTCGCCGTGGGTTCACCAGGTTGTTCCGTCAATGTCTCTTCGAGCGAATCCACGGCTTGATCGTATCGCTCGACGGCTTTGGCCGTGTTGCCAACTCGCAATTCCAACGAGGCCAGGTTTGAGATGGCTCCAGCTGCTGTAATGCGAGCGTGAAGATAATAATCGCCTTCAATGGCAATCAACCGCTCACATAGCTTTAGGCATTCCTCGTAATGCTGACGGCATCCATCAACCTCCTGCACAACACCCAACAGGATTGCCAGGCCGTTGTGCGTCGTCGCCTGTTGCGAAAGCAGGTACGTATCGTCTGGAAAAGTGCTGAGCAATTCCTCGCGCACGGCAAGCGCTTGCTCAAAGCCTTCGCGGGCGATGTCGTTTTGTTGCAGGTAGTACCTTTCCATCGCCGCGTTGTGCAGCGCATCCGCCTGCCCCCCCAACAAAGTGATCTTGTCGGATGAAAGCGCGCCGACCTTGCCACGTTCCTCCGCAGCCTGCGCGTACATGCTGGCGGCCGTTTCGTGATCGCCGGAGTAGCCGAGAATGCTGGCTTCCCCGCTAATGGCGTCGGCAAGTTGCGCTCGCAACATCAACTGTTCGTGCGAGTCTTCCGGCAACCCTTCAATCAGCGGCCGCAGCGTTTCTCCGGCCTGGCGGAATCGCTCGCCGGCGCGAACGGTCTGCCCCCGCATCTGCAGGAGGTTGCCCATCGTGTAATTCGCGTTGGCAACGTCTTTGCGAAAACCAAAATCATCACCGTAGACATTTGACATCTCGGCGAAGATCCGCAGAGCTTCTTCCCCTGGAGTTAGGAAGTCCGCCATCGGATCGGTCTCGCTGATAATGACCGCATGCTGCACCAGAGCGTTGCCCAACCCGCGCTTCACCTGCGCAACTTGCGGATACGCCTGCTGCAATTCGCGGTAAAGGCTGACCAATTTCGCGCGAATCTCTTGCGCCGCAGCGTAATCTCGGTTGTTGTAGAACGAGTTGCCAAGGCTATCCAAGGCGGAACCATAACCCAAAGTCCATTCGTATTTGTCCCGAATTGCGTCGAGCCTCGATTCGTGCAATTCGACCGCCTGCTCAAAGGCTTCGTGCGCGGCGTCCACCTGGTTCGCGCCCACCATGGCAATCCCCATGTTTTGATAGCTGTTGCTCAATTCAAGGACGGATTCCGCAGAAGAACTCGTCGCCTCCAGATTGATCTTGCGGCGTACAATCGCCTGTTCGTGCAAGGCGATTGCCGCTTCAAATTCCGCCTCGGCCGCGCAGATCAAGCCAAGATTGGTAAGCGTTCGCGCGTGATCGCGGCGGACGGTGACATCATCGGGATAGCCTTCTGCCAACTGTGTGCGCGTTTCGAGCGTGGCTTCCAAAGCTGCCCGTGATTCCGCATACCGACCGGCGTTCATCAAAAGCGTGCCCAAGTTGTTCTGGGCGACCGCAAGGTGGAACAAGTAGTCATAGTTCTGCGGATGCTTTTGAGTCACACTTGTCAGAATCTCAATCGCTCGCTCAATCTCCGTCTCTGCCTGGCTGGCGTTGGCCAACTCAGCGTGAATGGACGACAAGCGAATATGCGACTTGCCGCGCATGAATTCCACTTCGGAGTCGCCGGGGGCCTGCTGAAGCAATTGCTCAAAGAAGGGAACTGCATTCGCCAGCAGGCTCCGCCGCAGGTGCCTCAAATCCGGGCGTTGTAACTCCTGGTTGTCCGTGATTTCAGAGAGATAAGTGTCGACGGAGTTCATCGCCAGCAGCAGCCGGGATTCCGCGGCGGTTCGTGCTTGCTGTTCAGCGGCGATTGAATCCTGCAGCTGCTGGTTGGTTTCCGTCAGCAACGTGTTGGCATCTTCCAACTGCGTGTTTGAAGCTTCCAATTGACCGTTGGTCGTCTCTAACCGATTGCTGAGCCCGGCATAGACGGACAAGCCAATCGACAGCGACACAATCGCCATCAGGCAAATTGCGGAGGCGGTGCTGACGACGGTGGAGTGATGGCGAATCCATCGTCGCGCCCGCGAAGACAACGGTTCGCGCAAAGCGGAGACCGGCTCGTCCGCCAGGTATCGTTCGACATCGTGCGCCACATACGTTGCGGAGGCGTAGCGATCCTGCGGCCGGTCTTGCATCGCTTTGCGACAAATGGCCCAAAGCGCCGGCGGCACGCCAGCAGGTGGCGCGGACTCGTGGATTTCCAAACGGCCTTGCCGCACGAGTTCGATAACTTCAGCTGTGGAACTGCCAGTTACTGGCCGGCGACCAGTGATGATGGCAAACAACGTCGCGCCCAAGCCATAGATATCGGACGCAGCGTTGATCCTCCCAATGTCGCCAACAGCTTGCTCCGGACTCATGAATGACGGCGTGCCAATGGCCATCCCAGCGACGGTCAGGTTTGGCGCGGTACTTTCCGTATGGGTTACAGTCAGATCGTCCGGCTGACTGGAGTCATCGCCGCCAAGCACTTTGGCCAGTCCCCAATCCACCAACAGCGTCTCGCCGAACTTTCCCAACATGATGTTGGCCGGCTTGAGATCGCGGTGAATCACACCATGCTGATGCGCGTAGGCCACCGCCTGGCAGACGTCAACAAAACGGCTCAGCAAATCGCGAAACTCAATGTTCCGCTCGCGACGATCATCGCCTCGCGAAGATTCGGGTTTTTTGCCCGTCGCGGAATCTCGCTCTTCATTCTGATAGAACTTGTTGAGCACATCCTTCATGCTCTCGCCGTGAATCAATCGCATCACATAAAACGGACCGCCGGACTCGCGCGAGCCAACGTCATACACAGGCACAATCGAGGGATGTTCCAATCGCCCGGTGATCTGCGCTTCGATCAAGAACCGTGACTGGCTTCGCTCATCGTCAGCTTTCTCAGGGCGAATCTCCTTGAAGGCAACCTCACGCTCCAAGGGCAAGTCTTCCGCTACAGAAACCGTTCCCAACCCGCCTTGCGCGAGTTCCCGAACAATGCGGTAGCGAGATGGAGCCAGCGCGGCCACTGGTTGATTCACGTCAAAATCCGCTTGGGATGATCCCGGCGTGTCCCCCTCATTGGCCGTTTCCAGCAGGGACTTATCGTGCGCTTGGGTCCCGGTATGTTCAGAGTCTTTGACATTCTTCGAGTCGGCGGAAGACAATCGCTCAGCGCTGGATTGCAGCCCTCTGGCATGCAGCGAATGTAAGAAACTCTTGGAGACATGGCCTGCGCACCACTCCCACACCGGCTGTACGGAGTTGCCCAACCGCTCTTCGGCCAAGTCTTCCAACAGGCGAATCTGCCGGCTCGACAGTTTGCCCAAAGCGTCCAACTGGCCTTCCAGCGATACGTCATGCTTTGCATTGGCCGCGGCAATCGCGTCGCACGCGGTATCTTCGCTGACAAATCCCAGGTGCGCGGCCAGGACCGCCATCAACAATTGGCGATCAGCAACAAAATCCGGCATAGATCCCGCCTCATCGGTGACAATTCATTCGTCAACAGCAGGCATATTCTAAATGCCACGGTGCAGTGATGACAGCAGCCGAAAGGATGCAAAGCGCCCAATGAAGTTTGAACTCAAACAAAGCATCCACTCGCCTGAACCTTTTGCCTGCGAAAATGGTCTTCATGCAAAGGTCCACAGCGTGTTGGAAAGCGCATACACCAATCGACCCCATTGCCGGCTGGCAGCGTGGCAAAACCCGCCAACGTGCGGCTAATTAGCGCCAAAGGATCATCCTTACCGCCGCCCCTCGCCTGATTGCTCGCAATTGAGTGAGCCAATGTCTAGGATTCGTCTGCGCGAATTGAAGAAAACGCTCCCGATACATAGCAATGAAGCTGTTCCAGAGAATCTACCTGTTCAACTACGTCCTGCTGGCGGCCATCCTCGCCATACTGGGCAGCATCATCTATTGGGTTGCCGCCTGGTTTGTGGAGTTGCCGTACGCCAACCTGGTCTTGTTGTTTGCAGTGCTTCCCGTCCTGTTCCTGTACGTCCGCATTCGCCAATGCGCGTCGTATGTGGATATCCAGCTATGCGAAAAACTGCAAGAGCCCGGCGCGTTCGTCGTGCATAAGAAGGAGTACCCGCAATATCAGTTTGTGGATGTCTATCGAGCGCTCGAACGCGTGTTGGAAAACCATACGGTGGTTAGCCACATTCGTTCAGCGCACCATGAAACGTTGAGCGAAATCCTCAACAGCGATATGTATTCGGACGACAACCGCAATTGCAAAACACCCACGGCATTGCCCTATCCGATTGACCTCGACCAGGAAGAGTACCTGGAGTCCGATGGCTTTCGCATCGTTGATATCGACAACAATGGCGAAACCTCGCGAGTCGTTGTACGGCTGCGGGTGACTCATCAACCTCGCGCAGAATTGGAAGTTGCCGCCAAAGAAGGCGAACTGGCCAGCAACATCATTACCGCCATCAGTGACACCGCAAGAAGGAACAGCATTTATCGCGGCAAGTGTATCGAGCTGCAGTTCGATTCCAACGTCGATAGCTACGGCGACATCGAAACACAGAATGCGTTCACCATCCAATTCAAATCTCGCACGGAAGTCTCTGAGGATGACATCATCCTGGACCCAGGCGTTCAGCAGGTGATCGAGCGAAACGTGATCGACTTCCATCGGCGGCGAGATCGCCTGGCGGAAGCCGGTTTGCCTAAGAAGCGTGGCTTGTTGTTCTACGGCCCGCCAGGCACTGGCAAGACTTTCACGTGCAAACACATCGCCTGCCGGCTCCCGGAAGCCACGGTCATTTTTGCCGTTGGCAGCTCGCTCTTGTACATCAAGTCCGTGTGCAACGTCGCCAGGATGTTGCAGCCCACTGTCGTTGTTTTGGAAGATGTCGATCTCGTGTTCTCTCAGCGAGAATCCAACCCCTTTGTGACTGCATTGGGCACCTTGCTGGACGAACTCGACGGCGTATCCGATGACGATGAGATCATCTTCATCCTCACCACCAACGCCATCGAACGTCTTGAGGAAGCAGTCCGAGACCGCCCTGGCCGCATCAGCCAATGCGTGCCCATTTCGGCTCCAACTCCGCCATTGCGCGAGCGATACTTCCGCCGCTTGCTGCGCGATTACAAATCGGAAGATGTCGACCTGGACGAACTTGTCGCCAAGACCGAAGGCTCAACGCAAGCCTTCATCAAGGAGTTCGTCTTTCGGGCCGTTCAAGTGGCAACGGAAAACGGCCGCTCTCCCAACGGGCCTGTGGCATTGACCAACAAGGATTTCAACATCGCGCTGGAAGAAATGACCGCCGGCGCCGGCAGGCACAGTTTGTCGATTATCGGCTTTCGGTGAGATTGGAAACCGCGCGTAGTGATTCGGGATTTTTTCGAACGAGCCCATTGCCAAAGACGTATCGAAACTCAAGCACACTCACCTGGCAACCTGGGAGCCATTGCACGTAACTCTCAACAAACTCTTGTTAGGGGTCAGCCATGCAAAGCATCTTGCACGTTTTGCGTCGTTTCAGCTTTCTCGGTGTGTTCTTGGCCTGGGCATTGCCGCCATGTGCAGCGCATTGCAAACAACTGCCCGCCGCGCGCGAGCAAGATCAAGGGAATTCGCAAGAACAATTCCCGCCCGCCGAGCGGTTGCCCGTTTCCCCTGGCATGCGTCAGGAGTTGAAATTCCCTGGAGGCAATGATTCCACAATCACCTTTCAGTTTTCGCCTGACGGGAAGAAGGTGATCGGTGGCACGCATCCCGGTAGTCTGATTGCTTGTTGGGATGTCGAATCGGGCGAACTACTGACAACAATCGAGACCGCGGAAAAGGACTGGAAAGGCACCGTCGGTGGATTCCACGTCTCGCCTGACTGGAGCACGGTTTTTGCCTGCAGCAATTTGCAAACGGTCAAGGTTGTCGAAGAACGCGGCGAGCAAAAGTTGCACTTTGAATTTGAAAGCTGTGTGCGCGCCTGGGACTTGAGTACCGGTGAACTGAAACGCACATACACGCAAGATCCGCAGCGCGGAATCCTCTTCATGCAACTCACACCGGACGGAAAGCGCTTTGCGACATGCGCCGAGAGACCAGGAGTATTCAGCACGCAACCTTCGCGAGTTGTCAGCATCTGGAACATTGAAGATGGCACATTTTGGGATTTGGAAGAAGGCGTGAGTCAATTCAATGGATTCACGCCGGGCGGTGAATTGATCGCTTATCGTGCTGGGAACCCCGGCCCGTTGACGTTGCTGACTATTGACCTGAACTCATTTGAGTCCCGTACCACGCTCACCTGGGATTTGCCTGAGCATGACAACATCTCAGTTGTGTCTTTCACGCCTGACGGAAGGTACATGGTCGGCTTTCATCAGAGTATTCTCCGTGCTGACGCGCAGCCGGACATCGATGTGGACATCGTTTGGTGGGATGCGCAAACCGGCAAGGAACGAAAAAGGAGCTACTTCGGTCGAAACACTGGGGTTTCCCACCACGCATATTCACCGGACGGCAAGTTCCTGGCAAAGACGAATGCACGCGTCCCGGAACTCCAACTCTACTTATTTCGCACTGCTGACCAGACGTTGCAGCACACCGTTCCGCTCGCAAAAGCCGAAGCCGAATTGCAGCCGCTTGCGAGTAGCACTGTCTTTAGCCCAGACGGAAACTACGCCGTTGTCTGCGTGAAGCGACGTCGGATGAACAAGTTCGCAAAACACATCCCCCTGGAAATTCCTCTCGAGCAGCAGGAACAGCCGCGGATTCACATCATCGATGTGGAGTCAGGCGCAATTGTCAAAACGTTGGTTGGCCCACAAGGCTGGGCGACCAGCCCGCAGTTCAGTCCAGATGGCAAGACGTTTGCGATCAGCGGTCCCGATACGGTGATGCTCTGGGACTGGGCGACGATGTGCGAAGGCTTGGACAAATGATGCTCAGGTTTTGCTTATCGAAAACCAGATAGCCTCACGTTGATCTTTCGCGCGGAGTGATCGCCTCCTTCGTCATTCCCGCGATGCGGGAGTCCCGTGCTCGACGGAGCTCTTTGGATTCATTCTCTGGATTCCCGCCTGCGCGGAAAAGACGATTGTGGGACAAGACTGGGGAATACCCGTTGGCCAGCAGCAGCATCGAATTTGGTCGGCTGGCGGAGATTGCCCTTGCCGGTTGTTCTACCAACGCGATAAGTTCGCGAATCGCCGCTCGTTTGCGAGCTATCCTTGCGCAGTTTGGACGTTCCGCGCGTAGGGATGCCAATTTATCGACGTTGCTGCCGGGGGCATTGACTGTCTCGTTGGCAAAATCCTTTTCAATAACTGAATAAGACTTATGAGTCAGCAGGAAGCAAAGACAGAAAGTTCGTCCGCGGTTCAGCCGCCGGGACGCGGGTCTTTGGCGGTGCTATTCCTGACGGTCTTTATTGACCTGTTGGGTTTTGGCATTGTGATTCCGCTGTTGCCGATCTATGCGGACCAGTTCCTCAACGACTACAAGGAACTGTTGGTGGGGTTGCTGTTCGCCTGCTTCTCGACAATGCAGTTCCTGTTCGCCCCAATCTGGGGCCGAGTCTCGGACAGCATCGGCCGGCGGCCTGTGTTGATGATTGGGCTGGCGGGATCAGTCATCTTCTACGCGCTGTTTGGTTGGGCGACGGCGCACGCCAGCGTGGTCTTGCTCTTTGTCTCGCGAATCGGAGCAGGCATTTGCGGCGCCACCATTGGTACAGCTCAGGCATACATTGCGGACTCCACGCCGCATGAGGAACGCTCTCGCGGCATGGCGCTGGTCGGAGCCGCGTTTGGCTTGGGCTTCACCCTGGGACCACTGTTCGCGATTCTCGCGCTCACTGGCGGCAGTTCAACAGATGCTGCTGACGGAACGGAAAAGATCGTCCCTAGCGGAATGCCTGGCTATGCGGCGGCAGGGCTTTCACTCGTCGCCTTGGCGCTAGCCTACTTCAAATTGCCGGAGAGCTATCGCCCTGGTTCGCGGCAAGCCCATCGGGCATGGTTCGACAAGGACGCAATGCGAGCGGCCCTTTCGATCCCGTCACTGGGATTGCTCATCCTGGCATCATTTGTGACGGTCTTTGCCTTCGCGAATTTTGAAAGCACATTGTCCTTGTTGCTTGGTCGAGAGGACGGCGACAAGACCATGGCGGTTGAATCCTTTAACTATGAACTGTGGCGAGTCTGCCTTGTGTTCGCCTATATCGGCTTCATCCTGCTCTTAGTGCAAGGCGGCATTGTTCGCCGCGTCGCCAAGAAGTATCCGGAACGTTCGTTGGCTGCGCTTGGAGTTTGCGTTTCCGTCACCGGCAACACGCTGCTCATTCTCGCCGCGCTCCAACATTTGGAGTGGCTGTTGTATATCGGTCTGGCGCTGGTTGTCTCCGGCTTTGCCTTCATTACGCCGTCGGTCAACTCGTTGATCTCGCGGCGCAGCCCGCCAGAAAAGCAAGGCGTCATTTTGGGCTTGTTGCAAAGCGCGAACTCGATGGCCCGCATCTTTGGGCCCATGGCAGGCGTGCCGCTGATCTATCGCAGTGGCTATGGCCCATTCGCGTTGGCGATTGTGGCGATGGTTGCCGGCGGAGGGATGATTCTGTATGCGGCTTCTCGCGGTAAGGACTACGGAGACCCCGGTTTGCCCTCCGGCGAAGCCGAAGAACCGACGACCTAGCAGATTCCACATGGTTTCCCGCCAATTCGCAGGCTTTCCGGAGAGCCAGCGGTGCTGTCATCCGTTGTTGCTAGCCCGATATCTTGTGGTTTGGCAGAAAACTTCATGCAAAATCCGCCGTTTTCGTTGAACTGCTCTCATTCGTCGGTAAGCTCTCCCCACTCTCAGGGTGCGTTGCCCTGATGACACATGGATGTGCAAGGCCAGTTAAGGAAGACAAAAGGAACTCAAGACGAGCACGGTTTTCAACTTGCTTGTCACGTCCGACAGGAGTTGGGCGAGTGTTCTTTGGCCGTCAGGACTCTTCAATGCCCAAGCTCGGATTGATCCGACTGACGACATCCGCAATCGCGCTGGTTGCGGCTTTCCCCAATTGCTCTTGCTGGGTCAGTTCTTTATTTCTTGCGAGAAGCGCAGGATGCGTTTCGGGAGGATCGCTATGTCGTCACAATCTCATTCTTCAAAGCCCGTAGTTGGAATCAATCTGGACTTTCGCGCAGCAGCTAAGGCATCCCCAGCTTTCAGCTATGTTGCGGCCGGCTATTACGACTCGATCAGCGAGGTGGGCGGCGTCCCGATGCTGATTCCGCCGCTTGAAGAAGACAACGATCTCAACCAGCTGCTGGACCTGGTTGATGCTGTTGTGATGATTGGAGGCGCGGATTTGGATCCTCGCCGTGATGGCTTTATGTTGCATCCGTCCGTACGTCTGCAAGACGCCCGGCGCGAAACGTTTGATCGACGCCTGATGAATCAGATTTCGCGCAAGCGCTTGCCTGTGTTTGCAATTGGTTCCGGCATGCAATTGCTCAACATTTCACAAGGTGGCAATCTCTTCTTGCACATTCCGGAAGACTTGCCGAAAGCGCTGCCGCATGCGGACAGCTTGGACAAGGGCCATCGACACGCGTTGGACATTGTGCCTGACTCTGTTATGTGGCGAGTTTTTGGCGACGGGGAAATCCGCGTAAACAGTATGCATCACATGGCCATTGACGAAGTTGCTCGCGGCTTCCGCGTCACGGCGCGTTGTCCAGATGGCGTTGTGGAATGCATTGAAAGCGAGATGCCCGATTGGTTTGCGATGGGCACGCAATTTCATCCCGAATCTGATTCGGCTTCCGCGTTGGACATGCGGATCTTTGAAGAGTTCATCGACGGCGTGAAGCAAGCGAAAGAACTCGCAGCGCAAGGCCCCGAATTCCAATTGGTCGGCGTTGCCGCGTAGTTTGTTGATTAAGAAAATGAGAAAAACACCTAGAGCGCGGCTAATCGGCCGCGCTCTTTTTGTGGGTGGATTACCGGCACGAATGATGGCTTTTTGCCCGGAGAGTGGATGTAAGTCGTTTGCTTGAAACAGCTTATGTTGTGAGTTGTGGCTCGGTTCATACGGGTTATGCGGAGAGCATACGCCGGCTATTTATATTCTCTAAATTCCCCAGACCCTCCACACAAAATCATTGACAGCAGGCACTGACCTGATCAAAATCGTTCTTCATAGCTAAGGGAGCTTGTGGCGCTTGGCGTCCGATCTCTCGCCCAGATTAGCACTTTTTCAGTTTCTCTACTTTGGTTCTGGAGCTTGTACTATGAAGAAGGTTCTCGCTGTTGTCGCCGCTTTCGCGGTCGCTTTTGTTGCCGCCCCGGCTTTCGCCGCTGACGGTCACGTTTCGTCCAGCACTCTGCAAGCCCTCGGTTTGGGCAACATGCAAGTCGCTACCGACGCTGAAGGTATGGAAGTTCGTGGTATGGCCTCCTTCGCCGTTACAGGTGGAGTGAGCGCTGCTGCTGGTCTCGCTTTCGTTCCGGGCGCTGCCACGGGTAGTGCCGCTTTGAATTTCGCCGCCGGTGGCGCTGCTCACGGTGGTATCTTGGCCAGCAATGCTGCTCAAGCCAACGGTTCGTTTGCGAATGGTGCCGTCACCTCGACGATCCCGCTCGTGGGTACGTTCTCGGCCGCCTACGCTTCGCAATCCGGTGGTTTCGGCGTTGCTTCCGCTCAGTAAGCGACAACTGCAACACTTGGAGCTAATTCCAAGCTAGCAAGCAACAACTCGAACGCTCCTCTTCACAAGAAGGGGAGCGTTTTTTTGTTTGCTTGCATGCCGTAAGTTTTGCGACCGTGCCAGGTGGCGCGAAACTTTAACGATCGGCGAAAGTCTTCAACTCAACTTTCGGTGGATTCCATAAATACCGCCGATTCCCATTACATTCTTTGTGATGCGCCTGACGATACATCCAGCAAGGAACGGTACCGCTCCCGCGATGGATCGCATGGACTTGCGCCACGTGGAGCCGTCGCGGGACCGTGAAAACAGGACTGTCCCAGATAGTCCATATCCCGTAGCGCGAGCACGAGGCTCGCCTTGGCGCATTTTCCCGGGGGGGAATTGATCGATGAGATGCCTTAAAGTTTTCGCGATTGCGAACGGAATTCTGTTGGCCGGCATGTTGTCCGCCAACGCGATGGCCAATGACCATTTTCATGCTCCGACCACGCCATCGGCTTACTTCCAGGATCCCCCGGCGCCTGCGCCGGTTGTGGACAATGGAGGGCCACAGACCGCTCAGCAACAGGTCTACGGCGACTTTATTAACTGCTGCAACACATGCGTGAGCTGCGGCTTGTACGCTGGTGCCGAGTCCACCAACTTCTGGGCATTCAACGAGCCCGAACAAACCGTCACATTCACCAACCTGCTGAACAACCAAACGTTCACAGGCACGTCCGATCCTGGTCTGGGAACGGGCATCCGCACCTGGGTTGGCCTCCAACGCTGCGGTTGGGGCATCCGTGCCACTTACTGGCACTTTGAGAATGACACCGTTAACGTTGAGCCGACTTCGGTCGTCAACTTCACGGCTCCGGAATTCACCCAGTTCAATGAAATCTATCACTTGAACATGGACGTTCTGGATCTCGAATTCACGCAGTCGATCGATTGCAACTGCTGGACAGTCAACAGCTCGATCGGTGCCCGCTATGCGGACATCGAACGCGAAGCCAAGGTCGTCGGCGTTGGCCGCTTGGGCAACACCGTTGATCTGCTTGGTTTGGCCGTCGGCGGCAACGAAATCGAAGGCACCGGCCTGACGTTCTCCATTGGCGCTTCCCGCCCGCTGTACCACCGCTGTGGCTGGAACTTCTTCTGGAGCTACCGTGGTTCGGTCCTCTACACGGACTACAGTGCTTCCTCGCTGACGCACGCCCAATCCTTCCAAGCTTTGGGTGCTGCTCCCACGAACGCGTTTGCTCGCAACGTGGCCTACGCCGCTGCGAACAACGACGAAGCCATCTACGTTTCCGAAGCCCGCGTTGGCTTGCAATATGAGCGTCAGCTGTGCTGCATTCCGGCTCTGTTCTTCTGCAACGTGGCGATCGAGTACCAACACTGGGATACGGGCGACGCGTTTGCCCAAACCGGTTCGTTCGCTCAATCTGTCGGTAACGGCGGCCTGGGTCCCTTCGGCGCTCGCGTCGATGCCAACTCGATCGCTCACGATGGCGATCTGGACTTGATCGGTTTCACCATCGGCTCCGGCTTCACCTACTAGGCACCGGACAGGCGTTCGCTTGCGAATGTCCTAAACGTGTGAAGGTGATGCAAAGCTGAGGTACCTGGTTAAGCACCAGTGACGTAAGCACCGCAAGAAGATCGGGCGACCGACTCCACGCGAATCGGCGCCCGAGGCGGCCCCCTCGACGGATCGGGGGAGGGGAAGAATGACCCAACCAAGAAACGCCAATGACCGCCAAGGATGGAAAGTGGTCAGGAGCCATTCGATGAGTGCCACAGGTGGAAAACAACGCCGCTTGATTGCGACGACATTCGTCGCGGGATTCGGCGCGCTCCTGTTAGGGGCGGTCACATCGCGCGACGCGGAAACGGTCGCGGCTGGTGACACGCAGAAAGAAGCCAAGGCTGTTTCTGCGCATGATCTGGCCAGCGAAGCGCTGCTGCAAGTCACGCAGCCAAGTTCGCTCACCCAGCAACTCGATGCTGGTGGCGACATGGCAAGCAAGGCCTTGCGCCAGTCGAGCTTGCCCTCGGCAAGGCGTGCGGAGCCGCAGCAACAAGTTGAACCTCAACAGCCGGCCCAACAGCCTGTTGAAACGACTGCGGGAACTAGCTCGCAGCAATTGCGTCTGCCGCCACCGCCACAAATGACGGGGCCCGCCCGCGTCATTCCGGTGGCTGGACAAGAACTGGCCAGCATGGCCTTGCAACGGTCCACGACTCCTTCGTCGCGTCGCCAGCAAGGTACATCCGCGCACCAGGTTGCCGAGAACAGCATTCAACGGCTGCAACTGCAAACGGTCTCGACCGGTCCGCAGCAAACGCCGCAAATGTCGAGTTCTTCGATCAGCGACTCGCGCAGTCAACGAAACGCGACATTGAGCGCGCTGCGTAACAACGGTTTGATCCAAGACGGAGACGCCCAAGATCAAGGCAACGCCGGCGACGCTGGAGCCCCAGTGCCGCAAGGGGGAGTTGAGTCCGTTCAGCCGCCAGGAGCGACAGACGAAGAACGCACCTTTGGTGAAGAGCCTCAAGAGGACACCACCAACACGTTGCTGTTCTTGCGTACGGACACGATCTTGTTGGATCCGGGCGAATGGCAGTTTGACATTACCTTGCAGTACATGCAAAACACGGTTGACTTCGCCAATGTTGGCCTGGTCAATGGTGTGCCGGTTATCGGCGAAGCTGTGCGACGTCAGCGAATCCTCCTGCTTCCGATGGAGCTTCGCATGGGCGTCACGCCGTACACACAAGCGTTCGTCAACGTGCCCTTCGGTTGGGCCAACAACGAGTTGGCTTTCGCCGGCTCGGAAGAGTTCATGAACGACGGCGGTATCTCGGACGTGAGTTTTGGTCTGACCACCCAACTGGTTCAGGGCAACGAAATCTGCCCTGAGATCTTGGGAACGGTTGCCTGGTCCGCCCCCACCGGCGATGCCTCGCTGTTGACCACAACCACGTCACCGGGCACCAACTTGGGAGAAGGCTTCTGGACCATGCGTGGCGATCTGTTGTTCGTCCACAACTATGATCCGGTTGTCGTCTTCTACGGATTTGGTTACCGCCATCGCTTCAATAACGAGATTGATGGCTTCAATGTGGATCCAGGTCAACAAGCGTTCTACCGCTTGGGTGTTGGCTTTGCCGTCAACCCGCAAGTCACGTTGAGCACGGCTTTCCTTGGAAACTATATTGGTTCCGACGTCATTGAAGGCGTCCGCGTTGCTGGCGGAATCCGCGAACCGATGTCGCTGCGATTTGCCGCGACAGTGACTCCAAAGTGCCCCGGCCACTGGCGAACGATTGAACCGTTCGTGAATGTTGGGATCACAGATGAAGCTCTCGACACGATCTTCGGAATCACTTGGACTCGCTAGTTTGAGTCAGCACAACGTTGCCAAAAACTGACAATCCGCTGCACCACCAAACCAGGTAACCACCCGTGACCAGAGACATTCGCTCTAAGTTGAAGCCAACCGCAGCGTTTGCTGGATTGCTCACGGCGGCTACCTTGGTTTTCGGTGCTGCAGAGGTGAGTCAAGCTCAGCACACAGGCCCTCGGGCCCCAGTGCGGGATCCCAACCGAGTTTTTCGGAAGTATCCGAAGTCGTGGATGGAGATCAAAGTTCAAAACATCGTCACGCAAAAACAGGATTTCTCCTGCGGAGCCGCGGCTCTGGCTACGATGTTGACCTACCACATCGGCGATCGGACGACGGAACTGCGCATCTTGCAAGAAGCAGACGCAATGTTCACGCCAGAGGAGTTGCTGGATCGCATTCAAAAAGGTCTGACACTGACTGACTTGCGTCGCTTGGCTGTCGAGCTTGGCTATCCGGCGACGATCGGTAAGCTGACCCTGCAGGACTTGGCCGACTCGAAGACACCCATCATCGTTGGCATCATTGTTAACGAATACGACCACTTCGTTGTCTATCGTGGTATGGATGGCAAGTACATTTACCTTGCCGATCCGGCCCGCGGAAACCTTCGCGTACCCATTCGCGAGTTCCTTGGCCAATGGCAACAGAACCTTGGTTTGGTTGTTGTTCCCAAGGATCAATCCACCGTGAATTGGTCGCCGCTGATGCTTCAGGCTGATGAGATGATGCTCGGCGAGACCAACCGGCTGTATGTGCGTGACCGATTGACCACAGGCCCCGGCGCATCCGGAAACTAATAGTTCAGGCTTATTATCCGCGCGCACAATGTCAGCCCCATTGAATCTACTGTCACGTCACATTGTTGACTGACTTTCCCCGAGCAACGGCTCGGTCCCAACAATTCGAGCGGGCCGCAGACCCAAACGCGGCACTAACCCAGCATCTCGGTACCTCGTCACGACCCAGGCGGTGCCAGTGAGTATTCTCGCATTCCGTTCGCGCAGACTCTGCGCATGCGCAATGGTTCTCGCCATTGCCTGGCTTGTTGTCACCGATAGCTCACCGGCCTTTGCGCAACAGGGCACAGGCCCGCGCTCTCCGGTCCGTGACCCCAACCGAGTCTTCCGGCGGTACCCCAAGTCTTGGACCGAAATCAAGACGCAGAACATTGTCACGCAACAGCGTGACTTTTCCTGCGGGGCTGCCGCGCTGGCGACAATGTTGACCTACCATCTGGGCAGTTCAACGTCGGAATATCGCCTGCTGCAAGAGTTGGATGCCATGTTGTCCAAAGAAGAGATCTTGGACCGCATGGAAAAAGGTCTCACCCTGACAGACTTGCGCCGCCTGGCAGTACGGCTGGATTATCCAGCAACGATTGGACGTTTGAGTACGCAACAGCTGTTGCAAGCCAAAACGCCGCTAATTCTCGGCATCATCGCAAACGAGTATGACCACTTTGTGGTCTATCGCGGGACAGATGGTAAATATGCTTACCTGGCCGATCCCGCCCGCGGAAACCTGCGCGTGCCATTGCGAGAGTTCACGGGGCAATGGCAACAGAACCTGGCGTTGGTTGTTGTCCCCAAAGACAACTCAACAATCGATTGGTCACCCTTGATGGTGCAATTTGAAGAGACGTTGCTTGGCGAGACGAACCGACTCTACGTTCGCGATCGTCTGACAACAGGACCAGGCGCCTCGGGCAACTAGGCTTGCGTCAACTATTCCTTCGGCTGGATTTCGCCAGAGCCGGTGATGTGACGTTCAAGCCGTTTGGGGTTGCCGGTGAAAATGATGTCACCGGAGCCGGTAATCCGTGCATCGAGTTCGTCTTCTGCATGAACGAAGGCATCGCCGCTGCCGGTAATGCTGACCTCGACGTCCTGCGCAATCAGCCCTTCTAGCTGCATGCTGCCTGAACCACGGATCGAAGCTTCCAGCTTGCTGACCGTTCCAACAGCGACAACATCACCGGAGCCGCTGATTGTAAGATCAAAACTGCGCTCCGAGATACCTTGAATGTCCACGTCCGCGGAACCACGGATTTCCAGGTCCGTGAGACTGGGCGTTGTGATGGTGATGGTCACCGCGTTGATCGGCGAGATGTTGCGATCGCAATCGATCCGCAGGGTATCGCGCGAGACACGCGTCTCGATCAGGTCAATCAGGTTGTCGTCGGTCTGCACAACCACCGAAGGCTGTTCGCCGATCGTCACAATCACCTTCGCCTGACAGTTGATTTCGATCTCGTCAAACTCTTTGGTTTCGCGGTCTTGGAGTGCCAGCACGCCGGAGCCTGGGATCGGCGGTTCCGTGTGAATCACACATCCTTGCGACCAGAGGATCGCCAACGCGGATACGGCCATGGAGATGATTTTGACTGGCGTAGCCATGGGATCGAAATCCTTGAGTATCAACAGGTTAGGGAGCGGCGAACGGTCTGACAAAGAGCGGTTTCTGACGGATCATCTCGCCCCGTGTCGCAGCGAATGAAGCTGGAGAATCCCCGCAAGAATGATCGTTGTTCGTCCGTGCTGCTGGAATCTTGGCTGATTCTGACAGCATTTTCGCTTTGCCAGCAATCTCGCTCTGCGTTTTCGAATATCGCCCCACCGTCTGCCGGCCTTGTTTGTACCCCAATCCCGGCCAGGCTGTTTCACTTGCGGCTTGCTCAAAGCGACCCAAACACAAGCTTGCCGCCCACAATTGTCGCCAGGACTTCAATTTCCGCCGATTCGTCGGCAGGCCATTGCAGCAGGGTGAAATCCGCAGGGCTGCAAGGCTCCAGGAAGTTGTTGGCGTCGGAGTTCTCGTTCAGAAATCGCGCCGGCTGCACGCTGGCAAGATCAATGGCGTTCGCTCGGGTGACGTCCGTATGTTGCGCGATGTTTGCGATGCCAACGGTCAATGGCATTGACGCGGCTGCCAACAGTGTTTCTTGCCCGGCAACGACGATCTTGCCGCTGGACAGCAATTCGAGTTCGCACAAGCTGGTTTGGTAGCGGCCCGGCGGCATTCCGGCGCAACCGGACATGTCGCTGATCAAGAAACATCGATTGGCGGTCTTGGCGCGAATGATTGGCTTGAGAACTTCCGGCGGAAGGTGAAAGCCGTCCGCGATCAGGCTTGCCCACAGGCGATCTTCCGCCAGCTGGCTCCAGATGTAGTTGGGATGTCGAGGAAGTGTCACGTGCGCGCCGTTGCCCAAGTGCGTGGACAGCGTTGCGCCCGCAGTCACAGCCGCGGCGATTTGTTCGCCTTTTGCGGACGTGTGTCCAATGGCGACTTTGACGCCAAAGTTGGTGGCCCGGCGAATGAACTCGTCAGCTTCTGGATACTCCGCGGCCATGGTAACCAGCCTGATCTGCCCTTGGGCCGCTTGTTGCAGTCGCTCAAACAACTCCCACGACGGAGGGCAGCAATGTTCCTTGGGATGCGCTCCGCGCGGTCCGTCTTCTGGCGAGAGGAACGGCCCTTCCAGGTGAATGCCTTCGATGCGAGCGCCCGTTGTGTTGGTTTGCTGCGCGGCGGCCGCGATGGTGGACATCGCATGTTCCAGCACTTCGGTGGCGGCTGTCGTGACCGTCGGTAAAAACCTTGCAACGCCTTGGCTGGCCATTGCGTTTGCGATCTTTAGCACGTCCGCAACGGTCAACTCCGGCGAAGAGAACTCCCGTCCGCCGTGGCCATTCACCTGCAAGTCAAACAGTCCCGGCGCGAGGATCGGCAGCGACGACTCTCGTGGATCAACGCTGGCCCGGACAAGTTGCGGCTCAACGGATTCCACAGTTCCGTCGCCCAGATTGACGGCCACAGCCTGGTTGGTGTCGTAGCGTCGAGCGAGAATGGGGTTCATTGAGGACAGATGCGAAATGACTGGAGTCCATAAGATCGACAGGTTGAAGCACCCGACGATTGGGCCGATGATAATACAGATGTCTCTATGGAATGGGAATCGGCTTGCGTCCGCATAGTATCACAAATGCAAGATGATGATTACAACGAGGGTCAAGAAGCTGGCGCGGAAGCATCCGACGCTTTGCGAGCTGAGTTGGACGGCACAAACCTGGATCCAGAAACTGAAGCCAGTGGATTCGATGTAGCGCCGGCAATCGATCGGCCGGAGCCACCCTTACCGCCAAAGTCGCCGCACGCAATCGCGAAGGAGAAAGATCTCTACGCCCCGCACGAGCTTGAGCGGCGGCAGCTGAGCATGTCCGGCTTGCTGATTGTGATGACGGCCGTGTCCGTTGGCCTGGCGCCCATCAGCTTCTTGCCGGTTGAGGTTTACGCCGCCGTGCTTGGCGTGCTGATCTTTCTGTTATTCATTCTTGCCGGATTGTTGGGAGCGAGAGAACTCATCGTTCGCGTGACGCTAATTTCTCTGCTGGTGGTCTATGCGATAACAATGCTTGTCGCGTTGTTGGACTGATTGAACCCGTCCGCCACACGAATGCGAGTTTGACAATCTCCGAATTGCCGCTGCAACTGCTGGATGTGACGCTGCCTACCGTGCAGGAGAATCTTGCATTGGACGAGGCACTGCTGGATGAAGCGGAAGACCTGGATGTCGGCAGCAACGAGACCCTCCGACTTTGGTCACCGCCAGACTTTGCCGTCATCATAGGGCGGAACTCCCAAATTGCCGTCGAAGTTGATCACCAGTATTGCCACGACAACAAGATCCCCATCTTGCGGCGCTCAAGCGGCGGAGCGACCGTCGTGATCGGTCCCGGCTGTTTAATGTATTCGGTCATCCTCAGCTATCACCGCAGACCGCATCTTCGAGATTTGTCCGCCACGCACGAGTTTGTCTTAGGCCGAATCGCGCGAGCCATTCCCGGCAGCCGGCTGCGCGGAACAAGTGACCTGGCGATTGGCGAAAAGAAAATCGCCGGCAACTCCCTCCGGTGCAAGCGAAACCACTTCTTGTACCACGGGACGCTGCTGTTGAACTTTCCGCTGCACGTCATCGCTCAGGCATTGAAGATGCCTCCCCGCCAACCAGACTATCGTCGTGGCCGTTCGCACGAAGACTTTGTCGCCAATTGCGGCCTGCCTGAAGAAGATGTTCGCAAGGCGATCATTGACGCCTGGAAGCCGACAGAAACTCGCACAATATGGCCGGAAGTTGACACAACATGTAGCGAATAGTTGCCAAACCAAGCTAGCGAAAAAACTCATCGAGTTCTGCCGTCAACGTCGCCAGCGCGTCCGCATCAATCGTGTCATAAGTGGTGTCGGCGTAGTCGCTACGTTTATCAAGCGCGTGTCCCAACTCGGAAAAGTAGTGGAAGCGAAAATCCTTTTGCCAGACATTCGTGGCGAGCAGTTGCACCGCTTGAGCGTTGTAGGCAGGCGTTTGATTGTCCCAAAGACCTTGGAAGAACGCGGCTTTGAATTCGGCCGTTTGCAAAATCTCCGTCACGCGCGGATAAGCTTCCTCCTGCTTGCGGAAGTCAATCGCCTTCAACAAACCGCCAACAAATAGCGAAGACAAGCTTGCCGCCTGAAACTCGGAAACGCTGATCAGCTGATCGTCGTTCAGGTCGAGTAGTTCGCGCTGCGCGATGAGCGCCTTTGCAAGATCGGAATCGGCTTGCAGTTCGTCCGCCTGCAGTTGGCCGTCATGGTTGGCGTCCAAAGTGGCGAACTGTGACGCAGGCCGCGCGATGTGCTGTTCAAATACCAGGTATTCCGTGCTCGTCGCATAGAAGCCCAACAATGCAACACCGGCGATCGCGTCATTCTGCTGGGCGGCTTGCAACGCAACGTACGTCCCAACGCTGTGGCCCAACAGATAGATCTGCGCATCAGGGTATTTCTCGCGCGCGAATGCCACGCCATCCAAACAGTCATTCACAAAGAACTGGAGTGGATTGGCGACGAACGCCTTCACCCCCGGATCATCGCGAATTGTCGGATCCTCGCGAAACTGCAACTGGACTTGAAAGGATCGCTTGTGATGGCGAATGACGGTGAACCCGGCGTTCACCAGGCTCTCGGCAATGTCACGGAAGAACAGGTTCTCTTTCCCATCGCGCGTTACGGACGACAAATCTTGATCCATCGACTGTTGGCCCGAGCCGTGGCAAAAAATGATCACGCGTTGCGGATTGTCGCCCAATTGTTCCGCGGTCGGCGTCTGGATCTTGCCGTCCAGCTTGTATCCGTCGCGGCAAGTCAGTTGGAATGATTCTTCCGCTGCTTGTGCTTCCGCCTGTTGTGCATCAGCGGAACCAGGAAACATGCCGGCGGCGAAAAATACCGAAACGGTGACGACACTCATTTGCCAACGGAGTTGCAGCTGAGGAAAGAACGCAAACATTGATTCTGCAATCTCTTTCGAGTGGGAAATCGCCGGCGGTCAGAAAACGCGAGCATCCATCGTAATCCACGCCGCGGCGATTGTTAGGTTGCACTTCTTCGCGGAAGCTGTTCGCGGTTTCGCGGATTGCGGTATGGCGACAGGGAAAATACTATCCTGTTGGCCATTTTGTTTCGTCAGATAGGAATCTGGCTGAGCAATCTCGCGATCCCCCGTCACGACGCGGAGTTTGTTTTGTCCTGGAAAACGCTCGCCGAGCTCGTTCGCCTGCCGAACGTCTTCTCCGCCGTGACCGATATCTTGCTGGGGTATTTCCTGGCCCAGGCGTTCGTCTCCACGCACGAACTGCTGCCGCTGGCCGTTCCGCTGGTGGCAACTGTTTGCTTGTACTGGGCGGGAATGGTCCTGAACGACTATTTCGACGCCGACGTGGATGCCGTGGAGCGTGCGTTTCGTCCGATTCCTTCCGGCCGCATTGGCCGGGCTCAGGTTGGGCGGATTGGCTTTGCATTGCTGATTGCTGGCGTTGCCGTTTCCTGGCTCGCTCTTCCGCTCTTCGATAACCTGCGCCCAGGGCTGATTGGACTCTGCGTGGCCAGTTCCGTCCTGGCCTATGACGCAGGCCTCAATCGAACGCCGCTGGGCCCCATTGCAATGGGGAGCTGCCGGTTCTTCAACGTGCTGTTGGGCGCTGCGATGGTCGAGACGGCCGCTTCGCCGTGGTTTCCGCAAGCCGTGTGGCTGGCCGCCGGCGGAGTTGGCTGTTACATCGTCGGCGTGACATTCTTCGCCAGGACCGAAGCCACGGTCAGCTCGCGCGGCCAGTTGATTGGTGCCACGGCAATTATGTTCGCCGGCCTTGCGTTGGTGTCGCTCATTCCCCACTCCGCGGAATTCCCCAATCCGTTGCCGCCAACGTGGTGGCCGGCCATCTTTGGTTTTGCGTTGCTGATTGTCTGGCGCGTGCAACGTGCGGTCCGCGATCCGCGTCCGGAACGAGTGCAACCGGCCGTAGGCGGCCTGCTCCGGCTGCTGATCTTTCTGGACGCGTTGGCTCTCTGCACTGGCAATGTGTACGTTGCTTTGGGGATGTTGTTATTCGTGCCGCTGGCTCGCCTGCTGGGCCGCTGGATTTACAGCACATAATACGCTAATGCCCCAATGTCTTTGTGCTTTTGTAACGCTCGTGACTGGAGCCAACGTCTATCGTGAACAACAAACCCTGGAACCTGGCGAACGCCACCTTGGCCGACATCCGCGAGCATGGGCCATACGAGGTTGCTGTCCTCCCGCTTGGAGCAACTGAGCCACACAATCTGCACATGCCCCACGGTACGGATACGTTCCAGCTGGACGCCATTGGTGAGCGCGTTTGCGCCGCCGCGTGGCAGTCCGGAGGCAAGGTGCTGTTGCTGCCGGCGATTCCCTACGGCACGGAGACCAACCTTCGCGAATGCCCTTTGGCCATCAACGCTAACCCGTCCACGTTGTTCGCGCTCGTGCGAGACATTGCCAGTTCGCTGCTGGGCTTTGGCATTCGCAAGCTGGTGCTGCTGAATGGACACGGCGGCAATGATTTCAAACCGCTTGTCCGCGAAATGTACGGAGCGGCCGACTTTGGGCAGCTGGGCGGCCACGTTTTTCTGTGCGATTGGTACCGCACGGTTGCGGATGTGACTAAGGAGATCTTCGCACAGCCTGGTGAACACGCCGATGAGATCGAAACGAGCCTGGGCCTGGCGTTCTTTCCCGAGTTGATTGCCCGCAATGCCGACGGAACTTTGGCCGCCGACGACGGGGCCACGCGAAAGACAAAGTTCACAGCCGTCAACAGCGGCTGGGTTTCCATCACCCGCCCGTTTCATCTGCTGACCACAAACACCGGCGTGGGCAATCCACACCAGGCGTCAGCCGAGAAGGGCAAACAACTCATGGACGTCCTCGTCAGCCGCCTGGGCACTTTCCTGGCGGAGTTGGCGCAAGCGGAAATTGACGAGCAGTTTCCGTATTGATGAACGGGCGGCGGTGTTTGGCGA
>CALJLD010000197.1 GCA_937982665.1 uncultured Planctomycetales bacterium
GTAATCCCGGATTTGGATCTTGGCCGAAGAGCATTTTTCGCGCGAGATCCGCGCGCCGAGATTTTTTCCAAAACTCGTGTTGCCCACTGCGCAGCTTTCGTGGGAATTTGCCGTTTCGCTCTTTGACAATTTAGAAAACTGATGTGTCAGCCGCGGTCCCGCTGCTTCGCGCTGGGCCGGTGATGTTCGCGCAGGCGGAACATCCGGGTCGCAGGCGTGCGAACTTCTTCACTCCGTGGGCAGTAGCGTGTAGGCTGGTCGTTGCTCTGTGCGTCGTTCCTCGACGACTACGGTCTTGATGGTAAAGCAAGATGGCAAAGCCACTGGTTTTTCATTTCGGCAAGTGTGATCTCGCGTTCGGCCTCGGCAAGGTTGATCGTGCCAAGCTGTATGGCTACAAGGAAACGCTTGTTGTTGACGAGGACGGTGACCCTTGCGAGTTGGCGACGTTGGCCAGTGACGGAAGAACGGTTGCCGGCAAAGGCGGCATCGCCATGGCGTATCTTTCGCCTGATGGCAGTTGGTGCGAGCGGGGTTTGCTCACGCCGATTGATGTCGAGGGGAACGAGATCCCGCCGGCCCCGTCTTCGTTTTCCGCGCCGGTGAAACTTGTGGAGCAGGCCACGATTGAGGATTACCTCGATCACAACATTCGCTCCGTCTATGCCCTCGACTTGCTGCCAGACGAGAGTCCCTCGCAGTCTGCGGATGCCGCCGCGGAGAAATTGCTTGCGGAACTTAAAGATGGCGTGATTTACAAGTTCCCGTATAGCTTTCGTGGCGGCGTGGCCGTCGACCAGGGATTTCTCCTGGCTAACGAAGCCGGCGACACCTTCCTGGCGATTGGCAAGGCGACGCAGGTGCAGTTTGTGAAGCTGCAGCAATCGTCCAGCCTGATGGAAGATGAAGGCGAAACCGACGATGACGATGGCGACATGATGGACTTCGATATGATCTAGCCCTGGCGGTGTGTGAGCCGTCACTTGTCGAGATCACGGACGCCGCATGGTCGCAGTCATTTGCAACATATGATGCGAATTCCTTTCGTCTGCGGCCACGAAGAATATTATGCGTGCAATCACATACCGCGCGACCTTAGATTAGCTATTCGCGCATGTTGTTGATGCAATGCTCGTTTTTGCTGCTCCTTAGAAAAATCACCATGAAGAACTTTCGGGCTGCACTCCCTCGTCACGTTGTGATCGCCTTGTTGATCGCATGTTGTTGCGGCACACTCTCCACGCAGGTCTTCGCGCAAGATCGCCAGGCAGCACTGGCTCGCACAGCCGCGTTGCAGGGCGAGTATGTCGGCTGGGTCTCTGGCGGATTTCAGCGGAAGCGTTTGGGGGTGCAACTGGTCGCCCGCGGTCTGGATGAATATTCCGCGACATTGACTCCCGGTGGTCTCCCCGGTGCGGGGGCGACATTGCGAGACATCGAGCGTGTGGAGGCGGAAACTCGCGGCAGCCTTGTGATTGCCAACACGGCCAACTACCGCATTTGGTTTATCGCAAATCAGGCTCGCGTCATGACGCCCGGAGGCGTGCTTCGCGGCGTATTGACGAAGGTTCATCGCAGCAGTCCTACCATGGGCGCTGTGCCTCCGCCGAACGCGATTGTGCTCTTCGATGGTTCTGATACTGGCGAGCTTGTCGATCCTGTGATCACCGCCGATGGCTTGCTGGAGGAAGGGCCGATGACTCGCCGCAATGTTCGCGACTTCTTCCTGCACACGGAGTTTCGCATTCCTTTCATGCCGGAAGCAAGCTCGCAAGCCCGCGGCAACAGCGGCTTGTATCTGCAGCGTCGGTACGAAGTGCAGATCCTGGACTCTTTTGGCCTTGAGGGAGGCAACAACGAGTGCGGCGCGCTTTATCAGCAGCGGCGACCAAGCGTGAACGCCTGCTTTCCGCCGGGAGCCTGGCAGACTTATGACGTGGAATTTCGCGCCGCGCGGTATAATGCCGCTGGCGAGAAAGTTGCCAACGCGCGGATTACCGTGAGACAAAACGGCATCACCATTCACAACAATGTGGAACTGAGAAACAAGACGGGCGCTGGTCGGCCAGAAGGTCCGGAGCCGTTGCCGATCTTGTTTCAGGACCACAGCGACCCTGTGCGGTTTCGCAATATCTGGCTGATCCCGCGTGCGAATTGACCGCGCAAGTTTCCGGACATTCGCGCGATCCTCAGGACTGCTGACGGCACACCGCAAAGCTCAACTCTCGCGAGGTAGTTATGGCGGGATTGCTCGAGACCTTTCGCGAAATGGACACTCCCACCAAGGCCATGGTGATCGGCGGTGGTGTCGCCATCGTGCTGGTGCTGATCTGGCTCTTCATTCTGCTGCGGCGACGCGCGGCCACCACCAAGCCAGAGACTCCGGACCTGTCGATTGAGATTGCCAGCCTGGGCATGCAGGGACCGCCAGCTTCGGGAGTGCAGATTGAGTGTTACAACGTGGCCATGCGATTAGCGGCTGTTGTGCTTGCTCCGGCGGGCCGCATGAACCAACTCCCCACGCGCGACAAGTGGCCGGAACTTCTGGACCAGATTGTGCCCGGCTTGAGCGATGTGCTGGCCGAGCACAACCCGTTGATTCGCGCATGGCCAGAACAACTTTCCGCCACCGGCTTCGCCCACTTGTTCTTCGCCAACGCCAAGCTTCCTGGTGAACGCGGCAAGGGATCGCCCTGGTGTTCGCTGGCCGGAAAATTTGAGGCCGAGGGGGACTTCTACATGGCCGCGTTGCTCTTCCGCTCAGCAAAGCCTAACAGTCTTGGCGAGTTCACGATGGAGCCAACCGATTGGCTGGGCTGCGTTCGCGTGCGGGCTGGCGAATGACGCGCGACTTGCGGGAAGATGCTCTCGCCATCTGGCAGGCCGGCGTTGCCGCGGTTGATGCGAAGCGACTGGTTCAGCACAACCTCCGCGTCGACGGACGAACTCTCTCCATCGCCGATGAGGATGTCGATCTTGATCGCGTGGGACGGATCATTGTGGTCGGCGCTGGCAAAGCCGGGGCGGCAATGGTGGCCGGGGTTGAGGCCGCGCTTGGTCCCAAGCTCATGGACGAGAAGGATGTCGTCGGCTGGGTGAATGTGCCGGCGGATACCGTTCCGCAAGAGCGCCGCGCAGATAAGCACCGGATCAGGCTGCATCCCGCGCGGCCGGCAGGTCTCAACGAACCAACGCCCGAGGGTGTGCAAGGAACGGAAGAGATCTTACGGCTTGTGCAATCCGCCGGCCCCACGGACTTGTGCATATGCTTGATCTCCGGAGGTGGCAGCGCATTGTTGCCAGCGCCTGCTGCCGGGGTTTCTTTGGAAGACAAGCTCGCAATCACGCGAATTCTGTCCTCCGCGGGGGCCAACATTCAGCAGCTTAACACAGTGCGGATTGCGCTCAGCCGTGTGAAGGGAGGTGGGCTGGCAGCGGCGTGCAACGCAGGCGAAATGTACTCACTGATCATCTCAGATGTTCTGGGGGATCCGCTGGAGTTGATTGCTTCGGGACCCACCGTGCAGAAGTCAATAACACCGGCGGATGCGCTGCGTGTCTTACAAGCGATGCCTTTGCAGGAAGATGCGCGAGGGACATTGCACCGGGTGCAGGAGTTCCTGCAATCATCACAGCCGACCGTCCCGCTTCCTCCTCGCCGCAGTGATCTCAGCGTGCGGAACATTGTGATTGGCAATCTGGCCGTTGCGGTGGATGGAGCCGGGCTGGAGGCGGAACGCCGCGGTTATGAATTCGCGATGCATGTCGCGCGCGAGCTCGAAGGCGAAGCGAATGATGTCGGGGCAAGGCTCGCAAAGTTAGCCCTGCAGATGCGCGGCGATGGGACAGTTCCCAACTGCTTGATTCACGGTGGCGAACCGGTTGTTACGTTGTCTCCCAACGCCGGAAAGGGCGGACGCAATCAGCAACTGGTGCTGGCGGCCTACGTCACGTTGCAATCAAGCCTGAACGCGGAGGCAAGTGCTTTCGATGACATCATTGTTCTCTCCGGCGGGACAGACGGAGAAGATGGACCGACGGATGCCGCCGGAGCATTCGTTGATGGCAGGGTGCATCGCGCAGCGCTCGATGCCGGTTTGGATGCGGCAGAGTTTCTTGCTCGCAATGATGCGTATCACTTCTTTGCCGCAACGGGCGGCCTGATTAAGACTGGCCCCACCGGCACCAACGTGGGGGATGTGCGTGTGATCTCGGTGCGTCGTTGATGCGAGTGATGTCATCGCATGCGCAAGACGCGCGTTCGCTCTCTGGCGAATGAACGATCGTTAGCGCAAAGTCTCTCCGCATACGGAATTGCGATGCTTGCTTGCGAGGCGAACCTGCCTTGCTCGCGCCGCAGGGCGTTCCTATAATCCGCCGCCAATTTCGCCCAAATCCCAAGTTCCCCCGGACCCTGCTCTAACCCCCGCGATCGTTGCCGAGTTTGTCTTCGCCACCCGCGCGATTGTCTCGGCAAACGGACTCTGTCGAGCGAAAGGAGTCGCTCCTCTGCTGGAAGTGCGCCGTCTAGCACCGCGTTCTTGCATTGACAGGGCAAGTGTCCTGCAGCGCTCGCTCCGCGCGCTCACAAAGACGTGTCTACTGTTGGTCATTGCGATCAGCATTACGGCAAGTACTCCAACATCCACGCAGGCACAGGGCACGCGACTGGAAGTTCCCGAAGGTGAACTGGCCGACGCGATCTTGGTTTCCGCAGGCGGCGCGAATCGCTGGCGACAACAACGCGAAGATGTGTGGCTCCTGGCAGGCGGCGTGGAGATTCGCCAAGGTGGGAAAGTCGCGCAAGCCGAGTCCGGTGTCGTCTGGGTTCGCCGAGGTCGCTACGACGAATTGCAGAACTACCTCACGGTTTACCTGGAAGGGAACGTGCAAGTCACCTTCCCGCAAGGTGCGAGCGCCGGCACGTTGCGAGAATCGAGTTGGTATGGAACCTTCGAGTCCGCGGAACAGCCGACGTTCAACTCACCGCGACCAGGTGGTGAAGTCTCGCATGAAGAAGCTCCCATCCTGGGCCGTGCGCAACTCAGGCGATACGCGCACAGTGACGGAGCGCTTCGTCAAGCAAGTTTTCAAGGCGAATCAGATCAATCGGCGATTGGCATCGGATCGATGCCCCTTGGCGGAAGACGCATTCGCGTGTTTCCGCGCAGTGGCACTGATCCCAACGCCTCGTACTTTCCCAACCCCAACGGCACGGGCTGGATCGGTACGCTGGACTCGGGCTTCAATGTGATCATTGAAGGTGACGAGCGATTTGGCACCGTTGATATCTCCGCGGACCGGATCGTTGTCTGGACTTCGGATGCGCTCTCTTTCCCGGGAGATTCCACCCAGGGTGACGATGAGCCGCTTGAGTTCTACCTGGAAGGCAACGTGATCTTCCGGCAAGGCGAACGCATTCTCCACGCTCAGAGGATGTACTACGACGCGCGGCGCGAGATTGGCACGATTGTCGCCGCGGAAATTCTGACGCCTTTGGAATCGTACGAAGGTTTGATCCGTTTGAAAGCGGACGTCATTCAGCAGATCTCTCGTGATCGCTTTGTCGCCACCAACTCGTTTGTGACCACCAGCCGTCTGGGCGATCCGAGTTATCGGCTTTCGTCCGGTACGGTCTACTTTGAAGACAACCAACGGCCTGCGACGGACCCGCTCACCGGCATGCCGCTGTTTGATCCGGTGACAGGCGAGCAGATTTTGGAACACGACCGCAAGGCGACCTCGCTGAACAACTTTATCTTTTTAGAAGAAGTGCCCATTGGGTATTGGCCGCTGTTCGCCGCGAACCTGGAACGGCCAACCTACTACCTGCGGCGAATCAGCTTTGCCAACGACAACATCTTTGGCACGCAGATTTTGACGGATTGGGATCCGTACCAACTCTTGGGGATTGAGAATCCGCCGCCGGGAACGGATTGGGACTTCTCACTGGATTATCTCAGCGAGCGCGGATTTGGGCATGGCACCCGCTTCTCGTACCAAGGGCTGAACCTGCTCAACTTTCCCAACACGTACGCCGGGCTGATTGACTATTGGGGAATTGAGGATCGCGGGCTCGATACGCTGGGACAGGACCGGGGTGGATTGACGCCTGAGAAGAACTATCGCTATCGGCTGTTTGGGCGACAGCGACTTTCCCTGCCGGGCGACTTCACGCTGAGCACGGAACTGGGCTGGATCAGTGATCGCAACTTCCTGGAGCAATACTTTGAAAGCGAATGGGACTCGTTCAAAGATCTCAACACGGGCGTCGAGCTGAAGAAGATCATCGACAACTCCGTCTGGTCCGTGACGGGCGACATTCAGCTCAACTCATTCTTCACACAGACGCAAGGTGGCGAAGCGCAACATACCTGGCTGGGCGAATCCCTGTTTGGCGATCGCGTGACCTGGTTTGAAAACACGCGGATTGGCTATCGCGATATTGAGGTCGCCACGACGCCGGAAGATCCGGTGGATGCCAGCAAGTTCGCGCTGTTGCCGTGGGAATTTGATCGCGAAGGACTGCGGTTTGCCACGCGTCATGAACTCGACCTTCCGTTGCAGGCGGGGCCGGCGAAAGTGGTGCCGTATGTGATGGGCGAGTTTGCGCATTGGGATCAGGACATCTTTGGTGAAGATCTCCAACGGCTATACGGCAAGCTGGGAATTCGGGCGGCGGTGCCCATCTGGTCTGTCAGTCCGGGCATTGAGAATGATCTGTTTAACGTGCATGGGCTGGCCCACAAGGTGGTGTTTGAGGTTGATGGTTCTTTCGCGGATGCCAGCAAGGACATGTTTGACTTGCCGCTGTATGATCCGCTGCAGGATGACGCGCAAGAACATTTCCTGCGGCGGGCGCAGTTCAACACATTTGGCGGCATGCCTATCCCGGCGAAGTTTGATGACCGCGTTTATGCATTGCGGTCCGGGCTGGCGGATTGGGTGACGTCGCCCTCAACGGAAATTGCCGATGACCTGGCCGCCGTACGGTTTGGCGTGCATCAGCGCTGGCAGACGCGACGAGGTTTTCCGGGACGCCGCCGCACAATCGATTGGATTGTGCTCAATACGGACATCACGATGTTCCCCGACGCCAATCGGGATAACTTTGGACAAGAGTTTGGCCTGGCCAGCTATGACTTCCGTTGGCATGTGGGCGACAGGCTCGTGCTGACGTCCGACGCCATGGCGGATTTTTACGGTGATGGGATGCGCGTGATGCGGGTCGGTGCGCAACTCTCGCGTCCGCCGCGCGGCAGCCTGTTCGTGAATTTCAGTTCGCTGGAAGGTCCAATCTCCAGCAAGCTGCTGGCCTTCTCGTACAACTATCGCATGAGCCCGAAGTGGATCTCATCTTTGACGACGTCTTTTGATTTTGGCGAAGACGTCAACCTGGGACAGAACGTAGCCATCACGCGGATTGGCGAATCGTTTCTGTTCACGTTTGGGTTCTCTGTTGATGCCACGCGCGACAACGTGGGCGTGACGCTGGCGATTGAGCCGCGATTCTTGCCGGGCTTGAGGTTTGGCCAAACCGGGAGCGGCGCGCGCATTCCGCCGGCTGGGTTGAACGGGATTGAGTGATCGAGTCGTTGGGCGTAGCTGCTTGAGATCGCCAGACCGATCCCACTCGACTTCTCTGGATTCCCGCCTTCGCGGGAATGACGTAGACTGAGTGACGCATTGTTGCAGTGAACGAAGTTCGCGCAGCGTTGTTGGTAAATCTCGCCCAGCGGGGAAGTCATCATGGTTGAGAAACGCGCCTGGACCGATAGGGAGTTTGCGTTTGATCAGCCGACATGGATGTTCCCCAACATCGTGGAACGTGTCCGCGGCACGCCGGCGCGGGTTGAGGATATCGTCAATGGGCTGACAACAAGCGTTCTGACTCAGCGGATGAGTGACAACACGTGGTCAGTCCAGGAGAACATTGGCCACCTGCTTGATCTGGAAAGCTTGTGGGCCGCGCGTCTCGACGAGTTGTTGAGTGGAGCGGCGGAACTCACCGCTTGGGAGCCAACCAATCGTGCCAGTTGGGCAGCGAACCACAATGCGAATTCGCTCGACGCGATTCTCAAGGGTTATCGCGACACGCGAATGCGGTTTGTTGAACGGCTGGACGGTTTGACTGATGCGCAGATCGAATCTTCCGCGTTGCACCCCCGGTTGCAAACGCCGATGCGAACAATCGACCTGGCAGTCTTTGTCGCAGAACACGACGACTATCATCTAGCGCGGATCAGTTGGTTGAAACGCGAGATAGGACAGGCGTTATAGATGAGGGAGCAGCAGCGATCCTTACTCGGATTCGCTCATCGCTTCTTCCGGCATATTGAAATTGGCGTACACCTGTTGCACGTCGTCGTGGTCATCAAGAATTTCGAGCAGCTTGATGACCTTGCGGCCGGTCTCTCCGTCAACGTCTACGGTGTTGGAGGGGATGCAGGTGATCTGCGCGGACTCCATTGGAGTCTCGGCTTCGGCGAGCGCGGCTTTCAGTCCTTCGAAATCGCCGACCTCACAAGTGATCTCAAAGACGTCGCCTTCTCGCTTGAAGTCGCCGGCGCCGTTTTCCAGGGCGAGTTCCATCAGCGCGTCTTCGTCCTGGTCCGCGGCGGGAACGAGAATCATCCCTTTGCGGTCAAAGATCCAGGCGACGCAGTTGGTGGCGCCCAGCTTGCCGTCAGCCATTTCAAAGATTTTGCGGATCTCCGGGGCGGTGCGGGTGCGTTTGTCCGTGAGGATCTCGCACATCACGGCGACACCGCCGGGGCCGTAGCCTTCGTAGACGATTTCTTCAAAGTTGTCGGCATCAAGTTCGCCGGCGCCTTTTTTGATCGCCCGATCGATGGTGTCATTGGGCATGTTGGCCGCTTTGGCATCATCAATGGCGTAGCGGAGCTTGAGGTTTTGCGTGGGGTCCGGTCCGCCCATTTTGGCGGCGACGATGATCAGCTTGGAGAGTTTGCCCCAAAGCTTTCCACGCTTGTTGTCAATCAGCGCTTTCTTGTGCTTGATCCCAGCCCAATGGGAATGGCCAGCCATAACGACCTCAACGTGCCCAGTCAGAATTGTTTGCGATGCGCGTCACTTTGCCGCGCTTACGGATCGACAACCGCAGGAAGCTAGTTGCCCTGTGCGTGCCGCGAAAGCTTCGCCGCGACTTCTTGAATCTTATCGGCTTCCCGCACCGGATCGAAGGCCTGAATCGCATCTTGCCAGGCTTCTTTGGCGGCGGCGATGTTTTTCGCCGCGAAGTAGGCATCGCCCAGGTGGTCCAGGGCCACGCCGTCGGCTTGTTCCCGGAGTTCAACGGATTGCTTGAGCCTGGCGATGGACTCTTCGTGACGGCCCAGGCGATGCAGCACCCAGCCCAGGCTGTCCAGATAGGCGGCGTTCTCCGGCTCCGCTTCGACCGCGCGGCTGATCATTTCATGTGCGCGATTCAGGTTCTTGTCTTGATCGGCCCACAAGTAGCCGAGGTCGTTCATCGCGCCGATGTCATCGGGGAATTCGTCAAGAACTTGCTCAAGCCACTCTTCGCCTGCGGCCATTTCACCGCGATCCACCGACAGGGCCGAGAGCACCATCCGCGCTTGGCGAACTACTTCACGAATCTCCGTAGACGAACGCTCCTCGTCAAAGCGGCGAACGATTAGCTCGTAACCGGAGACGGCCTCGTCAACGTTGCCGGCCTGGTATTGCACCCAAGCCAGCCGCGCGAGAATCCGGGGGCTGTCCGCGGCCATTGCCGCCGCACGTCTGGCCGCATTCACAGCCTGCGGATAGTCCTCCAACATCGCCAGCGCGGAGGCTTGATGATAGTAGAATTCTGGCTGACCGAAGGGAAGCGCACGTTCACGAATACCCCGACCGTAGACCTCGGCCGCTTGGGAGTATTGCTCGTCCATGAGGAGATTGATTCCCCATAACAGCAACAAGTCGGCTTTGTTGCCGCGGCGTTGTTGAATTGCCTGATTGAAGAAAGGCTCCGCGCGATCGTACTCGGCGGCGTTAAGAGCCGTAACGGCCGCGGCGAGCGATTCTCCATACGTGAGAGTTTGGGATTCGGCCAGACTATCCGCCACGGCCAAGATCTGCTGCAAGAGTTCTGCGTCACTTTTCCACGAGCCGTCGCTCAAGCGCTCGAAGACGGCAGGGCTGTCCGTGGATTCCGCAAGCGCCGCGACAGACGCGAAAAGTTGCTGTGCGTTTCGCTGCTCTCCGTTCAACCGGATCAATTCCCGCAGTACCTGGCGCTTGATGCCAGCGCCAACTTGTTCACGTCCTTGCAGTTCGGTGAGGACCGTGACGGCTTGGTCCAAGCGCTGCTCCGCTTCAAGTGATTGAGCCAGCCGGAAGACAAGCCCAACATTGTCCGGGTTGGCAGCTGCAATCTCTTTTAGTCGATTGATGAGATCGTCGCGGTTGGTGTCCTGATAGAGCTTGTCCAGCAGATCAATGGCGATGGGATTGACCGTTGCGTTCTCGTCGGCGAGGAACGCATTGAGTTCGTCAAGCGCCGCGTCCGGTTGATCTCTCGCGGCCAGAATCCGAGCGTGCCGCAGCCGAGCTGTGGCGGCTATTGTCGCCAAGGTGGCTTTGTCCGCTTCTTGCTTGGCAATTTCCGCTGCATCCGCGAACAGCGATTCCGCCTGATCAACGTCTCCGGCTTCCAGGAAACTCTCCGCCATCAGCGTTAGCGTTTGAACTTCGTCGTCCAGCAGCGATTTGACGTCTTCGGATGTCATCGCAAACTCGGCCGGTTGCAGACGGGCTGCTTGGACAACCTTGTATGATTCGACTGCTTGGGCGAATTCCTTCCGCGCGAAGTGCAATTGGCCCAAGACAAGTTGGGTGCGCACGAAATCCGCCGTCGCACGTTCATCAGCCGAGGCGCGGCTGACAATCAAGCCGTAGGCATCGAGGGCCTTATCGGAATCACCGTTGCGGGCGAAATACTGCGCGAGGAATTCCAACAGTAACGGATTGGGTTCGGGATCCAATTCAACGGCAAGTTGAGCATAGCGAATCGCCTCGCCAGGGCGGTCCAACTCAAAAGCCTCTGGAACGATTTGTCGCAAGATCGGCAAACTCGCCCGATCAAGCCGATGCGCGCGCTGGAACATGCGGATCGCCTCGGCGTGTTGCTCTTCGTTGGATTTCATGCGGCCAATGGCGAAGAGCGTCATTGCCTCGCGTCGGTTCGCCTCCTCTTCGTCAGTGATGTGTTCCTCGCGAAACCGAGGGCGATCCAAGAACTGCGTCGGCGGTTGTTGCCGGGTTTGCCACGAGGGCGCAGCTTCGCCCTGTTGGATTTCAAATGCGAAAGCCGCATAAGCAGCCGCGAACGCGAGACAGAGTTTTGCGAGAGAGGTCATCGGTGACGGTTGACTTCAAGTGATAGTTTTGTTGAAGGCCGCGAATGGTGCACTGGTTCGCAGCACTTTGTCTTCTGATCCTAATTCACGCCTTCTGATCTTATTCAGACGGCAACCTGGCGATCAACTTGGCGCTGCCCGCATGGGACGGACGCAACCACCGCCAGGCCACTGATAGTGTAATCGCACTATGCGCTGATAGTGTAATCCTACCATTTGAACGGCTTTCTGTTGTTGTGGAACAGCGGACACTTGGATTCCCGGCGATGCCGCCTACAGTACGCTGGGGGACTCGCCGCCACGCATATCGCGCCGCAGCGGCTGGTCGCATGGCTCAAGTCCTATCGTGCTGGCTGGGGCGATTGCACCTTTGGGACGCACAGTTTTTCCAACTTATTCTTCTGGCCATCAAGGGGCGACTGATGGGCAAATCCACATACCAACCGCCAATTGCGGCGACAATCCTTGAGGCACTGCGAAGGCTCGAGGCTGCGCGTCATGCTGCCAGTTTGGCGGGAGTTGATCCTTGGGAACACGCCGTGCGTGTTGATGATCTGCTGGCGGATGGATTGAGTCAGGAACACTTGACCTGGCTGGACCAGATTGGCTGGATTGAGCTTGGGTACGAAGTGAGTTCGCAAACCGCGCGACGGCGCGTGTTCGCTAAGAGTTTGCGGACGGTGGGTGATGTCACCTGGTGCGCAATCTTGACGCCGGCGGGTTTGGTGGCTGCGCGGAATTGTCCGGCTCCCACCAATGGAGTTGAATCCAACGGGCGCAGCCTCAACGGACATGAGCCGAAGCCTGCGACGCATTCCATTTCGAACTCAAATGGTCATGCCAACGGTGCGATGCGCCCGAGATCGAAATCGCGGCGGCGACGTCCAAAATGGGATGCGCGAACGCGCGTGCTTCGATTAGGCCGCATTGTGGTCAAGCGTTATCGTGGCCACGCTCCCAATCAAATTCGCATCCTTGACGCCTTTCAAGAAGAGAACTGGGCCAGGGCGATTGATGATCCGCTGCCGCCAGCCGTTGATGGCGACGCACGTCGCAGGCTGAGTGACACCATCAAAGTTCTCAATCGGCATCAAGTGAATGAGGTGCTGAAATTCCACAGTAACGGCACTGGCGAAGTCGTTACCTGGGAGTTGGTCCATGCTCACGAGGGCGAGCGAAACGGGATCGCTACGTAGTCTGTGCGACAAAGCGGCAGGACTGGGGCTGCGCGCGGTTGTGTGTTAGCTTATTGGCTTGCTGGGGCTGACAACTGTTCGCACAGACGATTCCTCACATACCTTGACGTCCCATGTCAGCCGTTTATGAGAAGTCCGGGTTGACTTTCGCCTACCCTTCGAACTGGAAAGTGGATGATTCCGAGACGCAGGGGAACCGCGCGGCGGTAACGGTCCACAGCGGAACCGGCGCGTTTTGGACGGTTGTGCGTCAACCACTGGCCGCAGAACCAGGACTGGCGGCGGAAGAAGCCTTGAAGGCAATGCGGGAAGAATACGATGAGCTGGACGCCGAGCCCTTTCAGGATTCGCTGGAAGGGTTTGAACTCTTGGGCTATGACGTCAACTTCATCTGTTTGGACTTCACCAGCACGGCGTTGATCCGCGCAACCAATACGCCGGGCGGCACTGTTGTCTTCTTCTGTCAGGCGGATGACCGCGAGTTTGCCGACGTGGCAAATATCTTTGCCGCGATGACGATCAACGTGCTGCAAAATCTGGCAGCGTGAATGTCTATTCCGTTGGCCGGACAATCCGTCCACTGCCAGCGGGGATGTCAACGGACAGTTGGTTGGTGAGCCAGGTTCCGTCGAACTGCAAGACGTCGTGCGGGGTGGGGAAGTTCAGTGTGTGCGGAGGCGCTGTGGCGAAGTCCGGGCTATCAAAGCCATCTTTCTGCACGTAGTTGGGGAAGTGGTAGACCGTGGCGTGCTCATACTCGCACTTGTAGAACTGCCAGGTCCAGATGTCTTCGGCGAATTCGCGCGTGCCGGTCTCGACAACCTCAACCGAACTGGTGGTCTGCCCCACGTCAAAGAGCGCGGCCGGAACCCAGTGCCGGGCAGACCATTCGTGACGCCCACTGCCGCCGGAAGCCTTGTAATCGCCGTTGAGGCCAAAGGCGACAAAGTGCCGCTCCTTCCAACCGCCGAGTGTGGCGCAGCGCTGGTAGTACTGGGTTAGCCAGCCGTACTTCCAGTCTTCGCTCTGACAGTTCTTGTCGCCGCCCCAACCATCCTGGACAGAGATCCATTCGTCCCCGAGGAGTTCCTGGCGGTAGGCCGGATTGTGATTCACGGTCCATTCGTGCCATTGCCAACCTCCGCCGCTTTGGCGATCCAGATAAAGGATTGGCACCCATTCGCAAATCCTACGGTTACGATCTGTCTTGCCGTTGCCGACATTGCACATGGGAAACCAGCCAGCTGGAAGTAAAACATCCTTCCAGATCTCGCGATAGAGGCTTCCCTGCAAATCTTGCCACTCTGTCTGGGTGTACTTTGCCGGCTTATAGGGATAACAAACATCCCAGAATACGAAGTCATAACTGGGGCTGGAAGCAACGCGCCGCGCGACTCTCTCCTTTATCCACGCGCGAAGTTCCGGAGAACCCAACTCAAGCGAGCCGATGCCGGTATCGTCTTGCGGATGCCAGTCACCGATGTAGCCAACTTCCGGATCAATGCTGTTCTGCCGGCAATGATCCTCCCAAGCCGCTTTGTCTTCCGGCGTCCAGATTGTTGCCAGCATGTACGAACCACGCAGCAACCCTGTTTCACCGCGATCCGCCGGCGGACCAAAGGGGCTAAGCGTGTGATGTGCGATCAGCGATGGATCATCGATGGCGAAATTCGGGCCATCAGCGCGATTGGCGAACCCAATGTGCGAGAACCGTGGCGTGAACTCCGGCAAGGAAAGACCAGCTTCAGCAAGTGAAGGAACCGCGCCAGCTGGCGGATAGAAAGCTTCGCCAGCGAACTCGGAGATTTCCTCAATTGCGAAAGAATGGAAGACGTGCGACGGCGATTGGTTTTCTTGAATCAATCCCAAAGCCGACCAATCCGGCATGCCGGGCCACTCGTGCTTAATGCACGGACCTGGTTGGGGTCTCCAGGCGCTATCCGCGTGGAGGAACTTTTGATCCTTATCTCTTTGCAAGTAGATGCGGAGTTCGTCCCTGGACACTTGGACCGTGAGAGTTTGTTCTTCGCTAGGAACGTATTCTCGCGAACCAACCAGCACCAACTGGCCGGTTGCGTTGTGCAAAGAAACGTTGGTTCCGTATTTGTGTTTGACGCCGCTGCCGGAAGTTGGCCTTCCGCCGAAGCGAACAAAGTACTCGCCTGGCAGCGTCAAATCAGCAAAGCGACGCCGCTTGAGATGAGGAATGACGACCTGAAACTCAAAGCCGCTGAAATTCAGCGAATACGCCGCGTGGGCGCTAGGGGCCAACAACAGATTATTGCCGTCGTTGGAAACCGTCTTTGCAAGCCTGGTCAGCTGACTGGTGTTGTTGAAGTCGTCAAAGAACGGCGCGAACTCTTCTGGAGGGGCCTGAAGTTGCAAAGTCGGTTGTTCTGGCTCTAGCGTCTGCTTAGCAGTTTGTGCGAGTGCGGAGTTTGGCGAATCGGTTTGCGGTGTTGATGTGTCTCCCGTCGGAGTTTCGGAGTTGCTTGCCTGGCCTTCTTCCGAGGTTGCCGACTCGGGATTTGCATTGGCCGCCTGAGGATCGCTTAGTGGGTCTGGCTCGTCCTGGGGGTAGAGCGCCATCCCCAGCACGACGACGCCGGCAAGAAAGAGAACGGCGGAAGTAAGTCGGTTGCGATCCATGGAATCTGACCTGACAAGATTGGACGATGACCGTCATCAGAAATGACGACGTCGCCGTGCTATGCCGCCACACCTATCCTACCAAGAATCGTTGTCCAATCAGCCCCACGCCAGGGCTTGATGACCAAGTGGCAGTAGTGACTGCACTAATTGGCTTCCAGCCCTTGGCTGGTGACGCGGATTTTTGGCACATCGCCATCGAAGAGTCGCGTGCGCGTGGGGATGTTGCGAATGAAGAATCCGGCTGACGGTTGGCATGCGCGATTGGCAGCCCCAACAAGCGATTCTCCAGGGCGGACATTTAGCTCTCGGTTGGGGCTGGAGCCCTGCCGCAAGTTGGCAATTTCCCTTCCAAAGAGCGTCATGTAGAAATGCGAGATTTTGGGGACATATGTCACATGACCGAGCGACTTACTGGTATTGACCGCATCGACGACCTCAGTGGTTTGCTTCTGTCCATCCTCAACCCAAATCTCAACAGCCAGGTCCTCCTGCTTGTTTGAGATCACCAGGCCAGCCTCGGTGAGGTATTCCCGTAATTCGACTGCGACGCCGCCAGGCACACTTTGATCCAAGATGAGTTGGATAGGCGTACCAGGGCCGACCAACAACGACGGCAGAGAAGTGTACTCATTGACGGCGTCAAGTATGTGATCATCTAACAGCGTGCTGGTAACCAACGAGTACGCGGCTTCATCGGGATCGTCCTGATGGATATAGACAACGGTCCTGCCATCGTATGTCGCGGCGGGATGAAAGCATCCCAACATCGCGTTACCCAGCGGACGATGCGCTTCGAATTCGGCAACCTTGGCAAGTAGCTCGTAGTCGAACAGATTCGACGGTGTCATGAGATACTTGTTGCCAACAAACCTCGGTACTTCAAGGCTTTCCAGGACGCTGAACTCCGTGACAAGTGTGTCGTTACGAGTATCAAACACTCGCGTGGTGTTGGCGTAAACTGATCCGCCTTGGCTGGTTGTGATCGCGAGCATGCTTCCATCGGCGCTAATGCCGCATTCCTTATAGAAGGAAGTCTCTGAGTTGCGGCTAAAGACGAAGCGCGTGCCTTCCATGAGGTCGAGGATGCTGTTTGCACGTCCAGGCTGGACTGCGAAACGATGCCCTCCGGCAATGGGCGAGACGCTCGATCCCTTGACCACCTTCAACGCCTGGTTGCGTTCCACATCAAAGACAGCGACATTCCGTCCCGCGCACATCACAACCTCGTGGTCGTTGAGGTAAGCGGCAAACTTGGGGAATTCCGTTGATTCCCAGCCTTTGACGTAGTCCAGCTGTTTCTGATCCTTATTGATATTCCAGAAGAAGATGCGGCTCTCGCCGTTGAGCATTCCAAACTGATGACCCGTGATTACGGTTTGATTGTCCGGAGAGATCGCGAGCGGCGCGGCACGGCTCGAGTTGATCGTCTGCTTTGCAATGATCTCTTGTGCGACGAGATCAAAGATCAACACCTCGGAAACACCATTAAAAGTACCGAATGACGCAACAGCAGCGTATTGCCCATCCTGCGAGAAGATGACAGGGCTAAAATCCACATGCGGCGCATAGACATCTTCCAGTGGGTATTCAAACGGAATCGAAGCATGAGGAATCTCAACTGGTTGCCAGCTGGCCGGGCCAGACGCGAGATTGTTGACCGTCACAAATTCCGTGGTGTCATCCGAATCGACATCGACAGTTGCATACTTGTCGACATCGCTGGGGGCCGAATTCGGTCTGGCTGATGGAAAGTCCGGCCGATTCCGCAGCCGTTCTCGGATCTCATCAATGTCCGGCGGATTGTTAATCCGTTCTCGGATTTCTTCCGGTGTGGGAAAGTCTGGCATCTCCGGCCAGTCTGCACCGTCCCGCCCGCGGGGAAAACCTTCTGGAAACCCGCCTGGAAAGCCTGCGCGATTTCGACCAACTTGCCCAGCATCTTCTGGCTCGTCATCCGCGTCGTCAGGCTCATCGTCCGCGTTGTCTCTGCCACGCACTGGATTTCGGACGCGAGGACGTGCGTCACGCAAGCGATCCCTGATCTCATCCAAATGCTGTTGTGCGTTCTTTGCTGCGTTTGCCTGTCGATCGTTGTCATCATCGCCGGAAAAAGACCAGGCAATGGCGACGATGATCAGCAGCACAACCATTGATCCAACCGCGGCAATCACGCCCCATGGTCGTGATTGCTTGAGCGGAATTTCCGGTTGATTGCCCCAACCAGGAGGAGCGTTGCGTGGCGGAAGGCTGCCCATGGGCATTTGTTGGGGAACGAGTCCACCGTGAGGTGGCTGGTTGCCGAATTCGCCACTTGTGGCTGAAGATGCGGAATAGTCGCCACCAAAAACATCGAAAACAGATCCGACGTCGGGATCGTCATCTTCGACAAGCTTGAGCTCTTCATCGTCCAGCCCATCCTCCTCAAGTCCAACTAGAATCGACTGCTTGCATTTTGGACAAGCGAAGGTCTGCCCCAAGGCATGGTCCGGAGCTCGCAGACTGGCACCACACGAACTGCACTGGATTTTGATCGCCATTTCGTCGCTATCAGGAAGGAGCAAGAGCCGTGAGATTCCGCATTGGGCGGAACGCATATCATACAATGTTCCTGATTTGTTTCATAAACAAGGACGAATATTTGCCCGGGCGTGTAATTGGTGCTGGCGCCTTAAGGGAGCCGCGGCGGAAGCAAGCACGCAGGCGCTTATTGACTCCAGGAAGAGTGCGAGAGGGGGGACTCGAACCCCCACGAGTTGCCTCACTGGATCCTAAATCCAGCGCGTCTGCCAATTCCGCCACTCTCGCAAGCGATTCAAACCGAGACAATCAATATTCTAAAGCTGCCGCACTATGGACAAGACAGGAAATACTCGCTGGGGTTCGGCGAACAATGCCGAGAGCCCTAGCTCCAATCCAGGATGACCTTGCCAGCTTTGCCATCTTGCATAATTTCAAACGCCTCGGCAAAGTCGTCAGCTGGCATCCGGTGCGTTATTGCCGGAGTTACGTCCAGTCCGCTTTGAATCATGGCCGTCATTTTGTACCACGTCTCAAACATCTCGCGGCCGTAGATTCCCTTGACGTGCAGGCCTTTGAAGATGACTTCGCTCCAATCGATTTCGACGGGGCCTGGGAAAATCCCCAACATGGCAATTGACCCACCGTGAATCATGGTGGAAAGCATGGAGCGAAACGCAGCGCCGTTCCCGGACATTTCCAGACCGACGTCAAAACCTTCTGTCATGCCGAGTTCTGGAATGACATCTTTGAGGTCTTCGCGTGTGGGATTGACGGTGCGGGTTGCTCCGCACGCGGCGGCAAGTTGCAAACGATAATCATTGACGTCCGTGACGACGACGTATCGCGCTCCTGCATGAATGGCGATTGACGCGGCCATCATGCCAATTGGGCCGGCGCCTGTGATCAAGACGTCTTCGCCAACAAGATCAAACGAAAGCGCCGTATGCACGGCATTGCCCAGCGGATCAAAAATCGCGGCCAGTTCGTCGGGAATGTCATCGGGGAGCTTGAAGACATTCGACTCCGGCAAAGCGAGAAATTCCGCAAAGCCGCCAGGGCGATCAATGCCGACGCCAACAGTTTGGCGACAAAGGTGTCTGCGCCCTGCGCGACAGTTGCGACACACGCCGCAAGTGAGGTGTCCTTCGCCGGTGACACGATCACCCGGTTTCACCACTTTCACCTCTGCACCAACTTCTTCGACCACGCCCATGTATTCATGGCCAACGGTCATGGGCACGGGAATGGTCTTTTGCGCCCAGTCATCCCACTTGTAGATGTGCAGGTCCGTTCCGCAGATTGCTGTCTTGCGAATGCGTATCAGCACATCATGCGGGCCGAACTCCGGCTTGGGCATATCGTCCAGCCACAAACCTCGCTCGCGATGTTTCTTTACCAGCGCTTTCAAATGGATACCTGGGAATTGGTTGATGGGGCGGCATTTGCCATATTGCCCTGTGGCAGATCCCGGACGCAACTAATATAAGGATCGGCACCCCGGTTGCCAGCAGGGGTGAGGCGGAAAGCCTTCAACCAGCGAGTGGTTTGCCTGGTCAATCGCGGTTTCTTTGGCGATGGGCTTCGTAAAATAGCACCGCAGCCGCAGCGGAGACATTCAAGCTATCCGCGATTCCCGACATCGGAATCTTGACTGGCAGGAAGTTTTGCTGGCCATCTTCAAGTGTAGCCGATGCGCGCCAGTGCGAGCTGAGGCCATCGGCTTCGCTACCGAGAATGATCGCCGTGCCGCGGCAATAGTCGACATCCGTGTACAACGTTGGCGCATCCACCAGCGTTGTGACAAGTTGATAATCGCGAGACTTGAGCCAGGCGAGAACTTCGTTGGGATCGGCAGTACAAACGGGGACCTGGAACACGGTTCCCAGGCTCGCCCGGATTAGATTCGGATTAAACAAGTCCGTTCCGTGGCCGGCGACAATCACTCCATGGAGTCCCGCGCCGTCCGCCGTACGGACGATGCCGCCGATGTTCCCCGGCTTCTCCACGTCTTCAATGATCGCAATCACGGCATTCGCTGGCGGATCAAACTCGGCGAGCGTGCGTTGCGGCGCACGCGCAACGGCCAGGAACCCCTCGTCGCGTTCGCCGTAGCAGAGCTTGCGCATGACTGAAGCGGTTACCGGCAGAACCTCCGCGGCGGCCTCACTGGCTTGAGCGAATGCGTCCGCCGATTCTTCCGTTTGCGATTCACCTCTTGGCGCGGCAAAGAGTTCGATAATCTCGATGCCCGACTGAACCGCGCGAGCCAACTCGCGCGCACCGTCGATCACAAACAGTCCGGATTTGCGGCGGAACCGCCCTTTGCGGAGACGAACGACACGCTTAACGCGGTCGTTTTGCAAGCTTGTGATCACGAAACCTACCTGGCAGCAAGTCGTTCTCTTGGACGGAGGTGTCGCTGCCAAGCGTCCTCCACAATAAATGGGAGCTTCAGCAAGTCTTGTCTACGCAAGAATCTGCTTGATGGGCGTACCTTCCGCAATGCGAATCGGCCGTCCGAGGTCAGAAATATTTTGAATGTCCGGATCGACGCCAAGTGCGGTACACAATGTGGACAACACATCGGGAACGTCAATCTTGCCATCCACAACTTCCATGCCGTCGGGTCCACTTGAACCATAGGCTTGGCCGCCGCTGATTCCGCCCCCGGCGAAGACACAGGACCAGGCATTGGGGAAGTGGTCACGACCGGTCTGGGCGTTGATTCGTGGTGTGCGACCAAACTCGCCCATCCACAAGATGGTCGTTTGTTCCAGTAGGCCTCGTTCCTTCAGCTCTGACATTAACGATGACCAACCGGCATCAAGCTGCGACGAAAGATTCTTGATCGCTTCAAAGTTGTCCGCGTGTGTGTCCCAACCTCCGAGTTCGACTTCGATGAAGGGGACGCCGCGCTCGATGAGTCTGCGGGCCATCAAACAACCTTGGCCAAATTGTCCGCGACCGTAACGCTCTCGGACTTCGTCCGTCTCATCAGACAAGTCGAAGGCCTTTGCTGCTTCCGACTGCATCATCCGCACAGCGCTTTCATACACAGTCTTATGGGCAGTGGGAGCTGACGAACCATGACTGGCCAAGAACCCGTCCTGCAAAGTTTGCCAAAGCTCGAGTCGAGCGGTTTGCTGCTCCGCCGTGATGGCGGAATTCGTCAGATCATCAACGCCCAGTTCGGCAAAACCTTCTTGTGGCATTTGGCCGGGAGCTGCGTTTCGCGCGCCAACCTTGAGGGCCGCGAATCTAGGCCCTAAGAAACCGGGAGCATAGGCCGCTCGGTTGAATGCGGACTGTTGAGCAATGCTGACAAAGTTGGGCAACTCCGCCGACGAGGCACCCAACTCTTTGGAGATCGCGGCACCGATCGTCGGATAGGCAATCGGTCCGCCGGGGCGCTGCCCCGTGTGCATCAAGTATGTTCCGCGCGAATGATCTCCCTCGCTTGTGCTCAAGCCACGGCAAACGGCCAATTGGTCGCCATGCTTTGCCAGATTCGGCAAGTGTTCAGAGATCCGCAAGCCAGGCGCGGACGTTTCGATTTCCTTATATTCGCCGCCGTTGGCATGGCCCGGTTTGAGATCGAACGTATCCATCTGGGACGGCCCGCCCGACATCCACAACAAGACGCAGTGCCGTTTGCGAGCTGGATCATTTGCCAGATGATTTGCGAAACGGGGCAGCCAACCACTTGCGCTTCGGCCCAAAGCACTCCAACCGAGAATTCCGCCGGCAGCTGCCAGCGCTTGTCGACGCGTGACTCGAGTCATGCTCATTCCCCTGCTTCAAGGCCATAGTGGAAGGATAATCTGGCCACAGGCCAGGGATCCGTACGTCCAAGGCTAGTCGGGTGATCCGCAAATCCGCAACCCCAGTGGGGGCTGGGAAGATGCCTTCAGTTTGCCATGATCGGAGCGATTTTGCCAATACTTCAGGCAGATTGCAGGGAACCGCCGGTTTCACCGTATATCCGGAGAGGTCATGTTCGGGTTCCTGTGCTTGCGCACCCTTGCAGTGGGATAACCAATCTGACTGGAAAATCTTGAGCTAGGCTTAAGCAGGTTCTTTTCCGAACACTTGGTCCCGTCAGGTTCCCATTTCACGCGGCATCACGACGGGGCGGCGCACACAGCGCATGAGGAGTGCCATGTCTAAGCTTCGCTTTCGCCGTCGCCGGCTCTGGGTTGATGGCCGTATCCAAGGCGCCATCGTCGTCCGGCTGTTGACGTATTATCTCGCTTGCGGAATCACAGCGACGTGCATGTTGGTTGCCTGGCGGGTTGCCGTTTATGGAGTGCAGGGTGGTCTCGCACAGCACTTGTCCCAGTTGTGGACTCAAATGGGCCCCGGCGCATTGTCGCTGGTTCTGCTGTTGCCGATGTTCGTGTTTGATGCCGTGCGCCTGAGCCACCGATTCACCGGACCAATGTTCCGGATTCGTAAAGCGATGAAGGCCGCGGCCAAAGGCGAGAAGGTCACGCCGATTCAACTGCGCGAAACAGACTACTGGCAAGATCTGGCCGATGACCTCAACAGTTTGCTGGAAAGTTTTGACGCGATTAAGCCGGCAGCCGCTGACACGGAACGCGACAACGCTGATCAATTTGACGCAACTTTGCAGGATGCAATCGAAGCTCGCACTGCTGCAAGCAAGGCAACGCAAAGCTCCGAGAAGTCTCAGAGCACGGAACAGCAAAGCAGCGAAAAGGCGTCGAGTTCTGAACTTGAGTCCGCATCCCGATAACGCTTGGGGAGCATGTCAAGCGCGGGGAAGCGCAATCGATCTTGTGTACTTTGAGAACTGGTAGGGCAAGTCATGATCAATAGTTTTGGCAAAGCGGCACAGACGGTTGTCGCAATTGTTTGCTACGCGGCCGTTCTGCTCTTGGCCGCCTTGGAGACCCACAGCGTTGCCGGTTGGGTTGTCTTAGGCTGGGCGCCGGTAATGCTTGTTGACCGCTTCTCCTTCCAAGTCTTTCCTTGGCCGGACAAAGAGAAGTGGGTGCATCAATTGCTGGTCCGCTTGGGCTACGTGATCTTTGGCGCATTTTGGTTCGTCTTTATGACGGACGCTCATATCGCCGTGCGTGAGGCGTTGCTGGCTGGAACGGCTCTTTCGCTCACGGCGTTTCTTTTCGAGACCATTCTGCAATGGGTGAACCGGGTCTCCGGCGGAGGCGAGAACTCATCCGTTGGCCGAGCTGGCGCATTCCGCATGGTGCTGCTAACCGCTTGTGTGACGATGCCGCTGGCCGTGTTGTATCCACTTTCGACAGTACACCTGGTCCACAAAGCTCCGGATATCTTGCCTGACGCTTTGGGCATCGCTTATCAAGATGTTCGATTAAGGACCAATGACGAAATTGACCTGGCCGGCTGGTCCATCCCTGCTTCGGACCCGCGCGGCACAGTTTTGTACTTGCATGGATATGGTGAGAACCGCGCGCAAGTCATTTCTGTTCTGCAACCGCTTCACGATGCCGGATTCAATGTCGTGGCGTTTGATTTCCGCGGTCATGGCCAGAGCGAAGGACATACCGTAACGTTTGGCCACCGCGAAACAAACGATGTCAAAGCCGGCTACGAATTTGCCAAAGCCCGATATCCGGATCAGCCATTGTTCATGGTTGGTGTTTCCTATGGCGCCGCGGTAGGACTGCAGACGCTTCCGGAACTTCCAGAAGTCCGCGCGGCGTGGGTCGATTCAACTTTCGCCAGCATGGACAGTGTGCTGTGGCAACAGTTCTCGTTCTTAAAGCCTGCCTCGCTGCAAAGCGGGGCCGTCTCCATGGCCCGAACAATTCTCTGGCTGGATTGCGGTTTTAAGCCTGACGAAATCCGTTTGGACAAAGTGCTGAAGAACGTGAATACGCCGCTGTTCTTTGTTCATGGACAGACTGACGATCGAACGTCACTCAGTGAAGGGCACCAACTCTTCAACGGCTACGATGGCCCCAAAGGCTATTTCTGGATTGATGACTCAACCCCCAGAAGTGTTCAGCCAGAAGCTCGCCAACGGTACTACGATCAGTTGATCGCATTCTTGGAAGCAAACATGCCTGGGGCAGAACGACCGGCTGAGCAAGAAGCGGATGAAACGCAGTAGCTGAATTATTGAGACTTCAAAATTCCGAGATGACCCGGCGTTCGCGTCGGGTTGTTTCGTTTGTAGCTTTATTGTTGCGCCTGCCCGGTTCCGGTTTGCAGCACTGATATTAGGGAGTGCCAAAGCACTCGCCAGGTTGAACGCGATATCCATTGAGAAACTCAGCGACAGGCAGCATTCGCTTGCCCGCTGGTTGCAGTTCGCGAACGATGACGGCACTGTCACCCGTCGCGATGATAATCCCGCTGTCCTCCACTGTAATAACAGCGCCTGGCTCACCAGCCTGCTGGCTTTCAACTTCAGCCGGCTCCAACCGGCCGAAGATCAATCGCATGGGTTGGCCCTGAGGTCGCAACCAGTGGGAGTAGCATTTGGGCCAGGGCTGCATGGCCCGCCATTGATCGCGCACTTGTATTGCCGTGCGACTCCAGTCGATGTTGCCGTCAGTTTTCTTAAGTCGAGGCGCTTTGGTAACCCGTGCCGGGCTTTGTGGTAATGGCTTAACGCCTACGGGGTCATTCGCGAGTTGGTCAACACATTGGCGGATCAAACCAGCGCCCAGATCAGCCAGGCGCGGCTCAATATCCTCGGCGGTTTCGCTTTCGCCGATGGCAAGCGAGGCTTGGGCAATAGCTGGGCCAGCATCAATCCGCGGCGTCATCTGAATCACCGTCACACCGGTTTCGGTATCGCCATTGTAGATCGCCCAGTTGATTGGTGCCGCTCCTCGGTACTTCGGCAGCAAAGAACCGTGCAGGTTCACTCCACCCAAACGAGCAACTGCCAACGTCTCCGGCTTGAGGATTTGCCCATAGTCCGCAACGACAAACAGGTCCGGCTTGTACGCGGCCAGATCGGTTCGGGCTTCGTCCGTGTTGACACTTTGCGGAGTGTGGATCGGCAGCCCCAGCCGTTCGCCAACTTCGCGCATGGGATTGACCGGAGCCGGCTTGTTGCCCACCGGTTGCCGCGCTGGCTGCGTCACCAGCGCAACAACGTTGTGATCCGATGCCGCAAGTGCCTCAAATAACGGAACCGCAAACGGGCCCGTTCCCATGACGACGATGTTCAACTTCTCTGGCATTCCGGCTCAAAAACAAGTGAACGAGTAAGTAGTGTGGGCTCAACCGGCGATTGCATCCCAATCAGCGTTGTCCTTCTTTAACCTTGGTAAATCGCACTTCATCGCCTCGGGATACTTTTGGACCGCGCCCGTGTTGAAGATGACAACTTTCTCATTGGGCTTAAACCATCCCGAATCGGCAAGTTGCTCCAACGCCCCCACGCAGGCCGCCGTCTCCGGGCAAATGGCGATGCCTTCGGCGGAATTGGCCAATCGCATCCATTCGCGAATGCGGCCTTCATCGGCCGCGACCGCGCATCCTCCGCTCTCGCGCACGGCGTCCAAGATCATGAAGTCCCCCACAGCCACAGGCACGCGAAGCCCACTGGCAATTGTGCTCGCATTCGCGAAGGGCTCAGCAAATCGCTCTCCGGCTTCAAACGCTCTGACGATTGGACAACAGCCTGTTGACTGCACCGAGACCATCCGCGGACGCTGCTCGCCTTTCAGCCAGCCAAGCTCGGCGAGTTCCGCAAAGGCTTTCCACATGCCGATCAAGCCAGTGCCGCCGCCGGTTGGATAGAGAATCACATCCGGCAATTCCCAATCGCATTGCTCGGCCAACTCCAAGCCCATCGTCTTCTTGCCTTCAATGCGATACGGCTCCTTGAGTGTGGAAACATCGAACCAGCCCAGGCGCTCCTTGCCTTCGCGAACAATCTTGCCGCAATCGTTGATTAAACCGTCAACAAGGAACGTTCGCGCGCCGGAAAGCACGCACTCGTATTGGTTGATCGCCGGTGTATCTTCCGGCATGAAGACAAAGGCCTCCATCGCTGCGCGTGCGGCGTATGCGGCCATCGCTCCGCCGGCATTTCCCGCAGTGGGAATGGCAACGCGTTTGATGCCAAATTGATTGGCCATGGTTACGGCCATCGACAGCCCACGGCTCTTGAAACTGCCGGTGGGGAGCTGCGATTCGTCTTTGACCCAAACGTCATTCAAGCCCAACTTCTCGCCCAGGTGTTTGGCCGGCAACAGCGGAGACATGCCTTCGCCCAGACTCACAATGTGCGAATCCTCAACCGGAGGCAGCAACTCCCGGTATCGCCACATGGTTGGTGCCCGGCTTTGCACCAGCTCTTTGCTCATCGCTTTACCCACCGCTTGTAGATCGTACCGCACCCACAAAGGGCGATCCTTGTGCATCGTTTGCGGCTGATCCGCAGGCAGATGTGTGCCATCGATGGCGGATTCCAAGTGCGTTACGAAACTCGGCATGTTGTGCTTTCAGTGCGAATCAGAATTAGAAAAGTCTCGTTACAACGTGAGTCGCCCATTGCCACGCAAAGTAAAGCTCCTATGGTAAGGACTCCGCATCGTAAGCGGCAGGGGGCTGAGTGGACTGCCACATGCCCAGCAATCGACGCGAACGTTAACGCACATGAAACTCCAAGACCATGCCGAGGAGGCCGTTGAGCATCTTACGGCTGCTGATAAGCGCCTCGCCAAACTCATCGCCAAAGCAGGCCCGCCGGATATCAAATGGTCCGAACAGGAGCGACCCTTCGACGGGCTGCTGCGAACAATCGTCTATCAACAATTAGCCGGAGCGGCGGCGGCAAAGATCCACGGCCGCGTTGTTGACCTGTTGCCCAAGGCCAAGACAAAGCGGCCCCAGGCATTGCTCGATTTGCCGGAGGATGATCTCCGCGGCGCGGGGTTATCGGCCAACAAGCTCAAATCGGTTCGCGATCTCGCGGAAAAGACCGTCGACGGCACCGTCCCGACGCTGTCGCGGCTGCACAAAATGTCGGATCAGGAAGTTTTGGAACGTTTGACCGCGGTCCGCGGCATTGGCGAATGGACAGTGCATATGCTGCTGATGTTTCAACTTGGCCGGCCGGATGTTTTGCCGGTAGGCGACTACGGCGTCCAAAAAGGCTTTATGCTGACGTACAAGACGGACGAGCTTCCTAAGCCCAAGCAAATGATAGCGCACGCCGAAAAGTGGCGGCCCTATCGGTCTGTTGCCAGTTGGTACATGTGGCGCGCCGTGGACCTCGCCGGCGGGAAAATGGTGCTGCCGAAAGCGGAAGCAAAAAAGGCTGCGAAGAAACCCGCTAGTAAGAAAAGCAAGTCAAGACCGAAAAACTCAACGCCAAAGAAACGAAAGTCCAGCACAGCTCGGCAACGTCGCGGATAGAATAGAACGAGTAGCCTTCGAGAATCTGGAAGTTGAGCCCCGCCAAGGAAGCTGCACGTTGTTAATAATTGCCATGCCGCCGCCTGCGCCGATTGCAGCTAAGGTCGTGATTGGTTTGCTTATGTTGGCGCTGGTAACCCTTCTCGTCACTCGGATCAACACCGGCAAGATCCGGAAAATGTCGATGTTCCTTGCCGCGGCGGCGACCATCGGGCTGATCGCATTGCTGGAACGAGATCTGCCTACGGAATGGCTCTCAGGCTTCAATGACCTTGGTCTTCTCGCTGCGTTTTCTGGAATACTATTCGGAACGCTCATCATCCGCACGGATGGAAAGAGAGTCCCGGCGCGATCTCGATCGCACGTTCTTTGGCTTTCCGCCTTCGCGCTGCTGGCTGGACCGCTGATCGGGGCTGTGATCGCAGCCATCGTCGTTGGAACGTCGAGCAGCCCAAACGTTGAATACGCCTACACTTTCGGCGTCTTTTGTGCGGTTGGCACTATCGCAAGCCTGGTTGGTTGCCCAATTGTTGCCTTGGCCGCATCCCAACAGCAGCAGCAAGACTATGGAATCCAAAGCCACTGAATCGCAGGTTGCGGAGTCCTAATCGTTATCTTCCATCATCTCGCACCAGGATTCATTTCACGCATGGATAACCGCAGCCAGGATGATGGCTCAAGCGCAGATAACGCGAGCGCTTCGCCGACAGAGCCGCTGCGTTTTGGGCCTATTTTCGCGCGAAGTTGCCGCCTGCGCTGCCCTCGCTGTGGAGAGGGAAAACTCTTCACAGGCCTCGTCAGCATGAACGATGCCTGCGAACGATGCCGACTGAATATCGCGAGAGAATCTGGCTTCTATCTGGGCTCAATCTATTTCAACTATGGGCTGACTTCGGTGATTGCCTTGGCCGTATTCTTTACGCTCTTTTTGGGGTATGGCATTTCGCCAGACGCGCAACTTTGGCCGCTGGCAGCCTTTTGCGTGATCTTCCCGCTGCTCTTCTTTCGTCACGCCCGATCACTTTGGCTAGGGATGGATGTCTGGCTGGACAAGTCCCAGCAGTGACAAGTTTCTTGGCAATAATCAACCATCGCTCTTATCGCCGCGTCCCTGCAGGAAAGGAATCGGCCGCAACTCCACTTCCTTGACGGATTGCAGATAATCCAAGACCGGCTTGGCGTCTTCTTGTCCCACCTGAGCATGGAAGTGCAGCGTGAATCCGTGCGGCCCCTTGGCATCAATCAGCGCCGGCTCAAGTTCCAACATCGCTTTGACCGCAGGCAACATCCCCATCATTGCGGCGCAAAAAATATCGATCCGCGCGCCGTGGCCAAGCAAGAATTTGACAATGTCTTTGCGGCCCATGTGCGAGGCACCGCCCAAGCCCGTTTCGAAATCGCCTGCTCCCCAATCAATCGCCGCGTTGATGAGCGCCGGTTCTCGCTCCAACAACTGCTTTGTCATTTCCAGATCGGAATGGGCATAGATGACGAAGTCTTGTGCCATTGTGCGGTTGACCTGGGGGTTTCGCCAACTGGGCTTAAACGAAGGCGCATCGTAGTCCCGTTCAAATTCTGCTTCCACGGGACCTTGCTTCGTCTCTTGCTGGCCTTGATCCTGGGCGAACGCGCCCGTGGCCATGCTTGCACCCACTAAGCCCATTCCGGCGGCAGCAAACGTACGGCGGCTAATGCGACGTGTCATCAACATGTCCTCAACAGTTGGAAAACTCGGTTCGTAGTTTGGGTTTGTTGGCGGCGGTTGGATCCGTGCGCAGCGCAATGCAAATCAATCAGGCGCTCCACACGCCCGCGTAGGCAATATCATATTCACCCGCGGCGGCAGACACCATTTGGTACATCCGCTTTGCGACCTGTCTGAGATGCAAACAATCGTGGGCCGCCCAGGACGCAAGGAGTTCACCCGCGTAGACGGGCCCCACCTTGGGATGTTGATAAGCCGTGCTGAGATCCGGTTCTTGTAGCGAGCGCAGCCACTGGATCGACTCCGCTCGTGAAGCTCGAAAACGCTGCAAGACTTCTTGCGGATCGGCCTCGTTGTAACTTCGATCGACAGCCCAACTTGCCGGATCAATCTGAGGCCACGGTTCGGATGGATTGCTCAATGTCGATCGCAGGCGGTAGCGGAAGTCTTGCTCTTCTTCATCCGCCAGGTGAGCCATGATTTCCAATATCGACCACGCCCCATCGGCGGGCTTCCAGCGGAATTGTTCATCGGACAGGCCGTCCGCCATCGCACACAATTTCGCACCGGTCAGTTCCAGCGAATCAACAAGGTATGGAAAGTCCATCTGTTCTGGCCTCAATCTGAGAGCGTTTGAAACCCATATAATTTCTTGCGATGCCGACTAGGCCGCGAAAGAGTCCATGCGAACCGATCAGGTGTTGGCTAGATCACGACAATCCTCGTTTCACTAGACGGCGTTCGCAATTCGCGCTGCGGCCATTCGAGCTACATAAGAACATCGAACTCAATCCGCCGAGTCGTCATGGTCAGGCGGCGGCGGTCCGTCGGAACCATCGAAAAAATGGTAGTGCTCCATGTAAGCTGAAAAAAAGTTACCGATATGCTTCGGAGTTCCGTGCCAAGGTTGGCTGGGTTTCCAATACCCATTTGCAATCACACAGTCGTAAACAGTTACGTTGACCGGATACTTGGTGAGCGTCCCGGTCAACTTATTCTCCACGATCCAACTCTCAGTGTCACTTTGTGATTCAAAGACCGCGCTGGGGTGCAATGCTTTCGATCCCATAAAGACCCACACCCACGACTTAGCAATCTTGTCACTCATTTCGAGATTCCAGACGCAAGCAATGACACGAAATCAGATCTGATAATTCAGCGCGGGATTCAATTCGGCAACCTGGTCTTTCATCCTGAGTTTCGGCTTCTCCAGAATGACTGTGGTCTGCGCAGCGACGCTTTCTGTAAGCCAAACGTTGGATCCAATGATCGAATCGCGACCGATGACCGTCTTGCCACCCAAGACCGTGGCATTGGCATAAATGACTACGCCATCTTCAATGGTTGGGTGTCGTTTGCAGCCGCGGATAAGTTGCCCCTCATTGTCTTGCGGAAAACTGAGTGCGCCTAACGTCACGCCCTGATAGACCTTGACGTCATTACCAATCTGGCAAGATTCGCCGATGACGACTCCAGTCCCGTGATCGATAAAGAAGCGCTTGCCGATTCTCGCGCCGGGATGAATATCGACTCCGGTCTTTCGGTGAGCCCATTCTGTCATCATCCGCGGGATGTAGGGAACCTCTTGCAGGTATAGTGAATGAGCCAATCGATAAACGGTGATCGCCTCTACGCCTGGATAGCTCAGGATGATCTCATCCAGGTTCAGCGCGGCCGGATCACCTTGATAAGCAGCTTTGACGTCCAGAGAAAGTTGCTCGTGTAGTTCAGGCAACTGCTCGAGAAAAACCATCGCGATTTCTTGCCCTCGTGCTTCAAAATCAACGGGCGTTCCCGATTCATCGCAATTGCTGCCTTCGTGCCGTAAAGCTCTGGCAATCTGCCGCGTCAAACGGTCGTGCAGGCTGTCAATGAGATCACCGACGTGATAGATCACGTTGCCGGCGTGCAAACCTTCCCGCCGCTGATAGCCGGGGAACAAGACTTCCTTTAAGTCCAGAATGATCCCGGCGATGGCCTCCGGGTTGGGTAAAGGGCAATGTCCCAAGTGGTTGATCGATCGTACGTGCTTGTACTTCTCGACCAACGTTTCTGTCAGACGCGGAAGCTGTTTTTTTTGTGACTTGTCCGAGGCCATGGCACAAAGTCCTGCGTTAGTGGCCGAAAGCGGCGGAATGCGAGCCTGTGTGCGGGTTGGGGTAACCAACTTTCCGGCTCGCTGCAGATTCTAAAATCGCAAAATCGCCGCAAAGTACAAGACCCGGCGATGATCCGGAGTGTTGCGCAACCGTTACACAGCCGGGCTTGATCGCCGGGTACGATTGTACCGAAGAGTGAGTCAAAGCGTGGCTCACCAACTGCAGCAGGCGAAATTCGGTCCAATCTCAAGAATAACGGAGAAGGAGCCTGAAATGAGAACTC
>CALJLD010000198.1 GCA_937982665.1 uncultured Planctomycetales bacterium
CCCATGACAACGGTGATTGCCACAAGTGCGGCTGGCCATTGCCAGCGCAATGCTTGAATTGGCCTCATCGGCCCCCCTCCCAACTGTGATGTTCGTGCTGGCGATGACTTCACCAAATGGCGGTAACGCACAAGGCAATCGCCAACGGTCCGCGGCATCAGCGCGGAATCCTTCCGTAGAAAGCTCGGAATTCCGGTCAGGTCGACTTTAACGATTAATCCGATTCCGGGCTTGAACGTGAGTTTGCTAACCACGAAGAATCTACGCAGGCCCCTTCGCAGCGGGGCTGGCATTCGCCGACACCGATGTCTCAAGCCCAGCAAGGACTTAGACTCTGTTACCAGGTCCATGTTCGCATTCTCACCAGGGTCCCCGGAAACAAGATCAATCCTCGCGCCGCTCGCAAATCTGGCCATTTCATGCCATGATTTGGAATCCCAGCCGCTTGGATTTCTTTGTGTCTGGGTTTCTTGCATCCAGAGAAATTCCCCATTAACAAATAACAGTCAAACACGCCCAAATTTGCACCGCTGGAAGAAATTTCTCAGAGCAATTTCGGCATCGTCAGATATCCCGCAGCAATCGACGCTTCTCGCAAGCTTCACCAGAGCTTGCACCAAGGAACATGAATATGCGCCGCTCCAATCCCTCGTTCGTTCTTGCCACACTGACCTTGTTGGGGAGTCTTTGCTCTATGGCAAATCCCGCCGCCGCACAAACGGACTTGCAGCAGGACTATCAGGCTCAACTCAACGAATACAGCGTCGTACGGCTGACGGCGGATCTAAGCTCGTTGACGGAAAACGAACGCAAGATGCTGCCGCTGTTGATTCGCGCGGCGGACCTGATGAATGAAGTCTTCTGGCAGCAAGCCTATGGCGATCGCACGGAACTGATGAACCAGGTTGAAGAACCTGCCGGGCGAAAGTTGCTCAGCATCAACTATGGGCCGTGGGGACGACTCAAAGGCAACGCGCCCTTCATCGACGGAGTCGGGCCCAAACCGGAAGGCGCCAACTTCTATCCGCAAGACATGACCAAAGAAGAATTTGAGCAGCATCTCAAGGACAACCCAGATGACGAGGACGCGTTCAAGAGCCTGTACACATTGATTCGCCGTGACAGAAACGGTGACTTGGGCGCCATCTGGTATCACGACATGTTCCGCCAACAAGCGACAGCCGCGGACTTGCTGGATCAGGCCGCGGAACTGGCCGAAGACGATGGCCTGAAAAAATATCTGACGTTGCGAGCCGCCGCTTTGCGAACCGACGATTATCAAGCCAGCGACATGGCATGGCTGGATATGAAAGACAACACGCTGGATATCGTGATTGGGCCGATCGAAAACTATGAAGACGCGATGTTCGGCTACAAAGCCGCCAACGAAGGCTTCGTCCTGATCAAAGACAAGGAATGGAGCGCGCGGCTTTCTCGTTACGCTCAACTTCTGCCGGGCTTGCAGCGAGACTTGCCGGTTCCGGATGCTTACAAGCAAGAAACCCCCGGCACCGATTCCGATTTGAACGCGTATGACGTGATTTACTATGCCGGCGATTGCAACGCCGGCGCCAAGACCATCGCCATCAACTTGCCCAACGATGAAGTAGTGCAATTGGCAAAAGGCACGCGTCGCCTGCAATTGAAGAACGCGATGCAGGCAAAGTTCGACCGGATTCTCAATCCGATTGCGGACTTGCTAATTGATGAGAGCCAACGCGAACACATCACGTTCAATGCGTTCTTCGGCAACACCATGTTCCACGAAGTCGCGCACGGCTTAGGCATCAAGAACACGATCGACGGAAGCGGATCCGTGCGTGAAGTCTTGCGGAACCACTTCTCCGCTTTGGAAGAAAACAAGGCCGACATCCTGGGCCTGTACATGGTCGGCAAACTCTACGAGCAAGGCGAGTTGACCGAAGGTCAGGTTATGGACAACTACGTCACGTTCATGGCTGGACTGTTCCGCTCCGTGCGGTTTGGTGCTTCCAGCGCTCACGGCAAAGCGAACATGACTTCGTTCAATTTCTTCCGTCAGGAAGGGGCGTTTGCGAGAGATACTTCCGGGCGCTATCGCGTTGATGAAGAAAAGATGGCTGCCGCAATCGCCAAGTTGGCCGAGCGCCTGATCACGCTGCAAGGCAATGGCGACTTTGGTGCCGCCGGGGAATGGCTTGATAACATGGCCAACGTCTCGCCGGGATTGCAGGCGGACCTGGACCGCATCAACGCCCAGGGCATTCCCGTCGATATCATTTTTGAGCAGGGGCTTGATGTGCTTGGTTTGAATTCCAACGAGTAGAAACGACGGCCATGCCAATTGTCATTCCCCCGCAGGCGGGAATGACGGGAGTCGTTCCTTTGCGCTTGCGGATGGGCGATTCGCCTGACTCGGGCGCGGGTATAACTGAGTTGCTCCTCAACCCCTCTAAGATTCTCTGAGACTATCCGATGCATCGACAGGACGCACTATTGGCCAACTTGGACGGCCGGGACGATTTCTATCAAGAGATTGTCGAAAGCAGCAGCGATTTGATCTGCCGGGTTGACGACGGAGGCGTGCTCAACTTCGTCAATGAAGCCGCTTGCCGGTTCTTTGGCAAAACGCGTGATGCGCTGCTGGGGCGCGCAATCGACGAGTTGGTGTCACAGCCGGAAAACTCGCAGTTGCGCGAGTTCTTTGCTGGCATGTCTCCGGGCATGGCTCCTTTGACGGTGGATGAAAAACTCGCTGATGCCGGTGGTTCGTACCGTTGGATTCAATGGACCAGCATGCCGCTTAAACGAGCGAGCGGTGAGCCCGATGGCTACCTGGCGACGGGGCGCGACATCACCGCGCGTATGAACGCCGAGCGGACGCTGAGCCGTCTTGTCGAATTATTGGCCCCCAAAACCGGCAGCGAGTTCTTTTGCACGCTTGTAAAGCATCTGACTCGTGTTTGCGAGGTCGAGTATGCAATTGCCGGCGAATTGGACCCAAGAAATGCAGGGCGAATCAAGTCGATTGCTTTTGCGCAGCGAGGCGAAATCCAACCAAGTGTCTCCTACGACCTCGAAGGCACGCCTTGTGACGATTTGCTGACGAGGGAATTCTGTTGCATTGCCGATGGGGCCCCCGAAGCTTATCCGGACGACGCGATGTTAGAGGAACTGGGGATTCGGAGTTATATCGGCGTGCCGTTGCGCACATCTCGGGGCAAGGTCTTGGGGTTGCTTTCGTTGTTTGACAGGAAACCGCTCTCGAGCGATCGAATCGCGCATGCCGCGGCGTTGCTGCGACTTGCCGCCACCAGGGTTACGGCCGAGATTGAGCGGCAACGCGCGGACGAAGCACTAGGCGAGAGCCAACATCAGTTGGCTGCAATCGCGGCAACGATGCCGCAGGCGCTGTACGTTTTTGATATCAAGACGAAGCAGAACATCTATGCCAACCGCGCAGTGGCGGAGGACTTGGGCTATACAAAGGAAGAGATCGAGGAAATGGGGCCGGCGTTCTTGCAGCAGTTGCTTCATCCCGAAGACTTGAAGCAGATGCCGGAACTGCTGGCCCGCTGGGATACTGTGAAAGACGGCGAGGTACTTGAAGTGGAGTATCGTATGCGCGCCGCGGATGGGAGTTGGCGGTGGATGATTGGCCGGGACGCGGTCTTCAAGCGTGACGCGGACGGCAGTGTTCGGCAGATCATCGGTACGGCATCCGACGTGACCAACCGCAAACGAGCGGAGGAAAACCGCCGGAAGATGGAGGCGCGCGTGCTGCATGCGCAAAAGCTGGAAAGCCTGGGTGTGCTGGCCGGCGGAGTTGCCCATGACTTCAATAACATGTTGACCGTCATTTTGTCTTATACGGGTTTGGCGGAATCACACACCGAAGCCGATTCGCCCGTAAGGCCCATGTTGGGTGAGATTGTGCACGCGTGCCAACGCGCCGGCGATTTGACCAAACAAATGTTGGCCTACGCAGGGCAGGGGCGGTTTGTTGTGGAGCCGATGCGGCTGGATGGGTTGCTTGAGGAAATGGCCGCATTGATGCGGCGCGTAGTGCCCATCAGTATCGCGATTCAGTCAAAAACATCTCCGGCTACGATCAATGGCGACCCGACGCAAATGCGGCAAGTGATCATGAACCTGATCAAGAACGCCGCGGATGCCTCGGCCCCGCCGCTGGATGGGCAAATCTGCTTAGAAGCGGGTGTGCGTTGGATTGCGCCTGACGAAGTCACTGGCCACGTCTTTTCTTCCACATCTCCCGACGGAGAATCGTGCGCCTTCTCGCCCGGAAACTTTGCCTTCTTGCGTGTTAAGGACAACGGTTGCGGATTGGCCCCCGAGCGGATCGCCAAGATCTTTGACCCCTTTTACAGCACCAAGCCGACTGGACAGGGGTTAGGCCTGGCCGCGTCGCTGGGCATAGTGCGCAGTCACGCGGGAGCGATCATTGTCAACAGCAAGCCCATGGTGGGGACAACCTTTGAGGTTGTTATTCCCATTGCCGAGCCTGCACTCAAGAGACAGCCTGAAGACGCCACAAGCACCGTCTCCAAAGGCCAGATGGTTCTTATGATTGATGACGAGCCGCAGATTTGTGATGTGGCGAAGCAAATTCTCCCCAGCGCGGGACTTCAAGTTACCACGGCATCGAGCGGTCCAGAGGCGTTGGAGTTACTCTCGGTCGCTGAGAGTGAATTCGCCGCAATCATCCTGGATTTGCGAATGCCGGAGATGACCGGCGGAGAGGTGTTGAAAGAGTTGCGGAAATTCACCAAAGCTCCCGTCGTGATCATTAGCGGGTGCCCGGAAAATGAAGTTGAGGAACTTCTCGCTGGGGAACGTGTTGAAGGGAAAGTTGACAAGCCGTTTACCCCCAAGGAACTGCTCAACACGGTGTTGCAAGTTCTGGCGAGCCGGTATGTCTCAGCTTGATGGCGCCTTTTGATAGTGTCTTTGCTGGCGAACTTCGAGATAACGATGCTTTCGCCAATCCTGGCGTGCGAACGGCTTTGCCGCTTGGGCAATCTCTGCGGATTCTACTGATCCTGACGCCGTAATGGGTCCGATACCCTCCTTAGCTGAAGTCTTTGCGCGGACTTGCGCGCGTCAGCGTTTTGCGGCACTCTTGGGGGGAAAGTCATGCGGCGAATGTTTGCCCTGGCGCTGGTTGCTATCTTTGCTGCCGGTTGCAATTGTCCATATCTTGGCCCTTGTGCGCCTGTGGACCACGAAGGCTGGACGACCTTCTTCAGCGGTTGGGGTGCCGGCTGCGACGACTGTTGCCCCTACGGCGGCTGCTACTCGGGCAGCTACAGCGGACCGCCTGCAAATCCTCGCGGACTATACCGCCATTTGGATGAGCCGGGCGTCTTGCCGAATGCCGATGGGACACTACCTGATGGGACCGCGCCTGAGGGGATGACGCCGGAAGGGATGCCGCCTGAAGGAACCGCGTCCGGGACGGACATGTCGTTCGATTCGGACATTGTCCCGCCACCGCCGATCAATTCCGCGGCGATACCGCAGTTGCTGCGTTAGCCTGGCGACTTTACGCGTGTTTGTTGCGCTGATACGCTCGATCCCAACATCCCTTGGGTTCGTAACGAGCATTTGCGCATGAAAGTCTTGATCGCCGATCGTCTTTCGCAAGAGACAGTCACGTCACTGGAAGAGTTGGGTTTTGAGGTCGACAACCGGCCGGAACTTTCCGCCGATGACCTGCCGCAAGAGTCTGGCGACGCCAGCGTGATTGTTGTGCGCTCGACCAAGGTCACCGCCCAAACGATTGACGCCGCGGGGAATCTTTCGCTGATTGTTCGCGCGGGGGCGGGGGTGAATACCATCGACGTCAAGACCGCGAGCGAGCGCGGCGTGTACGTGGCGAACTGTCCCGGCAAGAATGCGGATGCGGTTGCCGAGTTGGCGATTGGTTTGCTGATTGCCGCGGACCGGCGGATCGCTTTCGCCTGGCAGGAGTTGCAAGACGGAGTTTGGAAGAAGAAGGCCTATGGCGATTCGCACGGACTCAAGGGTCGCACGCTGGGGATTCTTGGGTTGGGCGCGATAGGCGAAGGCGTAGCCCGTCGCGCGCACGGCTTGCAGATGAATGTTCTGGCGTGGAGCCGGAGCTTGACGCCGGACCGCGCCCAGGCGATGGGTTTGCAATATGCGAAGACGCCGCTGGATGTGGCCAAGAATGCGGATGCGGTCTCGCTGCACACGGCTTATGTGCCGGAGATGAAACACTTCATCGACGCGGATTTCTTCTCGGCCATGCGCGATGGCGCGATCTTTGTGAACACGGCTCGCGGCGAGCTGGTTGACACCGCCGCGCTCAAGCAAGCGATTCGTGACAAGCAGTTGCGCGTGGGCTTGGACGCTTACGAGAACGAACCCACCGGCGCGGATGGGCCTGGCTTTGAGGATACGGAACTTGTCAGCATGGTGACTGGCACCCCGCATATTGGGGCGTCCACGGATCAGGCGGCCGAGGCCATTGCTGCGGAGGTGGTGCGGATCATCAAGGTCTTTCGCGAGTCCGGTCGCCCGCCTGGGGCGGTAAACCTCTGCGAGCGCAGCCCGGCAACGCACGCTTTGGTTGTTCGGCATCTGAATCGGGTTGGCGTGTTGGCCGGAGTACTGGATCAACTTCGCGAAGAAGACGTGAATGTTGAGGAGATGGAGAACACCATCTTTGACGGCGCGGCCGCGGCTTGCTGCACCATGCTGCTGGATCAAGCTCCCGACGCCGCGACACTTGAGCGGATTCGGCAGAATGAGAGCGTCTTGCAGCTGACGCTCAATGCTCGGTGACGCGCAGTCCTGCGTAGCAGCCTGTTGCTTGTTCCGCCGTGATTCTATTTGAAACCGCGTTGGCCTCCTGTCACATTGGAGCGGCACCAAGCCATTCCGCTAATGTGATTTTCGCCTGGAGTCCAACAGCATGAGATATTCCGCGCAATCGAGATCTTCTGGTAGAGCGCATTTTTCTTGCACCGGTTTGCCTTTCGCAGCGAGATTTCTTGCCGCACTGCTGCTTGTGCTGTTGGCCGCGCCGCTGCTCGCGCAAGAAACTCCCTACTTCCCTGGCAAATGGACGCAAGAGTGGGAAACGCGCGAGCCTGCGGAAGTTGGCCTCAACGCGGCGAAGCTACAAGCGGCGGTTGATTTCGCAATCGCTTCCGAGAACACCAACTCGCGCGACCTGGCCGAGAACATCCGTAGTTCGTTTGGGCGAGAGCCGCAGTTCAGCATCATTGGTCCCACGAAGGAACGCGGCGGCGCGAACGGCATGATCATTCGCCATGGCTACATTGTGGCCGAATGGGGTGATACCCGCCGTGTTGATATGACCTTCAGCGTGACGAAGAGTTTCCTCTCCACGGCCTTTGCCTTGGCGTTAGCGGATGGTGACATTCGCGATGTCCAGGATCCCGTGCGGGATTATCTTCGCGATGGTACTTTCGAAGGCGACCACAACAGCCCTATCACCTGGCACCACTTGCTGCAACAAACGTCTGATTGGTCCGGCGAGTTATGGGGCAAGGCCGATTGGGGCGATCGCCCGCGAGGTCGAGACCCCGAAGCCTGGCCGAACCGCCAACTGCACGAGCCAGGCACGTTCTTCAAATACAATGATGTCCGCGTCAATCTGCTCGCGGACTGCCTGCTCAAGGTCACGCAGCGTCCGCTGCCGGTGATGTTGAAGGAGCGGGTGATGGACAAGATCGGTGCCTCGCCCACCTGGCGTTGGCACGGTTATGAAAACTCGTGGGTCAACGTCAACGGGCAACAAGTGCAATCTGTTTCCGGCGGCGGGCACTGGGGCGGCGGCATGTTCATCTGCACGCGAGACCAGGCTCGCTTCGGATATCTGTTCCTGCGCAACGGCCGCTGGGGTGAAGAGCAACTCTTCCCGGAAGATTGGATCACCGCGTTGCGGCAGCCGTGCGACGTCCGCCCTGACTACGGCTACATGTGGTGGCTGAACACGGACGGCGCTCAAGCTTCCGCCGCGCCGGAATCGGCCTTCTGTGCCTCAGGCTTCGGCGGCAA
>CALJLD010000199.1 GCA_937982665.1 uncultured Planctomycetales bacterium
GGTGTTGCCGCCGTTGCGGTGTCGTCTATTATTGGCCAATGCACTGCTTGAATTCGGTGCACGCGCGAAATCGCACAAAGATCATCACCAAGAACAAACACCTATTTGCGAACAGACCACGTGGTGCATTTTCGCAAACGCTCGATCCCTTACCTCTCGCTGACGGTGAGCGCAACGCTGGCTGCGCTCAACATCACGTTGATGGTGCTGTGGATTGTGATCCTCTCGGCGGAATCCGCCTGGAGCGCGCTGACGATTGGGACCGTGGCGTTCACGCTGATCCTTGTCGGGCTGGTGTTCTATGTCTATTTGACAATCAAAGAGCGGCGGCTGAGCTTGCGCCAGGCCAATTTTGTGGATAGCGTCACGCATGAGTTGAAATCGCCGATCGCTTCGCTGCGACTTTATCTGGAGACGCTGCGAATGCGCAACCCAAGCGAAGAGCAGCGCGGCGAATTCTACGCCACGATGGAAGCGGAACTGTCTCGCCTGGACGATCTGATCAACGAACTGCTGGAGGTCGCGCGACTGGATGCGATTGGCAGTGACGCGCCGGTGGAGGACATCGACCTCAAGAAACTCTTGGACGAATGTGCTGCTAGCGTGCTGCGGCGGCACGCACAAACGCGCCGGGAGATTTTTGAAGTTGATGTGGCCAAAGTGTCCGTGAAGGCCCCGCGCGTTACGCTCAGCATCATCTTGACCAACTTGCTTGACAACGCTGTAAAATATGGCGGTGATCCGCCGCGTGTTAACGTGAATGCAATGCAGGACAAGCCCAATCACATCGTGATCAAAGTTTCGGATAACGGTCCCGGCGTTCCCTCGGAAGAGCGGAAGCGGATCTTCGGCTTGTTCTACCGGGGCGGTGACGAACTTCAGCGGCGCAAGAAGGGAACTGGGCTTGGGCTTTTCATCGCATACACTTTGGTCCGTCGGTTAGGAGGACGATTGACCGTCCATGATCGCGATGATCGTCAAGGAAGTGTTTTCGTTGTCGAACTGAAGCAGGGTGCGCGACGATGAATATTTTGATTGTTGAGGATGAAGGCCCCATCGCCGAAGGCCTGCGCTTTAACTTTCAGCAGGAGGGCTATGAAGTCATCGTGGCAGGGGATGGCCCCACAGCTTTGCAGCTACTGCACGATGAGTCTCAGCCGATTGATCTGGTTGTGCTGGACCTGATGTTACCGGGAATGAGCGGCTACGAAATCTGCACCGCAATCCGGGAAACGCACGAACAATTGCCGATCCTGGTACTTTCCGCTCGGCCACACAGCGAAGATCGTGCACATGCCTTTGATTGCGGCGCAAATCAGTATGTCACGAAGCCATTTGATTTGCGTGAAGTCCTGAGCCGCGTGCGAGCCTTGCTGAAACAGGCCCGCAGTCCCGCACCGCGGACAACCATCGCCGCCGTCGAACCGCCGTTTGAGTTTGGTAACGTCCGCGTGGAGTTCGCGAGTTTCCAGGTGAGGGCCGGTCAGCAGTCGCACGCCTTGACCACCATGGAGATGCAACTGCTCAAATACTTTATTGAGCATGATGGTGTGGTTTTGCCGCGCGACCAGATCTTGCGCGATGTTTGGGGGCATACCGTTGGCATTACCACGCGCTCGATTGATAACTTTGTGATGCGTCTGCGGAAGATGATTGAGACCGATCCTTCCCAGCCCAAGCACATTTTGTCCGTGCGGGGAACCGGGTACCGGTTTGTGGCACAGCCGGAATCAGAATCGGATGCAGGCAACGGCTAGTTGTAGGCACAACTGGTTGCTAAGCATTTTCGTTGAGCAACTGTCGCCATTTCTCGATCAAGTTTAGCGCCTCAAGCGGGGTCAGTCCCTCAACCTGCAGCTTGCGGATCTCTTCCAGCAACGGATGCTCCGCTGTGCCAAACAAAGAAAGTTGCCGCGCCGCCGCTGATGGCTTTGCGGCTCTGGCCTTGGCGAACAAATCGCCATCGACGTCGGCCAGGTGTTGTTCTTCCAGGTTGGCCAGCACGTCTTTGGCCCGCTCGACAACTTCACGCGGAATCCCTGCCAGCCGCGCAACGTGAATTCCGTAGCTCTTGTCGGCGGGGCCTTCCACAATCTTGTGCAGGAAGATCACTTCCTCGTTCCATTCGCGGACCGCAACATTGGCATTGCGAACGCCCGGCAACTCGCGGGCAAGGTCGGTCAGCTCGTGGTAGTGCGTCGCAAACAGCGTGCGGCATTGGATCTTCGCCTGGATGTGCTCAACAACCGCCCAGGCGAGAGAAAGCCCATCGTAGGTGCTGGTGCCGCGGCCGATTTCGTCCAAGATCACCAGGCTGCGGTCAGTCGCCGTATTGAGAATCCGCGCCGTCTCGGTCATCTCCACCATGAACGTACTCTGCCCTCGCGCGAGTTCATCGCTTGCTCCAACGCGGGCGAAGATGCGATCAACGATTCCAATCTCCGCGGACCCGGCGGGAACAAAGCTCCCAATCTGGGCCATCAACGTGATGAGCGCCGCCTGGCGGATATACGTGCTCTTGCCCGCCATGTTGGGGCCGGTGATCAATATCATCCGGCCGGAAGATTCATCCAGGCACAAGTCGTTTGGCACAAATTCGCCTGAAGCGAGCGTCGCATCGAGCACCGGATGACGCCCATCAACAATTTGCAAGCCAGTCGATTCCGCAATCACCGGCTGGCAGTATCGCCTCCTCCGCGCGACATACGCAAATGACGCCAGCACGTCCAGCGTTGCCAGGCAATCGGCCGATTGTTGCAACCGCCGCGCCGCTTCCACCACAAGATCACGCAACTCAAGAAAGATGCGCAATTCCAAATCCTTGGCTTTCTCATCCGCGGATAGGACTTTCTCTTCGTACTCTTTCAGTTCCGGCGTGATGTAGCGTTCCGCGTTCTTGAGCGTTTGCTTGCGGTGATATTCCTCCGGGACTTTGTCCTTGTGGGCGTTGGTCACTTCCAAGTAATAACCAAAGACTTTGTTGAAGCCAATCTTGAGAGTGCTGATGCCGGTCCGCTCAATCTCCTGCTTCTGGTAACTGGCGATCCACTGCTTGCCACCGGAAGCCAACTCTCGCAGCCCATCCAACGTCTTGTCGAAACCGGCGCGAACCATGCCGCCTTCGGTGCTGACCAACGGGCAATCTTCCACCAGCGCGGCATCCAGTCGTTCACGAATGTCGCCACACAGATCAAGCTCCGCTTCCAAGCTCTGCAAGAGTTCCGCGCGACGCTCGGATAATCGAGCTTTGATTGCCGGCAAGCGCGACAATGTCGACGCGATCTGACTCAAGTCGCGGGGGCGCGCGCGGCCGGAAGTCACGCGGGCCAGCAGTCGCGGCAAATCGTGTACGCCGTCAAGCAACTCGCGGAGCTTCTCCAACATCTCGCTTTCAGAGATCAACTCTTGGACAGCGCCCAGGCGAGCATCAATTTGCGGCTTGCTACGCAATGGTTGCTGCAACCAGGCCGCCAGCCGGCGAGCTCCCATCGCGGAAACCGTGGCATCCAAAACGCCCAAAAGGGAGCCTTCCCGCTTTCCGTCGCGCAGCGTCGCTTGGATTTCCAGATTTCGCCGTGTGGCCGCGTCAATCTCCAGGTGGTCAGCGCTGCGAAACGGTTGAGGTCGCCCCAAATGGGCCAACTGCGATTTCTGTGTGTGCTGCAAGTATTCAAGAATCGCGCCGGCGGCCGCGAGCGCGAGATCATCGTCTTCGCCAAAACCCAGGCCTTCAAAATTCGCAACGCCAAAGAACTTGCCCAAGCTCTCCTTGGCTGAGCGAACGGAAAAGCTCCCCGGCGGGCGAAGCGTTTGCAACACACCATCCAAAACTGGATTTGATGCGGAGCCACTCTGTTGGCCGGGACTCGCAAGCGAAGAGTCTTCACTGAGCAAACATTCGGCCGCATCCAGCCTTGCCAGTTCGTCCGGCAAATGCGATTGCTCGATCACAGCGGCTTGAAACTGACCCGTGGAAAGGTCCACCCAGGCAATTCCCAATCTGGCGTGTTTGGCCAGTTCTGTCGCTTCATGGCGATTGGACTTGCCGTTGCTCTTCGCGCCGCGCGGTTCATCGGCAATCGCAAGCAGGAAATTGCTGGAACGCGGGTCGAGCAGAGCGTCATCATTGATGGTGCCGGGCGTGACCACGCGAGTGATCTCGCGTTTCACAATCCCCTTGGCTTCGCGCGGGTCTTCGACCTGATCGCAAATGGCAACCCGGTATCCGGCCGAGATCAGCTTGCCCAAGTAGCCATCCAACTGGTGATGCGGAAAGCCTGCCATCGGCGTGGCATTCTCGCCCTTGTCCCGGCTGGTGAGCGTGAGTTGCAACGCCCGCGCCGCTTCTTGCGCGTCTTCATAAAACAATTCATAGAAATCTCCCATGCGAAACAACAACAGCGCATCAGGCGCTGATTGCTTCGCCTCGTGATACTGTCGCATCATGGGAGTGAGAGACATCAGGTCTTACGTCCGCGATTGCTCTTGAGTAGGAATTAAAGAGTAGGAAGTGAGCCGAGACGTTGGCTGTTGCTCGTGTTGGTTTTGGATGGTCTGGTGCTTGATTGACCAATCGTCGCGAAACGCAACCAATCAACTCATGACAAGTTCTTTCAGATACTTGGCTCCTCGTTCGATTTCAAACGCTGGATCATCGGTCATCCCTCGTTCCAACGATAAGTAACCACGATACCCAACCTCTTCCAGCGCACCCAGCAACGCCGGAAAATCAACTTCGCCGCGACCAAGTGTGGTCTCGATGCCGCGGAAGCTCCGCGCATCGCGCGATGCGTCACGCGCGTGAACGTGGGCGATCTGGTTTCCGAACCGCTCGACATAATCCAGTGGCGGATAACCATTGATCACGGCCAGCGCCGGATCGAGATCGATTAGCAACGCGGATTCCGGCAAAGCGTCCCAGAGCCGGGCGAACTCGTCCGGAGAATTTGACGCTGCGTTTGCTGTCAGCCATGCTCCCGCTCGCTGCGAGTAAACGCCCAAATCGGACAACACTTGCACCAATGTGGACCACTCTTCCGCTGACTCATCTGCGGGAATCTGCCCAATGTGATTGAGCACCATTGGCGTGCGGAACGCGAATGCCAGGTCCATGGCCTTCTTTGTCATATCCACACGACGCTCAAGGTTCTCCAAAGTTGCGTAACCGTGTTGAGTGACAAACTCAACGGCAACTACGGACAATCGCGCGTCATCCAGCAGCTTGCGAATAGCGCGAATGCCTGTCTGTGAGACCAAATCTGGCCGCAGGTCCCCACGTGCCGACAAAATGGCACCCTGAATTCCCAATTGCGAGGCGAAACTCAGCGCCTTGCGAAAGGAACCTCCAAGGCTCGCAAGATGAATTCCGATCTTTAATTGCAGCATTGTTTCTCTTGCCGGCAGCCTTCTCGTGCATGCACTTCGATCAAATCTGCGGCGAATCCTGGCAGTCGCGTTCTTCGCGGCCGCTTTGACGATTGGGCAAGCTTTAATGTCCGCCCCCTCAGCCGAATACCAGGGGGTCCGCCAGAATACCAACCCGGTTGCCGCCACAACAGGGATGGAATCACCGTCAGCGAGCACCGAATCATCTAGCCACATCACGGCTGACGAAGAACGGATGACCTCGGAAGTCTTCGTGGCGAAGTTCGACCCGGATCTAGACAAGAACTATGACGGTTGGCCCGATGCATGGCGCCGCCGTTTGGAGCCAGGATTTCCTCACTATATCGAGTCTCGTTTGGAATCGACTGCCGCCGACAACCATGCGCTTTGCGTGCATCTCAATGGCGGCCACTTCGCGGCGTTCGGTCCGGAGATCCCGGTTAACCCCCGATTCAGCTATCAGTTCTCCGCCGAGATTACCAACCACGGGCGGCAAGACGTTGCCTACCTGGCCGTGCGATGGCTCAACGCGGAACGCCAGGTCATCTCCGAGGTGCGAACTCCGCCGGCATTTTCTGCGCAGGAACCGCAGACGATGACTTTCACACCGCGCAAGGCCCCAACCGCGGCAAGATACATTCAACCGGTCTTGGAAACAGAACCGGGCCGCCTGCCAGATTTGGATGGAGAGATCTGGTTTGACGACGTCTTGGTGACCAGCGCTCCGCAAATTCAGTTGGAACTTGAAGGCGCCGCGCAGCGGGTGCATCTCTTCCGCCCAAACGAAACACCAACGGCGCGGCTGGCCGTTCATGGGTTGTTTGCTGAAGCGGATGATGTTGCGGTCCGAGTCACCGTTGTCAATGAACGCGGCGCCGCGATGATTGAGCCGCAAGACTATTCCGTTGCGACACGTGGGACGACGAGTGGTGCGACCGCCAATAACTCCACATCAGAGTTTGAAACGCAAATTGAATTGCCGAACCCTGGCGTGGGTTATTACTTGTTGAATGCCACACTCTTGGAAGGCGACCGTCCCGTTACGTCACGAAAGATTGCCTGGGTTGTAGTTGAAGATGTCGCGCATCGGTTCCATCGAGATTTTTCTTGGGCAGCCGAAAATGGTGCAGACCCCCTGAGTGAATCTCAACTTGTTGAACTGGCAGCCGCCGCGGGAATCGGCTGGCTCAAATATCCAGTCTGGGCTGAGCCCGAAGATGATGAACGGATTGCAAACTTAGCGCACTTTGCCGATGAGCTGGCTTCTCGCGACATTCGACTGGTGGGCTTGTTGAACCATCCTCCCAACGAGGTCTTGGAAAGCCTGCCTGAGGGCACGCCTCGCAACGCGGCTGGTGTGTTCTCGTTGCCCGTCGACAATTGGTATCCGCATTTTCTTCCTACACAACGTCGCATTGCCATGTCCGTGCGTCGTTGGCAATTGAGCGCCGATGACGACATGAGCTTCGTTGGATATCGCAACTTGCCTTTGCGGATTCGCGAGGTCAGATCCGCGTTGGACCGTTTAGGGAACAATGTGAGGTTGGGAATTGCCTGGAACTGGCTGCACCCGTTGCCGACAACCACCGCAGGTTCGACGGTAAATCCTGGCGGGCCGCCATGGACGGAGATTTCCCTGTCCGCGAGACCGCCACTGACGCCAGCGGAGATGGCTCGGTATTTGGCGGCGGACAACGCGGCAAACGGGTCCAATGTTGAGCGTTGGGTGAATGTGGAACCGCTGCTGGCCTCCACACATTCATTGGAAGCCCGCGCCACTCACCTGGCCAAACAAATGGCCGCGGCGAAAGCCTTCGGCGCCGCTGGCGTGAACCTGCCGCGCGCGCTAACTCCGCAACAAGGGATCATTCATGCGGACGGATCACCAGCGGAGTTGTTCCTGGTGTGGAGGACTTTAGCCACGCAACTCACCGGCGCGGAGTTCCTGGGGAGCTTTCGCATGGCAGGAGGGAGCCAAAACCTTGTCTTTGTTCGCGCTGGCGAAGCGTTGATGGTTGTCTGGAACGAGCAGCCGACACAGGAGACCATGTACCTGGGCGAGGACGTTCAGCATCTCAATTTGTGGGGACGTGAACTGCCGCTGGAAACCCAAGACCATGCACAAACTTTCCCGGTCAACTCCACGCCAACGATTCTGACCAACCTGAATCCGCTTATTGCTCGTTTTCGGATGTCGGTGCAACTTGAGAACGAGATTGTGCCGCCGGTTTTTGGCCGCACGTTTTCAAACAGCATCGCCTTTGGCAATCCGTTTCCGTATCCCATCGCCGGGCGCGCCGAGATTGCCACACTGCCAGGCTGGAAAGTCTCAGCGGGAACGGGCGAGTTCAATCTGCAGGAAAACGAAACGACTCAACAATCGTTCTATGCAAATTTTCCGTACACGGCTGAAACTGGTCGCCAATTGCTGCAGCTCAATTTCCGTCTCGTCGCCGATCGTGATTATCGTTTCAAAGTTTTTCGCGATATCGAAGTTGGCATGCCGGAAATCCAATGGGACATGATGACGCGAATCGATTCCGACGGAGTTCTGCACATCGAACACCGCCTGCGAAATCTCGATAACCGGCCGTATCGTGTTCGGGCAATCTTGTATGCGCCCAATCGCCAACGCCGCTCGACGCCACTGCTTTCGATTGAGCCGGGGATCAACTACCACGAGATGCAAATCCGAGACGCTGACGACTTGCGCGGTCAGAAGGTTCGCGTGCTGTTGGAAGAACCGGGGACCAACCGCTTCCTCAACCGGCATATATTGCTGGGCAACTAGCGACTGCGGGAATGACGCATTGCTTGATCGCATCGATGTGAGCAATGACGAAGCGTCACTCGCCAATCATGCTACAGATTGAGCTCGTGCCCGATCGCCAGAATCTCTTCCGCATCTAACGCCAGATCATTCCGCGAGAACAATTGCCTCAAGCAGGCTTTGTGAATCTTCATCTTTGCGCCGCCGATTCCCAAAGCTCCGTAGCAAGTCTTGCCGTGGCGCTCCTTGGCTTTGTCTTGGGCTTCAATGCCTTCCAAACCAGCCGGTGGC
>CALJLD010000200.1 GCA_937982665.1 uncultured Planctomycetales bacterium
GCCACGTCTTCCAACATGCTTCAATGTGTACTGCCGTAGGTGGGCGAGCCCTGGGGAAGCGTGTGAATTGGCGGCGCTGTGTGCTTATCCGGCGTGATGTATGGAATGCTGGGCTTCCTGATGGTGGCGAGGCACAAATACACGGATCTCTACACGGTCTGCCCTCCACAAACGTCACGGTTCCTTGTTGTTTGGGCCATAGCTTGTGTGCCGCTGACGTACTTCAAGATTTTCCATGTTGCCAATATCGCCCATTTTTCCGGGTTGGGATTGGGCATGATGATGGCCCAGGCCCTGTATGCGCGCAAAGCGCGCACACTTTGGCGCGTTGGGCTGGCGGCCGCGCTGCTGATCACGCTTGTGCTGATGTTCTACGCACCCTGGGCGCCAGGCTACCAACTCAATCAAGACTCGAATTGGTGGCCGCAAGTCCTCAGGGCACGCTACCCGGATGCACTCTGACGGGGCCATCTGAATCCACCCCATTCCGCGTTCTTGCCCAGCCATTCAAGGCCCACACTAGCGAGGGGCATGCACCAGCTTCTCTGGCGGCATTCTTTGGATGCCGATACGATACGCATTAGACTGCAAGGAGTTGCGGCGAGCACTTTCCGTTATGCGCGCGATCGCAAGCTCATTTTCACCTGCACGTCCGCAGTTTGCGTATGGCGACGTTGCCTGTTTGAACGAAACACTGAGGAGTGAATCCGATGAACGCGAATCGATGGTTGGATCGCGCACTGTGGCTCAGTTTTGGCTTGATCGTGGCCTTTGCTGCCAGCTATTTCCTGTTCGCCAACGAGCCGGTCTCCGCATCAACAAGCGATCGCTCCGAAGACATCATCATGGCCACCGGCCTGATTGACAACGATGGCGAAGGAGTCTTCATCCTGGACACCGTCACCGGCGATTTGAAGGGCTGGGTTTTGGACTCCCGCAACGGAAGCTTCTCCACCGGCTATGCAATCAACGTGATGGAGTATTTGGGCGTCAACGCCAACTCCAAGCCGGACTTCTCAATGGTCACCGGCAGCCAGACGTTCCGCCCCGCGCGAGGGCAGTCGCAATTCGCCAGCACGGTGATCTACGTGGCCGAGTCAACAACCGGCCGCGTTGGCGCATTCGCCATTCCGTGGGGGAACGCGCGACGCAATAACGCCGCGCCCACCGTGGTTCCGTTTGAACCGCTGCCGCAGGCAGTTGCCGAATTCCGCAACCAGGGCGCGATCCGTTAACTAGGTTTGGCAAACCGTTAGCTGGCCTTCGGTCGATACATCACGTCAGTCCGAATCGCGTATTTGCAGCCTTGCGTGACTGGTTGCCCTTGCGCAACAACGGGTGTAAGAAGAACAGCGCCAGGCCGGTCTGCGGGATGATCTCCGCAGGTGACGAAGCTTGTCCGCGCGCCTTTCACCCCCAACTGGCTGCGCAGCAACTCCCAGGCATGGAGCGATCAGTCTCGGCTTGCTTTGTATTTCCGCCAATGCCGAAGCAGCCAATGCTTCCAAAGCCAAGTGGAAAGAAAAGAAAGTGCCAGGCCTTGGGCGATCATGATGGCAAAGAAAATCCCCGTCCCGATTTCAAAGAGATAGCTCCAGATCACTGCACCATATAGCCCAATGAAGAAGAACGTACAGCCGAGGCCAAAACTACTGTCCTCAATACACAGCTCGTCGCAGTGAGGACATCGCCGCCTCTTCTCATACCCTTCGCTGGTCGGTTCAAACGAAACCTTCCATTCCTTAACCTCTTTCTTGCAATGCGTGCACCAATCTTCCCCGCGGATGACCTCGGTTGATTCCGTGTCGTGTCTGTCGCCCATCGCTCAACCCCTTGGCACTGCACTTTTCTAAGAGCCGGCATTTTGGCCGTTCGCCAGTCGAATCGCAAGAAATCGACGCGAGGCAACCGCCGTGTGATCATCTGAGGGAGGTCCGCGATATCCAGACTAAATGTGGGGGCGCGCCACTTTCTTCAACCGGCTGATTGAACTTGCCCAAAGCGCAATCAAGCATTGTCGTCAGGTATGAGAGGTGGCTTCGTGTGATTCACCTCCATGCCTACGATCCGATTGTTCTTGATCTGTATCGCGGTCCAAAAGTCCTTAAGGCAGGCTCGGCATTCGCTGTAGCCGTGGATGATCCTTTCTGATTCCGTCCGGGCACCGCGGTTCATCCGCCCCTTTTTTGCCCATTCGATTTCGTCGCCGATTTCGTAGCGAATCAGATTCAAGTAGCCCCACTTGAATTCCGTGTGGACCTCGACATTGTCCCGATGACATCTCGGGCAATTCATGGTGTTTAGGATTTCGTTGTAGATGCCCTTCGCACGTCCGCTTGTTCGCTCAGTCGATGTTGTTTGCTGCAATGCCTGATGACACGGGCGTCATTCCGCGTTCGGTCGGTACATCACATCGGTTCGAATCGCGTACTTACAGCCCTGCGTGACTGGCTGCCCTTTGTGCAACAATGGGTGTAAGAAGAACAGCGCCAGGCCGGTCTGCGGGATGATCTCGCAGGTGTCGAATGTTGTTCGCCCGCCTTCGAAGTCCTCGTTGAGGTAGATCATGAACGTCAAGCGGCTGCGTTCGCCGTTTGCGCGTTCGAAGGCGCCGTCGCGATGCCATTCGAACTGCTCTCCAACTTCATAGCGGTAATAGCGGAAGCGTTCGTTGATTCCAACTGCGGTCCAGCCACCGGTGTTGATGGGCACGTAATCACGCGTCCGCTCCCAAAGATGCGCGGCTAACTGCGGGTCATCGATAATCACTCGCGAATTGTTGCGAATGTCTTCCCGCACCTGCGCTCCGTATCGCGTGTTGATTGGCGCAGCGTAGAAGCCGGCTGCTTCCGCCCGCTCAATGGCCGCGGCGCATTCCTCCGGCGCGAAGAATTCAGAGACGGCGAAGATGTCTTCGGTAACGTAATGGTATTCCGGCATGGTGAGCACCCGCTTTGCGAAGTTCGCTTTTTGATTTCTCACACGTTTGAATCTGCCACGCGAGAATCGAAACTGGCGAGAATCAAGACAGTCTAACACGCCGCCTGGTTCGCTTGAGCCAACGCCGCCGGGTAGACTATTGCGATTCGCACGCACGCCCTCGCAAAAGTTCAAGGCTCGCCGAATGAGCAACACTCCCAATCCCGCGC
>CALJLD010000201.1 GCA_937982665.1 uncultured Planctomycetales bacterium
GATGTGGAGATCGCCTGCGGCGGGACTTTGGCTCAGCTGGCCCGCCAGGGTTATCGCGTTGGCATCATCGACTTGACCGATGGCGAGCCGACGCCTGGTTCCCCTGGTCCTGATGTTCGCTTGCAGGAAGCTCAAGCCGCTGCTCAAGTGTTGGGCGTCGACGTTCGCAAGACGCTCGATCTTCCCAATCGCAAGTTGTTTGACAGTTACGAAGCCCGTGTCGCACTCGCCAAGGAGTTTCGTCGCTATCGGCCGCGGCTTGTCCTGGGCTTTGGCGACAAGACGCCGCTGGCTTCGCCCGACCATTGGCAGGCGATGCAAATTACGGATGCGGCCGTGTTCTATTCGCGGCTGACCAAATGGGATGACGAGTTCGATAACCTGCCGCCGCACACGATCTCGGCCCAATTGTATTACTCGTTGGCGTTTTATTCGCTTAAATTGCCTGCGGGCGCCGGGCATTTTGTTGCGGACATCTCTGAGACGTTAGAGACCAAGCTGGAGTCCGTGCGTTGTTATCAAACACAATTCTCCGGCAAGAAGGAAAACGTCTTCAAGCGGTTTCGCTCAGTCGCGGAACATATTGGTGTGACCGCTGGCTTTCAGGCAGGCGAACTCTTCATCTGCCCCAAGACAATCGGCAGCCGAGATATTGTGAAGACGGTGCTGGGGGAATGACGCGAATCGATCTGTGGCGAGCAATCACGAGTTCTTCTCCAAGCAACTCACAATTCCTGCGTCATAAACACGCTATTGGGATCAAGCACGTAGTTTGCAAACGGCTGACAAACTTGAAAGCCGAAGCGGGCGTAGAGTGCCCTGGCCGGGGCGAAGGCTTCCATCGAACCGGTTTCCAAGCTGATACGCTGGTAGCCTCTTTGCCGTGCCCGGTCCATGATATGCCGCAAGATGGCCGAAGCGACTCCGCGACGAAGGAAGTGCGGAGTTGTCCGCATTGACTTGATCTCGCCGTGTGCTGGGTCAAGTTCTTTCAGCGCGCCACAGCCAGCGAGATCTTCTCCGTACCATGCGCTCCAGAAAGTGACATCCGCGGCCTGCAGTCCGGCGAGATCGAGCGCGTGCATGCTCTCTCGGGGCGACTGCTGCGCCGTAAACTCCAAATGCTCTTGCAAGAACGCGGCAATCGCCGGGCTCGTCAAGTCGTCCTCGCGAATCTCCAGCGACATGGCCATCTGTCTGGCGACCACAACAACGGCGTCTCGGAGTGGATTTCGATTTCGTCACGCCAAGTCTTGCGCGGCGCGCTCAATACTCTAAGCCACAATACCGGGCCGGCAACTTGGGAAAGATGTCCGTTGCTATCGCTTTGGCTCGTTCCGTCGAAGCGCGGAACCGCATGTTTTCGCCCTGTTTGGGGCGCCCCAACACCGTGCGAAGGAACGACTCCGGCGAACACCGCAGGTAACTGCGTCCAAGGCCGGAGTTGGCAACTTTGACGCTGCGCGGTTGGAACATCAATCGTGTCGGCGCTTCGCCCGGTAACCGAATGCCCAATTCAAACGGGCGTTTGACTCCGGCATCCTTGGCACGCTGATCAAAGGTGGGAGCCAGCGAGTGCAAGAGCCCACGGTGATCAAAGAGCTTTATCAAGAGGGTTTGTGACAAGTGCTGACCGTTTTCGACTGCCGGGTCACACCCGAGCATACGGTGCGCCGGGTGATCAGCCGCAGCTTCAAACTCCAACCGGTGAAGGCTACGTTCGATAGCTTCGACACATGCCCGATGCAACAAAGCGTGCAGTACGTCCGGACGATTGTCCCGAGCCGCGACTTCGACGATGGACTCGCCACGTAGCACAACGTACCCGGACAATTCGCTCGCACCGGAATGGCTGCGATCATGGGCAACCAACAGGCGGGCGGCGTTGCAACTGCCCACAACCCAGCGCCAAAACGCCTCCGTCCGCTCGTACGCGGCGAAGACTCCGCGCGTTGTGGCGTGATACAACTCTTCCAGCGCGCCGTATTCCATTTGTCGCCAAGGGCGGACCTTCCAACGGCCGGAAAGCGCGCCGGCATTCGCTTCCAAAATGCCAACGAGATTCCGCGATGTCAGTTGCGTTCGCCGGATCCGGGCGACGGGCAACCAGCCATGTTGCTCAAAAAACGCGTGCCGAGGCGTGGCCAGGATCGCCAAAGGGGTTGGGTTTTCGGCGATACGCTCTTCCGCGGCCTGCAAGAGCTTTTGGCCAAGGCCTTGTCCGCGAAGTTCCGGCAAGATGGTGATTTGACTGACACGCGTCACCGGCACCAGCGCATCACCGACGTAAGCATCTCGCCGCGATACCAACGCATGTCCCACGACACGTGTCCCCAAGCGGGCGACAATTCGGTCAGAAGGCTCGTAAAGCGGTTCTTCTAAAGATGCCGCAAAAGCCAGCGGTGAAACATCCGGCAGCACCGATTGCAGGAATCGCTGCACGCCTGGGTGGTCGCCAGCGTCACCACGCGAAACGATTGCGCTGGGGACATTGGCCGATATTGGCAAGGTGTCCGCAGGCAAGGCCGGATAGGCCGTGCTGAGATGCGGAGCGACAACATCCGCAGTAATAAAGCTCTTGGAACTTTGCTGCGGGGTTTGACCGATGCGAACACGGTTGGCAGATTTTGCGCTGCGCTTCTTACGCGCGCCACGTTTCGCCGTCGCACGAGAGACTGGCATCCTCCATGACCCTCCGTAGGTGAATTCGTTCCCTCGAATGCTAGATACTCTAAGGTTCGTTTGGCCGAATTGCCAGCAGAAATCCGCGAATGTTGTCAAGAGGAAATAGGCAAAATGAAAACTCTCGACTGCGCAGCAGAGCTTGAGCGCGGGCTTCGATTCGCGCCTCATTCAACAACTGTTCAACGCGAATTCGCTTCGCCGCAATAAACTGGTGAAGCTGGGCGTTAATCTGGCGAAAGCGGTGAAACCTGCTGCGGCTTTCTGGTCCGCGCGCGACAGTTTGTTGAGCCAAGCCGCGCTTTTCCGCAAGCAGTTGTTGGACGTCCGTTCGCTCTCTTTCTGCCTGTCCTATATGACGCTCCGGTTTAAATTCCAGTTCCCGCATTTGTTGTTCGAGCGCGGCGATTGAGCTTTCGTCCGCAAGTTGTTCAACGTTGCTGATTGGCAATCTCAAGGTTGCTGAGACTGTGAGGAACCCGGGCGGCTCATACTCGAAGAAGCGGCGGATGATCTCGTCATTGAGTTGATCGTACTTCGCGCCGCCAATGCCATGCAGAAACAGATCGGATAGCGCGAGCCGCGTCCACATGGTGGTGGCCAAGGCTTTCGTACGAAGTTTGACGCCGCGTTCGGACAAGTCTGCGAGTGCTTGAATGACCGCTTCCGCGTTGTGGTCGCTCCCGCAAGACATGGGAATGCGGGCCTGAAAGTTATCGCGATCCGAGAGGATGACCTCGCTCGCGCCGGGTTTCACAAACAAAGAACGGCGAATGGGCTGTTCCGCAGACCAGACCCAAAACGGCGTCTCGATCCAACCATTGTCAATCTGCAGATTGGCCACCGGGTGGGCCTGGCTCCGCACTCTGTTGATCTGGCGATACAGTTCCAAAGCTTCGTTATGAGCCGAGACAAATTCCGCAGCCTTGCAAAGCAAATGAGCGACAAACCGCCGAAACGAGGATGTCTCGCAAACCTGGCTTTGCGGCAACTCCAAGGAATTCAGGCCCAGCTGCTCTTCCAGCAAGTGCCGTGACTGCGAGAGCGCCGCGCCGAGGTTGTTTGTTTGCCTTGCCCTTTCGATAACAAGTGGCCACAACTCCTTGATCAAAGGATTGCCGACAAGTGGCGCCAAGCACTCGGCAGCCAGATCGCCAAAAGCGGCCAACCGATCAGGATTGATAATCGTGCGCTCTTCAAACGGCACCAGGGACTCGGACGGATCGTCCAGTGGCAAGTGCCTGACAATCGGGCGATCAACGCTTCCACTTGGCACACTGATGTTTGTCGTTTTGGCGTCATCAGTATCGATTACTAGATTGATCGCGGTCGCCTGATGAGCCCGAGCCAGATCGGCAAGGGCAAAGTTCTTGTACCAGACGCCAGGATGGAAGAGCTCTGGCTGATGCCCGGCGGCAATCACTCGGCCGCTTTGTTCTGGCGAAGCCGACACCGGGCGATAACTGCCGGTGTACGCCACCGCGGCGGAAAGAACTTCCTTGCGCGCTTGCTGGGCGAGTTCCGGCAACGGCATGCCAAAAATCTTGCACGACGCGGTCGCAAGATTGGTCTCGTTGTCGGCAAGGATTCTTCCAACGCAAGCGAACGGCGGCACAACCAGCGCTTCGCCATCATTGGCAGGAGCACGGAGCCGGTTATAGCGCAGCCCGGCTGACTCGGAACTATCGATCTTGATTTCTTCGATGCAATCCGGCGCCGTCATTCGCACGAATCTCCGCACAGCGTCGAGCGACCTTCCTCACACAATTCGGCATCATCCGAGTGAGCGGCAACTTCGTCCAAGGCTTTGCGGATGACCTTTCGATAGTAGCACAACCGGCTCGCGGCATCGTCCAGCGCGCCGCCGAATGAGCGTTTTTCTTCCAGGTAGATCAGCGGAACCGGCAACTCCCGCACACGTTGCCCCGCGGCGACGGCTTTGATCCACAATTCCAGCGGCATTCCGTAACCAGGCTCAGTGACATTCAGATTTGCCAACGAGGAAACGCGATAGGCCTTAAAGCCGCAGAACGCGTCCGTCAGCCGCAAGTTGAGCAGTTCATTGAGCTCTTGCGTAATGATGCGATTGATTCGGCGGCGCTCCTCCGGCGCGGCCGCGTCATCGGCAACTTGCAGATAACGGCTGCCGGAAATGATGTCCGCGTGGCCGCGATTGATCGCTTCGACAAATCGCGGGATCAGCTGCGGCTCGTGCTGGCCATCGCAATCGATGGTGACCAACGTGTCGTATCCTCGGCAAGCGGCATATTGAAAAGCGGTCACAAGCGCCGCGCCGTAGCCACGGTTGGCTTCGTGGCGAATCGTTTGCACGCTCGCCATTTCGGCCAGGACTTCCGTGGTGCCGTCAGTGGATCCGTCATCGACAACAAGAATGTTGGGGCTGAAACGCGCGACTTGCTCAAGAACCTCGCGCACATGCGCAACCTCGTTATAGACGGGAAGCGCTGTAAGGAACTTGGGGGAAGTTGGGGTGTCTGACATCGATGATTTGCAGGGAACTTTGAATGCGTTGGGTGTCCCGCATCCTAACTTGCGGATGCCGAGCGGACCATTCTATGAAGGCAAGTTTCGCCGTCAAAGAATGTGCGAGAAGTCTGATTTGGCAACGACTTACGGCAACCGGACACTTCGAAAAGTTCGCTGGCTGAGAAGCCCAAAGCAGAAAAATCCTGCCTCTTTCCAGGCATGTACACGTCTTGTACTAAGGAATAGCCTGCGCGGAGTTGGTCATGCGCTGCACGGAAAACATACTCGCACGAGCTTTAACAAACATGGACACCATTCTCAAGCGATTTGAAGAACCCGATGAGCTGCGGCAAATGCCTTTGGGCAAGTTTGAAATCGTCAAGCTGGGTGGTTTGACGATTGGTCGCGCGACATATCAACCCGGATGGAAATGGTCAGAGCACGTCTCGCCCGAGGTTGGCGCTGCGCTCTGTGATGTGGAACACGTTGGATATGTGTTGGCAGGCAAAGCCGCCGTGTCCTATGAAGATGGGCAAACCGTGGAACTGAGCGCGGGCGAATTGTTCTACGTACCGCCGATCCCCCATGACAGTTGGGTGATCGGCGATGAACAGTACGTATCGCTGCACTTTCTGGGCGCCAACAAATACGCCAAAGGCTGAGTCGGATTTGTCGCTTAGTCGTCTCGCTTCTTTGGCGTGACGGAGAGCTCCATTTCCTGGCCATCTCGCCTGACTTTGAACTTGATGACCTTGCCTTCGGCCAGGTATTCCCGCAGGACGGCCGAGATATTTTGTCCCAGTTCCACGCCTCCGGCTGAGAGCAGCACGTCGCCCGATTTCAAGCCGCTGGCTTCCGCTGCGCTGCCGGGCACCACTTCCTGAATGATGACACCTTCTGGACCAACGGACATGCTGATGCCCAGGCTGTAGGGCGGCGGCGGATTGACCAATGCGTTCAGTTGCTGGGCCATTTCGTTGAACGCCTGTCGTTCCTCTTGCGAACTCATTGAGTTGGAGATCAGCAGGAACAAAGATTCCGGGTTGTGCGAATGGCAGAACTCAAAACCAAACATATCGCCATCGGATGAGACGCCGGACATAGCGAGGAATTGCTCGGTTGATTCTGCCGAGAGGATCTTGCCGCTGCGGATGGCGATTTCCCAACGATGGATGTCCGGCATTGTGGCCACCTGGCCGCCGCTTCCCATGACCAGCCACGACGTCTGGCCCCAGTGCGGCGGAGAATTCGGATCGCTCGAATCGCGATATCCGTAGCCAACGGCCACGCGTTCTTCCGGCAGTTCCTCGCCAAAGAAGCCCGTGTCTTTCATGCCGGCTGGCTCAAACAGGTGCTCTCGCGTGAACTCCGCATAGGTTTGGCCGCTTTGGATTTCCACAATGGCCGCAAGCAATCCCCAGGCGGAATGCGAATGCGCGCTCCCTTCGCCCGGCTTGAACAGCAATGTTTGGGCAAAGATGCGGCGGACGGCTTCATCACGGTCAATGTAGGTGTGATCCGGGTTTTCATCCGTGGGGATGTCATGAAAGTCCGGCAAGCCTGAGCCGCCGGTCATCAGATGGCGGATGGTGATCGCCTGTTTGTCTTCCGGCACATTTTCAAAGAACCGCGTGATAGGATCATTCAGGTCCAGCTTGCCACGATCTTTGAGCAGCAAGATCGCCGCGTGCGTGAAATCGATGGGGCAAGAACCAATCGCGAAGATGGTATCGGCCGTGTTGTCGATGTTCTTCTCTCGGTTTGCCTTGCCATAGCCGGCACTGAGGACGATCTCTCCGTTGCGGGTGACGAGAATTGCGCCGTCCAAGCCATTCTGCTCATAGAACTGGCTGACGCGGCTTTCCAGGTTCTCCCAAGTTAGTTTCTCCGGCTGCTGATCTTGATCCGCGGGAGCCGATTGCCGGTCAACAGTGGACTGCTGTGTATGGGCGGGCAACACAAGCGAAAGCAGAATCAGGCAACTTCCGGCGACGTGCCTGAACGGCGAAAGGGACTTGGTCATGGGTCTTTCCTTGGGAGATTGCGGGCGAATGGTGATCTCGACATGAGAGCAAGCCAACCACCAAAGAGCGGTGGGACCGGGAAGCCTGCCATTGAAAGATTGTATCACCAGAGGGAGCGGTTACTGCCGCTGGGTGTTTGTTCCGAATCGGAGGATCTTTGTGGGGAGTTCGACGTAACGACATGAATCTTGCTTTGGCGCGGGATTTGATTGCTGTTTTGGGGCAAGATTGGGCCAACTGGGGGTTCGCACGAGCAGCAAAGGCCGCTATTTGCGGGGTTTTGCTGTGAAAAGTGTTCCTTTTGTGCATGGATAATCGTTGTACGAAACCATTCTCGACGCGTTGGAAACCTTTCCGGACGCGTCCGAAATCTTTCACTATGCACCGGGAACCTTTCCAGATGCGCTGGGAATGGTTTCCGAAGCAGCGAAAACCGTTTCCATTGACCAACTTCCGGGCGTTCGAAGCGATCCGCTGCAGGTCCGCTGCAAGCAGGGCGGCTTGCAGTGGGTGCAATGTTTCGTGTTGAGTTTGAGTTGTTTCCATTTTGCCGTTCCGCGGCGAGTTGATTGGCAGGGCCTTGGTTGCCGAGGCGTGGATTAGTGATCGCGCAGGTTGAACGCATCAGCGCGGCCGGCCCAAGCACGCGGCCAGGCCCTCAAACGCTTCATAAATGTGATAACTGCGGCGACTTTTGTCGCTTTTCGTGCTGCGAGAGTCACGTTCTCACGAAATGTGCGCAGTGCCCAATAGCGAGATTGGCTCTTTGGGCATTTTTCCAGAGATTTTTTCGCGCGAAGCCTTGCGCGAACAGATGGCCAGTTGCTGGGAGAACACGCCGAACCGGCAATTTGTCGCGAAAATCAAATCTCGGCGAGTGTGGCTACGAGATATCCACTGCGCAATAACTATCCCGCGAAACTGCGGGGCACATTGCACGGTGAAGCGATTACGCGGTGAGTATTACGCAGTAACTATTATGCAGTATTACTACGCGGTGATTTTTGTCACGCGGACGCGATTGTGCCACTGCCGGTGGCCGGTCTTACGGCGAGAGTTCTTGCGGCGACGAAGCTTCTGGACCACCAGCTTGGGGCCGCGCGATTTGGCGATGACCTCAGCGGTGACGCTTGCTCCGTCCACCAGCGGCGTGCCGACTTTGACGCCGCTGTCACCACCGCAACAAAGAACTTCCGAGAATGTCACCGTGTCACCCACGGAGACGCTGTTATCCAGATCGAGCTCAAGCACGTCACCTTCGCTGGCGCGATACTGCCGACCGTGATCTTTGAACACTGCGTACATTTGGCTAAACCTTGTTCCTGCTGCTGTTTCCTGCTTGCTCCCGATTTGCCGGCAATTTGCCAGCGCCCCAGCATTCTTTGAATTGCTCTTTGTGTTCTTGTTCTCTTAGGCTTCCAGCAGCCCGCGATAATTCCGCATGACGAGGTGGCTATCGACCTTTTGCACGAAGTCAAACGCCACGCTGACGGCAATCAGCAAGCTTGTTCCTCCGTAGAAACTCGCCAGGGCGAGATCAATGGACATCAACTCGGCCACAATGGTGGGGATGATGGCGATTGCCGCGAGGAAGCCTGCACCCACGTACGTGATGCGAAGCATGACTTTTTCCAGGTATTCCGCCGTGCGGCGGCCAGGCCGCAATCCGGGGATGAAAGACCCATGGTCTTTGAGGTTGTTGGCGATGTCTTTGGGATTGAACGTGATGGCCGTCCAGAAGTAGCAGAAGAAGTAGATCATGGCGACGTACAGAATGTTGTACAGCAGCGATGATCCACGCTCGAACTCTTGTCCCAACGCTTGCCAAGGCCCTTCCGGATGCCAGTTGGCCACTTGTTTGAAAATCAGTGACGGGAACAAAAGCAAACTGCTGGCGAAAATGATGGGCATGACGCCGGCCTGATTGACCCGCAGCGGCAGGTATTGGCGAGTTCCGCCATAGACCTTGGTGCCGCGGACGTGCTTGGCGCTTTGTGTGGGGATTTGCCGCTGGCCGCGATAGATGAAGACCACGCCTGCCACAACAGCAACAAAGAACGCCCCCAGCACGATGATCTTATCAATACCGACGGTACTGGCATCACCGCTGAGTTGCGGACCTTCCGTAAAGACCGGGCCCAACAGGCGGATGAGTGCATCTGGCATTTGGGAAAGAATGCCTGCCATGATGAGCAAGCTGATCCCGTTTCCGATGCCGTATTGATCAATCTGCTCACCCAACCACATCAGGAATATGGTGCCGCACGTCATGGTGAGCACGCAGATGAATTGCCAGGTGAATGGCAATGACCCTCCCACCAGGAAGTTGGCGCGGACAATGCCAGCATTGGCCAAGACGCTGACATAAACCCAGCTCTGGAAAATGCAGATCACGACCGTGGCGTAGCGGGTGTATTCGTTGATCTTCTTGCGACCGCTTTCGCCTTCTTTTTGCAGGCGTTCCAGCGGGCCCCAGACGGAAGCCAACAACTGGAAGATAATCGACGCCGAGATATACGGCATGATTCCCAGGCCGAAGATGGTGGCCTGACCCAAGCGACTGGCGCTGAAGATGGAAAGCTGATCCAGCAATCCGCCGAAACCGCCGGTATCCGGCAGGTTCTTGTTCAAATCCGTGATGGGCAGCGGGACATGCCAACCAATGCGATAAATCGCCAAAAAGAGCAGCGTCAGGAGAATCTTCTGACGCAACTCTGGAATGGTAAAGATGACGCGCAGTTTTTCAAACATAACGTTCCGCGCTTCGGTCACGCGCCTCCGGCGATTGATTGCGCTTTGTCACGGCGCCGTCCCAGGCGCCAGCTTTGTGCACGAACTTGTTGCAGGTCTTGTGGTGCGAGTCCTCTGTGGCCGTTTTGAATGGTGCCAGAGAACGTTGTTATTTTGTCTTTTGGCGTTGCTTGTTTTTGACGACGGGCTTGGGTCCTGGCAGGACGACAACCTCTCCGCCGGCTTTCTTGATCTTCTCTTCCGCCGATTTGCTGAAGCGATGCGCGCTGACCTTGAGCTTCTTCGTCAGGTCACCGTCACCGAGGATCTTGAGCTCGTCAAAGCGGCGCTTGGCGAGGTTTTTTTCTCGCAAGGTGGCGACGGTCACTTCCTCACCGTTTTCGAACCGGGCTTCCAGGTCCGCAACGTTGACGGCGAATACGACTCGCGCGAAGCTGTTGGTGAACCCGCGCTTGGGAATGCGGCGAGCCAGTGGCATCTGGCCGCCTTCAAACGCGAGGTGCGACGAGAAGCCTGCGCGAGACCGCTGACCTTTGTGGCCGCGACCGGAGGTCTTTCCGTGGCCGGAGCCGGGCCCGCGACCAATCCGCTTGCGGGCCTTGTGAGTGTGGACTCCTTGATGGACTTCGTGCAACTTCATGACAAGGTCACTCCTCGGAGCCGTTCAACTTCAGACTTTGTGCGGACGTTGCTCAAGGCGTCTAATGTCGCCTTGACGAGATTGACGGGATTATTGGAGCCGAAGCTCTTGGTCAAAATGTCATGGATTCCGGCGGCTTCGCAAACGGCACGGACCGCGGAACCAGCGATGACACCGGTACCAGGCGAGGCGGGAACCAGGATGACTTGGGCCGCGCCAAAGCGTCCCTTCATTGTGTGCGGAATGGTGCCGCCGTCCATGGGGATGGGGACCATGCTTCGTGATGCTTCTTTGGTGGCCTTCTCGACCGATGGCGGCACTTCATTCGCACGGCCGTAACCCCAGCCGACTTTGCCTTTGCCATCTCCGCAGACAACCATGGCGGCGAAGCTGAAGCGACGGCCACCTTTGACGACCGCGGCACAGCGCCGAATCAGCACGACTTTTTCGATGATTCCGGATTCACTCGACACGTTGGATTCCGCTTTGTTTTGTGTGCGTTGTTTTGCGAATGTGGACGCGACTAGAACTGCAAACCGGCTTCACGAGCGCTGTCCGCCAGAGCTGCGACGCGACCGTGGTATTTGTAGCTGCCGCGATCGAAGGCGACATCTTTGACACCCGCGGCAACTCCGCGTTCGCCAATGGCTTTGCCCACCACAGTGGCGGCATCCATGTTTGCGCCGGATTTGACCTGGCCGGCGATGTCTTTGTCCTTGGTGCTGGCCGAAGCAAGCGTCCGCCCGGCGATATCGTCAATCAACTGAGCATAAATGTGCTTATGGCTGCGGAAGACCGACAATCGTGGCCGCTCGGACGTGCCGCGGACCCTGCGCCGCACGTGACGGCGCCGTCGCAGCCTTCGCCGATTGACAAACTTGTTATGGTCCATGGGAACTCGCCTGTTTGTGGCACTTCTTCAATTTGTGTTTGATGAGTGCCGCTGAAAAAATGACTGCGTGTGTTGTTTTGTTGTGCGTTGTCTTCTTGGAGTTGCGACGCTGACGCGCTGCGGGGACTAACCGCCGGCGGCAGTCTTACCGGCCTTGCGGCGGAACTGCTCACCTTCATAACGGATGCCCTTACCCTTGTAGGGCTCCGGCTTTCTCACAGCGCGAATCTCGGCCGCGAACTGGCCAACCATCTGCTTGTCCGCGCCTTTGACGACGACATGCGTCTGGTCCGGACAGGTCACATCCAGCCCTTTGGGGATGGTCAGATGGACTTCGTTGGAGAAGCCGACTCGCAATTGCAGGACATTGCCCTGCACGGCGGCCAGGTAACCAACTCCGTGGATTTCCAACCGCTTCTCATAACCTTGGGTGACGCCGATGACCATGTTCTGGATGAGCGCGCGTGTCAGTCCGTGCAAAGCACGATCCTGCTTGGTATCGCCAGAGCGACCCACGTTGACTTGCTTTGCGTCATCATCAATGGTGACTTGCAATTCCGGGCGATGCGTCCATTGCAGTTTGCCACCGCTCCCTTCCACGGAGACGGTTTGACCGGCAACTGCGACCTTAACGCCGGAGGGAATTGCAATCGGTTTTTTGCCAATACGGGACATGGCCTGATATCTCGGTTAGCTTTTGCTTCAATCCAAACTTAGCCGCGGTTTACCAACATGACTCAACACTGTTACCAAAGTTCGCACAGGACCTCGCCGCCGACCTTCTTTTGGCGAGCCTCGCGGTCACTCATCACTCCCTGGCTGGTGCTGACGATGGAAATCCCCAAGCCATTGAGCACGGGGCGAAGTTCCTTGACTCCGCGATAGACTCGCCGGCCGGGTTTGCTGACACGGCGAATGTGGCGAATCACGCGCTCCCCTTCGGGCCCATACTTAAGGTAAACGCGGAGCTGCTTGACGGGCTCCGAGTCGACCTCTTCCCAGTCCCAGATATAGCCCTCTCTTTTGAGGACATCAGCCAGGCCGGACTTGACCTTGGAAACCGGACACTCAACTTGCCCTCGTTCAACGCGCACAGCGTTGCGAATGCGAGTTAGCATGTCGGCAATGGGGTCGGTCATCATGGCGTCGTGGTTCTCCGCAGTCTATTGACTTCGCTTTTCTTGTCTTTGTTGATTCCTTTGCCGTTGATCTTGGCAAGGAAAGGATCTGGCACTTACCAACTCGCCTTTTTCACACCGGGGATGAGCCCTTCATCCGCCAGCTTGCGGAAACAAATTCTGCAGATGCCGAATTTGCGATACACGGCTCGCGGTCGTCCGCAGAGTTTGCAGCGACTTTCCCGCCGGGTCATGAATTTCGGCTTGCGCAGGGCTTTGGCGATCTTGGATTTGCTTGCCATGTGATTGTTCTTTGTCTTCGCTTAGTTCGCACTCAACTCAAATGGATTGCAGATTGCGGCTAGCTCTTAAAGGGCATGCCAAACATCTTGAGCAGTTCCCGCGACTCCGAGTCTTCCGATCCGGAGAAGCACATGGTGATGTTCATGCCCTGCTGCCGGGTGAACTTGTCCGGGTCCAGTTCCGGAAACACAAGAGACTCTGACAATCCCATGCTGTAATTTCCGTTGCCGTCAAAAGCCTTGGGATTTAGGCCGCGAAAGTCACGGACACGGGGGATGGCAATGGAAATCAATCGATCCAAAAACTCATACATCCGGATGCCACGCAAGGTGACTTTGGCACCAACGTCCATGCCTTCTCGCAGGCGAAATCCGGCGATTGACTTTGTGGCCGCCGTCACGGCAGGCTTTTGACCGGTGATGATGGTCAACATCTTCACCGCGTCTTCCAGGTGTTTCTTGTCTTGGATTGCGCTGCCCACGCCCATGTTGACGCTGATCTTTTGCAGCCGGGGCAGCGACAAGCGATTCTTCCGCCCAAACTTTTCAGAAAGCTGGGGGAGAAGTTCTTTGTGATATCGTTCTTGCAGTCTTGGCGTCATGGCGACGATTTTCTCTCGATTTGAACCGGCGAGGTGTCCTCAGCCGTGCTCCTTTTCTGGCTTATTTCTGCTTTGCTTATTTCTTTGTTGTGCCGGCATGCGGCGGAGCAATTTGCCCGATCCCTTGTCCGCACTTCTTACAAAAGCGTTCCTTGGAACCGTCTTTGGCAAAACGGGCACCCGTGCGGGTTGGCTTGGCACAGGAGGGGCAAACCAACTGGACATTGGCAATGCTCATGGGCATTTCCGTCGACAGGCGGCCACCCTGGGGATTGCGCTGACTCCGACGAACATGCTTGTAAACGCGATTCATGCCTTCAACGACCACACGGACAGGCTTGCGGGTTGCCTTGTCTCGAATGACGCGCTGGACTTTGCCAGTCTCACCCCGGTCATTGCCGGCGATCACCTGCACAGTGTCGTCAACTTTGATATGCATTTCCGTTTACTCTGATTTCTTGGCAACAAGCTCGTTCAATGAAGGTCACTTAACCGAACGCAGCCCGATTCACACCACTTCCGATGCAAGCGAGACAATCTTCATGAAACTTCGCTCACGCAACTCACGGGCAACCGCGCCGAAAATTCGCGTGCCTTTGGGGTTCTTGTCCGCGTCAATAATGACCAATGCGTTGGAATCAAACCGAACGTAGCTGCCGTCCGCCCGACGGGTTGATTGCTTGCAGCGGACCACAACTCCGCGGATGACGGTGCCTTTTTTGACTTCGCTACCGGCGATGGTCTTTTTGACGCTGCCGATAATGACGTCACCCAAACCGGCGTATCGACGCCGACTGCCACCCAGCACCTTGATGCACATGACTTCCTTGGCGCCGGTATTGTCAGCGACATTCAGCCGGGTTTGCATTTGGATCATGACTGACTCTCTCTACAACGCTTGTTTGTTTTTCTTTATGGAGCAATTCTCAACGCGACCAGATTGTTGGCGATGATTGCAGTAACTATTCCGCGGAGTCACTGGCATCGCCTTCGGTTTTTTCAGCCGCAGGGCTGTCGCCCGCCTCTCGCTGTTCGATCACGTCTTTGACTTCTTGCTCCTCATCACTTTGCCGCTTGCGGGTCACTTCGCGGAACTTGCTTTCTTCAACCACGCGCACAAGTGTCCAACGCTTGTTCTTGGACATCGGTCGACATTCAACGATCTCGACGATATCGCCGCGATGCGAAGTCTCGTCCTCATCATGCACAGCACAGACCGTCCGACGGCGAATGTATTTGCCGTACGTGGGGTGCTTGACACGACGTGTGATCTCAACGCGTCGCGTTTTCGACATGTTGTCGCTGGTGACAACGCCTTGGAAAACTTTCTTGGGCATGAATGTTGATCTTTCCTGCGATGCGTCTGAAGCCTGACTCAAGCCTCAGGATATTCTCGATTAAGTGGCCGCTTGGGCGCGTTCTGATTGCAACGTCTTGATGCGGGCGATTGTCCGCCGGTGCTTCTTCTTTTCGCTGGGGGCATCCAGGCGTTCCGTTTGAGCGCGAATCTTCAGCCGGAACATGGAATCCACAGATTCCTTCATGGTTGCTTCCAACTGCTCGTCACTCATCTCGCGAAGTTCCGACATCTTCATGACTCGCTCCCGCAAACTCCCGTCGACCGCTTCTCAATGATTTTTCTTGGCTACAACTTCTTGGCAATGTTTCGTTGGCCGCTTCTTCTTACTTCCGCGTGATGAAACGGCAGCGAATGGGCATCTTGTGGGCAACACGGGCGAAGCAGAGCCGGGCCGCTTCCTCAGAAACGCCACCAATCTCATAGAGAACGGTGCCTGGCTTTACGACCGCAGCCCAATAGTCCGGTTCACCCTTTCCTTTACCCATCCGCGTTTCCAACGGAATCGAGGTAATCGATTTGTGTGGGAAGATGCGGATATACAGCCGCCCTTCACTACGCAGATATTGCTGCGCGGCGATACGGCCAGCTTCGATTGTGGCGGCGGAGATCCAGCCTCCCTGGACTCCTTGCAGCCCGAATTCACCAAATGAGACGCGGTTGCCGCGTTGGGCATTACCTTTTATACGTCCTCTTTGGCTTTTTCGATGCTTGACCCGCTTGGGCATCATCGCCATTGTCGTCACCTTCGAAATACATACCTTGGTTTATCCAAACCTGCACGCCGATGTGGCCTTGGGCAGTCTTGGCTTCCGTGAATCCGTAATCGATCTTCGCCCGCAAAGTGGAAAGCGGAATCGATCCGGAGATCTGTTTCTCTTGCCGAGCCATTTCCGCACCACCCAACCGACCGCAAAGCTGCACCTTGATGCCTTTTGCGCCCGCTTCCATGGTGCTTTCCAACGCACGCTTGATCGTGCGGCGAAAACTCGAACGACGCTCCAACTGCTCGGCAATGTCTTCCGCGACAAGCTGAGCGTAGATTTCTGGCTTTGTGATCTCTTCGATCTTGAGGTTGATCCGGCGACCAACCAGGTTTTGCAACTCTTCCTGCAGGATCTCAACCTCTTGTCCCTTGCGGCCGATGATCACGCCGGGACGACCAGAGAAGAGGATGACCTTGACCTCATCGCGGGTGCGTTCAATCTCGATGCGATCAATTGCCGGATACTTAGCCCGACCTTGCGCGTCCTTCTTCTTCTTGATGTAGTCGCGCAGCTTTTTGTCTTCCACCAACAGGTCAGCAAACTCCTGCTTGGAGGCATACCAGCGGCTTTTCCAGCCGGTCATCACGCCTGTGCGAAAGCCTGTGGGATGGACTTTTTGACCCATTATCAAATCCGATGACTGAGAATTCTCTCTTGTTCTTAAGCCGTGAAACTACGCCTGGGTGCCTTCGGGATGATCAACGGCAACGTGAATGTGCGACATCCGCTTGAGAATCATGAATGCCATTCCGCGAGCACGAGGACGAATCCGCTTGAGCATTGGCCCGCCGTCAACGCGAGCTTCGACCACGACCATACGGCCGACCTGTGTCGCACGCCGATCTTCCGCATTGCCCATGGCGCTTTTGAGCACCTTCTCCAGGAGCCGGGCACCGCGATGCGGCTGATACCGCAGGATCGAAAGTGCTTCGTCCGCTTCTTTGCCACGAATCAGATTCGCCAAGGGGCGAACCTTTCGAGGGCTGATGCGAGCATGTTTGTGGGTGGCTCGGTAAGCCATTTGTTTCCCTCCGCCGGAGCGGTTTCACACGAATGTATTCAAGCTGACAAGACGGACCACGATGGCAAAGCGTTAACGCTTGCCGCCTTTTCCTCCGTGACCTCGGAACGTTCGCGTTGGAGCAAACTCGCCCAAGCGATGCCCGACCATTTCCTCGGTCACAAAAACCTTCATATGCTGTTTCCCGTTGTGGACCATGAATGTGTGGCCAACAAACTCGGGAATGATTGTGCATGCGCGAGCCCAAGTCTTGATTGGCTCCTTCGAGCCGCGCTCGTTGAGCTTCTCAACTTTGCCGTACAACTTCGGATCGACAAAAGGACCCTTTTTTAGCGAACGACCCAAGGCTCACGCCTCCACAACTTGATTACGAATTCTTTGATTACGGATTCCAAATGGATCGCGCCGGCTAGTTCTTCTTCAACTGCCCGTAACGCTTGGAACGACGCCGACGAACGATGGCTGCCGTTGACGGCTTACCGCGTTTGCGGGTTTGGCCACCCTTGGCACTCTTGCCTTGAGGGCTGACGGGGTGACGACCGCCCTTGGTGCGACCTTCACCACCACCGTGCGGGTGATCAATGGGGTTCATGGCCGTGCCGCGAACATGCGGGCGACGTCCCATCCATCGTTTACGGCCGGCTTTGCCGAGCACGATGTTCATGTGCTCTGGATTGGAAAGCGAGCCGATGGTTGCCCGACAGTTCGACGGCACACGTCGAATTTCGCCTGAAGGCAAGTTGATTTGAGCCCAGGTTCCTTCACGAGCGGCAAGCGTTGCGGAAGTCCCCGCGGCGCGACACATCACACCGCCTTGCCCAGGCTGAAGCTCAATGTTGTGAATGGCCGTACCCAGCGGAACGAGCCGCAGCGGCAGGCAATTGCCCAACGAAGGTGCGGCATTCTCGCCACTTTGCACGACATCGCCGGCCTTCAGCTTGTCGGGGGCCAGGATGTATCGCTTCTCGCCATCAGCGTAGTGCAAGAGGGCGATTCTTGTTGTTCGATTGGGATCGTACTGAATGGAATCGACCTTGGCCGGGATATCATCCTTGTTGCGGTGAAAATCGATCACCCGATACTGCTGCTTGTGACCGCCACCACGATGCCTGGCCGTGATCTTGCCTTGGAAATTTCGCCCACCGGTTTTCTTCTTGGGGCGCAGCAGGCTCTTCTCCGGCTTGGCTCCGGGGGTCAACTCAGCAAAGTCGCTGACGCTGGCGCCACGGCGGCCTGCGCTTGTCGGCTTGTATCTGCGAATACCCATGACTCTGAATGCCTGACTCTGACTTGACTGGTAGTTCTTTCCGAGGCCCGAAACGCTCGCTTACAAGTAGTTGCCTAGAAGAAGTTAATGGTGTGTTCTTCATCCAGGATGACAATGGCCTTCTTCCAACCCTTTGTCATTCCATAGCGAAAACGGGTACGACGTGGCTTGCCGCGACGGTTTTGCGTGCAGACCTTCTGGACCTTGACGTCAAACAACTCCTCGACCGCCCGCTTAACATCCGTCTTTGTGGCCAACGTATTGACCTCAAACGCGTAGGCGTTGTTCCGCTCTGAGCGGTGCATCCCCTTCTCCGTAATGAGCGGACGAAGGATCACCTGGTGCGGCTCAAGCTCAACCCCAACCTTGGGCGCTTTCTTGGTTTTTTGTTTTGTCGCCATATCACAAACCGCCGAAACGGAGATCAGATTTCAATTCGCCCCAGTTGGCAATCGCCACTAACCTTCGCTGCCGTTACTTGCACCGGCCACCTTGGCCCTGAACGCCTCGAAAGCCTCTTTGGTCATCAAAACTTGCGTTGGCTTCAACACACTCAAGGCGTTGAGCTCCGCCACTGGCGAAACAGAAACACCGGGAATGTTTCTGGCCGACTTGTAAACCTGCACGTCATACGCGGCCGTGGTGACCAGCAGCGTTTGACCAGCCAGGTTCAAGGCTCCCAGGACGCCAGCCATGCTCTTGGTGCTGGGTGCGTCAAAGGACAACTCGTCGATCAATACGACTTGATCATCTTGGATCTTTGCGGCCATCGCCATTCGCGTGGCCAACTGCAGTGCCTTACGCGGCATGCGGAACGTCCAGTCGCGAGGCTTCTTGGCAAACGTGTGCCCACCACCGCGGCGGATGTTGGTGCGCCGTGAACCTGCCCGGGCGTTACCTGTACCCTTTTGGCGGTACATCTTCTTGGTGGTCCCGCGAACTTCGCCACGGCTTTTGGTAGCCGCGCTTCCCAAGCGGAGGTTTCGCTGGTACATCACGACCGCATCATGCAGCAACTGCCGATTGATGCGCGGCGCGAACTCGGCCGGATCGCAATCGACCTTGCCAACCTTGCCACCGGATTTGTCGAAAACTGTTAGTGTTGCCATTGTTCTGGCGACTCGCGCAATCAAATGAACTGCTTCTGCAACCTGTCGTCTCAAGACGCCAACAAAAAACGACGCGCTACTGCACGCGTCGCAACTTACTTCAACATGTTTGTTTTGCGGATCATAAGGAAACCGCCATTGGGGCCGGGAATGCCGCCCTCAATCAAGAGGAGGTTATTCTCAGCGTCCACGCCAACAACGCGCAGATTGCGGACCGTGCACCGCGCGTTGCCGTATTGGCCGGCCATCCGCTTGCCTTTGAACACGCGGCTGGGGTAGGCCGAACACCCGGTGCCACCCGGATGACGGTGGACTTTCTTGACGCCGTGGCTGGCTCGCTGGCCGGCAAAGTTGTGCCGCCGCATAACGCCGGAATAGCCACGACCCTTGCTGGTGCCAGTGACATCGACGGAATCTTCCGCCGAGAAGATGTCAACTTTGACTTCCTGGCCCACGGTGGCTTCGCCGGCATCGCCGCGGATTTCGCGAACGAAACGCTTGGGTTCGCAGCCGGCCTTTTCCAGCAGCTCAACGCCTGCCGATGTCCGGTTCTTGGACCTGGCTGACTCCAACTTAGCGACGTGACCACGTTCACTGCGGGGAGCCAGGCGGCGCGGCTTGTCAGAAAAGCCTAGCTGGATGGCATCATAGCCATCACGATCCTGGGTGCGGACTTGCAACACGTGGCAGGGCCCAGCCTCAATCACCGTTACAGGAACGGCTTGACCGGCTTCGTCATAGATTTGTGTCATCCCGACCTTACGGCCGAGTATTCCTGTGCTCATGACCCTATCCTCGATGTTGCTTGCCGAGCGGGAGCAGCCGAAGGCTTCGACGCTTACCCACTCAACTTCCGCGACATTGGATGACTCCTGGTTACCAAACGGCGATTGGGACGCCGGTCAATACTGATACAGCAAGCCGTGCTGCAGGTTATTTTGTCGATGCCTTAATCTTGATATCGACACCTGCCGGCAAGCTGAGCTTGTTCAGCGCTTCAATCGTCTTTGCGGTGGAATTAACGATGTCCACCAATCGTTTGTGCGTGCGAATCTCGAACTGCTGCCGGGCTTTCTTGTCCACGTGGGGGCTGGAAAGCACCGTATACCGCTCAATGCGGGTTGGCAGCGGGATTGGCCCATGGACCTCAGAACCGGTCCGCTTCGCAGTATCTACGATCTCTGCCGCGCTTTGGTCCAGCACGGAATGATCGTATGCCTCCATGCGAATGCGAATCGTCTCGATTGCCACGGGAGTTTCCCCAAACCCTAGATTCTCAATGAACTTATCGCCGAAATTGGCGAAACGGGAATCTTATCAATTTCTCGGATTAAGTGTCAACAGGCCCTCTGTGGGAATTTGCCCTCTCGCAAAAAATGCTCTCCGGCACCCGTCCATCTCGCGGTGCGTCGCTGGCAGAATTGGGATTCGAACGGCTATGCTGCCCGAAAGTCCCAATGAAGGAACCGGCAAGTCATGACATACGATGTGATCGTTCTGGGGGTCGGCGGTGTCGGGAGTGCCGCCGTGTTGGAACTCGCCCGCCGTGGGCAATCGGTTTTGGGAATTGACCAATTTGGCCCGCCGCATGACCTGGGAAGTTCCCATGGCGAGACCCGCATCATTCGCCAGGCGTATTTTGAACATCCTAATTACGTTCCTTTGGCCCAAGCGTCCTACACCTGGTGGGATCAACTCGAAGAAAACTCGCCTGCGGTCGCGCCACTGTATGTGCAGACAGGCTTACTGCAAGTTGGACCGGCCGGCGGTCACGTTTTGCGGGGCGTTCGAGAAAGCGCTGCCGTGCACGGACTGGATATCGAAGATGTGACCCCAAAGGAAATCAATCGCCGGTGGCCCGGGCGGTACACAGTGCCTGACGGGTTGGAAGGCGTCTACGAGAAGAACTCCGGCTATTTGCGCGTGGAAGCCTGCGTTGATGCACAAATCGAAGAAGCCCGACGTCGCGGAGCGCAATTCCGGTTCGATACGTGCGTTGCGGATTGGCAAGCCAGTGAAGATGAAGTTGTGGTCCGGACCGAAACCGAAACCTTCCGAGCGAAGAAGTTGGTGATTGCCGCAGGCGCTTGGTCCGCAGAAGTCTTGAAAAACTTGCCCGCCGGTGCCGATACGGCATCAGCCGATTCTCAAGCGGACCGTTCCGAATCAATCCGCTTTGCCGTCCGCCGCAAACCGCAATTCTGGTTCTCTTGCAAGGATGATCGGTACAAAGCGGATCACGATACACCGGCGGTTCTCTTCGAATTGCCACACGGCGTCTTCTATGCCTTCCCGCAAATCGGCGACGCGATCAAAGTGGCCGAGCACTCCGGCGGCGATGTCGTTGCGGATCCCACATCGCTCGACCGTGAAGTCCACGACGAGGATTTGAATCGCGTGCGCGACTTTTGTTCAATGCACATGCCGGGCGTTGGTGAGCAATTTCTACGTCAGGCCGTATGCATGTACACAATGTCTGCCGACGAACACTTTATCGTCGCATGCTTGGGTTGGGTCGCGCAAATCGGCGGGCTCGGCACGATTGTGGTGTCAACGAGGGTTGGCCGCGGGCACTATCAGTCG
>CALJLD010000202.1 GCA_937982665.1 uncultured Planctomycetales bacterium
TCTCGGTGTTTCGCAAAGCCAGCGGGTGCTTCCAAAACATGCAGGGCGGCACCTCAGGCAGGGTGGCATCCAGCACTTCGTGCAAGTTACTCGGCGGTCGGCCATCGCGGATTGCCGCGTCGACACGCAATGCCAAGCGCATGCCGCGCAGTTGCTGGCGATATCGCAAGCCAGCCTCGCGGAAAGACGGAATATCGGAAACCCAGGATCCAGTCATCACCAAATAGCCAGGCAAGTTCGCCATGTCCTGGTTGAAGCGTTCCGCAGCCGCGGCGCCTTCTGGGCCAGGCTGATCCACAAACTCGATTCCACGAGACATCATCTGCAGCGCGGTTGTGAAATCGTTGTAGCGCACAGCCTTAAGGTTCGCGTAGAGCCAGGCATCAACGGCATCGATATCGAGAAACTCAACATCATCGGTCGACAACTCGTTGATCCAAGCATCGAAACCGCCAGACAATTCGAACAACGCTGCCCTGTCCGCCTGCACGGCGGGGGCAAAGCGAAAAAGGTCTTCGCATTCAGAGAGTTGTTTGTCGAGCCTGGCCCGATGCTCGGCGGAAAGCGGCAGATGTTCGATCATGCTGACATTCAGCTCGACAGCACCACGGCCGATCGCGAGATTCGTGAATTGATTGATCACAAGCGTAACATTCGTGCGCGCCGCAGAGAGCTTGAGCATGTCTTCGATGCAGGTGGTCGCGCGATCGGCATCGCCGTCATTGATTGCCAGGTAGCCTTCGGCATTCAGAACACGGAACCAGCTGCGGAGAGTCGCGGAGTCGCGTTGCTCCGCGTCGTTCACTCCTTGATATGTGTTGTAGTCAACGTCCAGCCTGATTTTTCGATCGAGCGAAAGACTCAACGCCCTGCGGGCTTCCGCAAGTTGCTGCATCATCAGGCGAATGTTCGCCAAGTCTTCCGCGGTGTAGACGCCGACGACTGTGTTAGCCGGTGGTTGCAACCGGGCAGTTGTTTCGTTGAAGTTGACGGCAACAGGGTTCGTCTCGTCCCGCAGGAATTCTTCCAAGCCGTGCAGCGCTCGCTGGTAGTGTACGGTGCCATCGTTCTCGGCAATGCCTTGTGGCCGATAATCGGCAAACCGCGTTGCCTCGCCACGGGCTTTGATCGAGGCAAGTTCCGCTTCAAACGCTTGCCGTGCGGAACGAGTCCACAGCCAGACGCCACCCCAGGCCAGGCCGCCAAGCAGCACCAGAATGACAAAGATGTAGCTGAGGACGCCTGGCCGCCACTTCTGCTTGGGGAGCGGCAGCTGTTGGACCTCGTCTCCCTTCGTATTGTCTGTTTCCTTCTCTGTAGCCATGCAGCGGGTCAATTCCGGGCCGAGGCCGGCGGTGGATGTTGTCGATCGCCCTGGATCGAAGAATATTGTGGATGGCAGAATATTGTGGATAGCTTGACGGCTGACCGCAATTCGGCAGGCAACGGAGAAACGCCGCAGGGCGATGTTTTCGCAAGTGTCCAGCTTCGGTTGGCGGCTCAGGCACACAAAGAGCAAGATTCGCCGCTGGTGAGCGAATACACATTTCCCGGGGTGGCCTTTCAAGCCGAATTGTGGTGAAAAGTTCGCGAAACCGAACGACACGCTAAGTCAAGTCAACTTAACGCCAAAGCCGCGTTTCCACGCAGCAAACCCTGCCAACGCGGGCGGAAAGCCGCTTATGGAAATCTTTGCGCCACCGGCCCCATGCGAGTCGATACAGGGTTTATTCTCTGATGACGCGCCAGAAAAACTTGCTGCGCCCCCAAAGGGCTTTCAAAATACAATGAAAGATGGTGGCCCGAGAGCGGCAGACCAACTCACGAGGCACTTTATCGAGACAATTCCGTTTGCCGACATTTGAGGAGAAACGAATGTCAAAACCGTCCTGGGAACATTTTGCTTCCGCTTGGAGAACGAAGTCGGGAGGGATTGCCACCGGCGTCATTCTTCTTACCGCTGTGCTGGGGATCCCCACAAGCGGACTTGCCCAGGGCGATCAGGATGTCGGCACATCCGCCACGGCCGGAATTGACGTGGACGCCGTCTTGGCGAAAGCAGCCCCGGAGACAATTGCCGAACTCAAAGCCATCGAAGAGCGCGTACATTCGATTGTCGAAAACGTTATGCCGGCGACTGTGGGCGTCCGTGTGGGAGGCGCGCAAGGTAGCGGTGTGATTGTCACAGAGGATGGCTTTGTGATGACCGCAGGGCATGTGTCCGGAACGCCTGGCCGTCGTGCAACCATTATCTTTCCCGATGGCCGCCAGGTCCGCGGCGAAACCTTAGGGCGTCACGCACGAATGGACAGCGGCCTGATCAAGATCACTGAAGAGACCGACGAAGATTGGCCACACGTTGCGATGGGAAGTTCCGACGAACTGGATAACGGAACGTGGGTCATCTCATTGGGTCATCCCGGCGGTTATCAGCGCGATCGCGAACCTGTGGTTCGGCTGGGTCGCGTGCTGGAGAAATCGCGCAGTTTGATCCGTACGGATTGCACGCTTGTTGGTGGCGATTCCGGGGGACCGCTTTTTGATATGGAAGGTCGCGTTGTCGGTATTCACAGCCGCATCTCGCGGAACCTTTCGCAGAACTATCACGTGCCAGTCGCCACGTATTCGGATACATGGGATCAACTGGCCGCCAGCGAAGAGATCGGCGTCGCTCCGCCGCGATTGGGCGTACGGGGAACCGATCACGAAATGGGTTGTGAAGTCTCCGAAGTGCTCGACGAACTCCCCGCACTGGCCGCCGGAATTCAGGTGGGTGACATCATTACAAAGTTTGATGATGTTGACGTGCGAGGCATCAATCACCTTGCGGATATGGTGCAAAGTTATCGGAGCCGTCGCCCGGTGGAAATCCAACTCATCCGTGACGGCGAAGAGCAAACGGTCAGCGTACGCTTGAGATAACTGCGGATCACGCGGTTGCCAAATACGAAAGCAACCGCCAGCAACTTCGCCCATGACCGCGGGCAACTTGAATCAAACGCATCCCCGATTGGAAATTCGTTCATGGATAAACGCACTCAATCAACTCGACCTCACTTTGCAATACGACAACGCTTGAATCGTCATCGCCACATCTTTCCGCTGGCAATGATCGCTGCGTGTTTGGCAGGCGTTGTTACACCCCAAGCGGCTGTCGCTCAGAATCGGGCAAACTCCCGCGATAGCCTCGCCGTGAGGGCCGCGTTCCACGATGCGATTGCCGACGCCGCCAAGTCGGTCGTGCGCGTGCGCTCCGACGGCAGGACGTTGGCCTTCGGCACGGTTGTTTCCGAAGATGGCTACGTCCTGACAAAGTCTAGCGAACTGAAGGGCGTGTTGACCTGCAAGTTGGCCGATGGCAACGAAATGGATGCGGAACTGATTGGCGTGCATCCCGAGTACGATCTGGCGATGCTCAAGATTGATGCGGAAAATCTGCCAGTGGCAAACTGGAATCTCAGCGGCAAAGAAACCGCAGGGCAATGGGTGGTCACGCCGGACATTGATGGGGACGCCGCTTCCGTTGGTGTGGTCAGTGTTGCTCGCCGCCGCATTCGTCCCATCTCGGGATTGCTTGGCATTTCGATGGACGAGGAAAGCAACGACGGCGTGCGGATCACAGAAGTGACCGAAGGCAGCGGTGCGGAAGATGCCGGCCTGGCGATTGACGACATGATCTTGTACGTCAATCGCACTCGCGTCAGCACCAGTGAAGAACTCTCAAACCTGTTGCGGACTTTCAGCGTTGGCGACATCATCCGCTTGCGCGTGCGGCGCGGTGAGGACGAGAGCACGGTCGAAGCCGAGATTGGTCCTCGTCCTCGCAACTTTGGGCGGCGCGGTGGTCGCAGCCGTGCCCGGCGACCGGACTTCCAGAACTCGATGGGCGGGCCGCTTTCGGATCGCTCCAGCGGATTCCCGTTGGCCATTCAGCACGATTCCGTTTTGCGTCCCAACGAGTGCGGTGGGCCGCTGTTGGATCTGGATGGTCGCGTGATTGGGATCAACATTGCCAGAGCAGGCCGTGTCATGTCTTTCGCTTTGCCGGCCGACGAAGTTCATTCGTTGATCGATGATCTGAAGTCCGGCGAATATTGCCCTTACATCGATTTCAAAGCGGACGACGCCCAAGACAGCGACCAAGACAGCGACGATGGGTAGGTATCGATCGTAACGACTGTGCCAATTTGACCAACCGCAATTTAACCGCCCGGGATAACACAACGCATGTCCCGGGCGTTTTTGTTGCGCGATCAACTCGCAACAGCGCATGTAGCCGACGCAATTCGCCTATCCTCCAACTCGCCGCCCAAAGGTGTAAAGCTTGCTTTGCACCCGCGCGCCAAGGTTGGCTGCGCCAGTTTACGGATCGAGCCCTAAAACGGCATCGGCACGGGAGTTGCTTTGCTTCCAGGCGTCGCGTTGTCTGGAACGCGATGCACCTGTTTCTTTCGATTCTACTCTGGAGGCTTAGATGCGTAATTTTTGGAAGGGTGAAGAAGGGTTCGCGTTCTCGACCGAGATGATTGTTGTTTTGACGATCGTCATTTGTGGCACCATCGCTGCTTGGACGAGCTTGCGTGAAGCCGTCGTGACCGAGATGGCTGACGTCGGCGCCGCGGTTGCTTCTTTGAATCAATCGTACCGCTTCAATGGCGTTTCCAGCCACAGCAGCCAATGCTCAGGCAGCTCGTACAACGATGCCCGCGACTTCTGCGATGAACGCGGCCGAGCTGGCGAACGCTGCATTGGCCTGTAAGGCTTAGTACGTTTGCGACTTTCGCATAAGAACTATAAGACCCTGGCGCGAGTCCGTTTTCGCGCCAGGGTTTTGTTATGCGCTATGTGTGTGTGCGCATTCTATTTCGCGCATCAATTCTGCTGCGCGTCGCGCGGTCATTGCTGATGAGTTTGCTAACGAGCGCTGGGGATCTTGATTGTGATCCCGATGGGCAACATATCCGCCGCGGGGAGCTGATCGCGGTTCAGCTCGTAGATCTCATTGGCGCGGGCCGCATCGCCCAGGTAATACGCGGCCAGGTCCGCTAACGAATCGCCATCGACAAGTTTGTGCCTGCGGACGTTCGAACCGAACGCGTCCATGTTTGGTGCCTGAGGTGGGTTCGCAGGCAGAGACGGTTGCCAACCGCCGGTTGGAACTCGTCGGGCGGTATGTGGAATCGCCTCGGGCGGTCGTGATTGGGCTGGATCACGGGGCACAATGTTAATCAGCCCATCAACCGATGCGGCGGCAAATGTGCGTTCCTCGGGTTGTGCCTGATCATTGGGATTTGAGGCATCGCCAGCAAAAGCCGGCACCGACAGCGTCGGCACGGAAAGGCTCGCCGTGGGGGTCCCGTCGCTGGATTCCGAAGTGACGACGACAGGGGGCGGAGATTCGCGATAGATTATCCCGCGCGTGGCACCGCTGTCTGCATTCGCATGGCCTGGCGTGTCAGGCTGGCGAAAGGTCCACGCGAGCGCAACTCCAGCGCTCAAAACAAGAAAGGCAATCGCCAGTCGGGCGTTCGATGATGGCATAGGAGGACTTCAACATGTTGTGTGGTCCTCCAATGACCACCGCAGCACATCCGGGAAGATTTCCAGCCCTGGCTGAGAATGCGTGAAGACAGACTGCCAGGGCCTCACCTCATTCTTCGGCGTTTCGCCAAGCAGGCGAGCATCTTTCCCGGCCGTTCCGCGGAAGACAAAGGTCATGAGGTACTGGTTGTGCCGGTTAGGCAAGGCTGGCGACCAAAATTGGCCGCTGCCAGCAACGCTTGCCGAGAAGCGGTGGGACATCTTCAGGAGATGGATTCCTCCTCGGAGCGAAACTGCTCGACGTCCAACTCTCTCCGCCGGCGTTGATAGCGGCTTTCCGCTTCCTGGTATTTCTGGGCTTTGCGGAACGAAGTGGCCGCGGCGAACAACGCAATGCCCAATGCCAGTAGGGCGAACAGGCCGAACATGGGACCGCCCACGCGAGAAGCGGCGAACGCCATCACGACCATGAAACCTCCCACGATGAACGTGGCGATGGCCCCGGTTGTGGTGGGAATGTGCTCGCTGCCGTTCTTGCTGCGAACCATGTATTGCTTGCGTTCCCTCTCCCATTCGCGGTCCAGCCGTTCCACGGCGTTGTCGTAAGAGATCTGCGCAAGTTGATCACTGATCCGGTCCGTGGTCTCTGCCAGCCGTTCGACTTCCTCCGTGAAGGCCGCGGATTCCGTCCGCCGGACAGCAAGTTGGGTCTCGCAATGTTTGCACGTGACGTAGCGAGCGCTCTTCGCCACTGTGAGCGGAGCGCCGCAATGATTGCAGTTGATGGAGTCAAGCTTCATGCGTCAGGTGCCGTGAGTTCTTGAGCAGATTTCTCTCCGCGAAAATCGGCTGGCGACAGACTCTTGCGGCGATGATGGTGCAGCCTCTTTTCGGTCAGGTATTCAACTTTCTTTTTCTCGGTTCTCATCACGACAAGCCACGCAAAGACAATGATGATCAGCCCGGGAATCAGCCCGATAAGCGCGGCCGGAGAATCTTGCGAGATGGCAAAGGTGATTGAACCTACCACGAGAAAGCCTCCAACGAATCCGCAAATAATGGCGATGGCCATTGCAACGTTGAAGTGCGCCGTGTCACTGCCTTGCTGATCGTGGATTCCGTGACGCTTGCGGGCTTGTTGCCAATCGCGGTCCAGCCTCTCGAGCTCGTTCTGATAAGCAATCTGCGCGAGTTGCTCATTCAGGCGCGATGTCGATTCGGCCAGCTCGGCGATTTCTTCCGTAAACGAAGCCGAACTCGTGCGCTTGATGGCCAATTGCGCATCGCAATGGTGGCACGTCACAAAGTTGGCTGCCTCGCTGACTTCCAGCGGTGCGCCGCAATGATTGCAGTTGATGGATTCCAGCTTCATTCTTTGCCCTGCGAGAAGAATTCCGCTCCTGGCTAAGATTGAGGAGCGGCTTCCGGTCGGGAGTAGGTTGCGTTCCGCCTATCTACCTGGCGGCATTTAGCTTAACACGATCGGCTTGCTCGTTCACCAAGCCAGCCTGAGCACGATTTCGAGTATCAAAGCATACTGAATGCCTGCTTGTGGTTGCTTACCTTCGTGCAGATCACTTCATCGGGTGCCCCCAGAACTCATTTCCCAACGAACTCACTTGCACAGGTTCACAACGGGTGCCCCTTCAACGCGGAGATTTGGCTTTTATGTACGCGCGAAACATCCTGCTTGCCGGTTGCGTCCTGGTTTTCGTTGCCTTGAATTGCAAAGTCGCGCAAGGGCAGCAGCAGACGCCGCCAGAGTTTCAAGAATGGGTGCAAAAGGCCAACGAGGCGTTCACCGCCAGCAATTGGGAAGAAGCCGCGAAGCTTTACCAGCAGATCACGGAAGCTCGCCCTACCGCAGGCGCGGCCTGGTATCGCTTGGGTTACTGTTTGCATTCGCTGGAGAAATATGAGGAGGCACTTTCCGCCCATCAACAAGCATCCTCCACGCCGGCGGTCGCCAATCGGGCTTATTACAACTGGGCTTGTGCGCTGGCTCGGCTGAAGAAAACGGACGATGCGTTGCAGCGATTGGAGCAAGCCGTGGCGGCAGGCTTTGTTTCCGCGCAGCCGATTTCCGAAGATCCCGATTTCGCCGAACTTGTCGAGAATGAGCGGTTCCAGGAAATCGCCGCGCGCGTGCAAGCGCCAATTGCCGCGGAGAAGTTTCGCGAGTTTGATTTCTGGGTTGGCGAGTGGGACGTCTTCAATCCGGCTGGCGTGAAAGTTGGCTCCAACGTGATCACGTCTGCCGAGAATGGTCGCGTGCTTATTGAGAACTGGACCAACACCGGCGGCGGCACCGGGATGAGCATCAACTACTTTGATCCGGAAACCCGCAAGTGGAAGCAAACCTGGGTCGACCAGACCGCCGTGACGCACTATGCCGGAGAGTTTGCTGATGGTGTGATGCGATTTGAAGGAACACACGCGGCCACCACCGGCGGACTGACAAAGATGATCATGGAATTCACTCCCAACGAAGATCGCTCGGTCCGGCAATACATTCGCCAATCGACCGACGGCGGCGAAACTTGGACTGTCTACTTTGACGGCAAGTACGTGAAGCGCGACTCCAAATAAAGCGAGACAGGCGTTCGAGAGTGGGTTTCACGGCTTGATTGGTTTGGCGGCCAATTCGCCGAGCTGTAAATCGCATGCTGCGTTTGAGTTGCGCCGTCACAAACCGGCATGATCGCAGGCGGCGGCACCTGTCACATTTGGCTTCGTTGGCATACAATATTCCGGTCAAATGCCGCAACGTTCGTTTCCGCCGGAAGCGAATTCGTCCGCGCGACTCGCTGCGCGTCTTTTTCGTCGCGTTCGCCAATTGGCAAGCCACCCCTCTTCTTACCCTTAGCGAACTTCTCACATGTCCGCTTCTTATGTTATTGCCGGAGCCAGAACTCCGATTGGGCGTTTTCTTGGCGGGCTGGCGTCGCTTCCAGCCACGGAGTTAGGGTCGATTGCAATTCGTGAAGCGATCTCCCGCGCGGGAATCTCCGGCGGCGATGTGGAAGAAGTCATCATGGGCAACATCCTGAGCGCCGGCTTGGGCCAGGCTCCGGCTCGTCAGGCTGCCATGGGCGCGGGAGTTCCGCCGACTGTTGGGGCGTTAACCATCAACAAGATGTGCGGCTCCGGGCTGAAAGCCGCGATGCTGGCGGATCAAGTAATTCGCGCCGGCGATGCGAAAGTTATCGTGGCTGGCGGCATGGAGAACATGAGCCGCGCGCCGCACTTGATCACCGGTCAGCGAGAAGGCTGGAAGTTCGGCCATCAAAACGTCTTGGACCACATGATCCATGACGGACTTTGGTGCCCCTTTGAAAACTCCGCCATGGGCGATGAGGCGGACTACATCGCACAAAGTCGGAATGTCACTCGCGAGGATCAGGATCAGTTTGCGTTGGAAAGCCAGCGGCGTGCTGTGGACGCAACGGAGAGCGGCGCGTTTGACCGCGAGATTGTCTCCGTCACCATCAAGAGCCGCAAAGGCGACACGGTCATCAGCCGTGACGAAGGACCGCGCAGCAATACAACGCTTGAACAGCTTGCCGGCTTGCGGCCTGCGTTCGCGAAGGACGGAACGGTCACAGCCGGGAATGCCTCGCAACTTTCGGACGGGGCTGCCGCTGTTGTGGTGGCGGATGAAGCTACGGCCGCCAAATCAAGTTCGCCGTTCAAGGCTCGGATTGTCGCGACGGCAACCAGCGGTGTTGAGCCCAAGGAGATCTTCATCGCGCCAGTTTCCGCCATAGAGCGAGTGCTGGAGAAAGCCGCAATGACTCTCAAGGATATCGACCTGATTGAACTGAACGAAGCCTTCGCGGCACAGTGCGTGGCTTGCATGCGACCACTGGAAATGGACCCCGAGAAGGTCAACGTTCACGGCGGCGGAATCGCTTTGGGGCATCCGATTGGAGCCAGCGGAGCCCGCGTTTTGGTCACGCTGATCTATGCTTTAGAGGCCCGCGGACTCAAGCGCGGCCTGGCCTCTTTATGCCTCGGCGGCGGGAATGCCGTGGCGATGATCATTGAAAGGGATTAAGGTCAAATTGCTGACCACTGCGCTGGGGATGCTGGGCGCCACTGATAGCTTGCTACCAGTGAGAGCGGAACAGGGAACAACGAACACAGACTCAAGACAACACATGGCTACAGACGCCCGTACTTCGCAACAAGCCGCTTGGGAAGAAGCGATCGCCAAGGCCAAGGCGCGCGATGCCGACTTTACCACCATCAGTGGACATGAAGTCGATCCGCTCTATTCGCCCGACCACATTGACGAGGATTTCGAGAACAAACTCGGCTTCCCCGGTTTCTATCCGTACACGCGCGGCGTCCATTCCAACTTGTATCGCGGCAAGCTGTGGACCATGCGGCAGTTCGCTGGTTTCGGTACAGCCGCGGAAACCAACGGCCGCTTCAAGTTCTTGTTGGAGAAAGGTCAGACGGGCCTTTCCACCGCGTTTGATTTGCCCACTCTGATGGGCGTCGATAGCGATCATCCTTCGTCAGCGGGTGAAGTAGGAAGATTGGGCGTGGCGATCGATTCCATTCGCGACATGGAGCGATTGTTTGAAGGGATCAACCTGGCGGACGTGTCCGTCTCCATGACCATCAATGCGCCGGCGGCAATCATGCTGGCCACCGGCGGCCGGAAGCCGTCCCGGCCCGGCATG
>CALJLD010000203.1 GCA_937982665.1 uncultured Planctomycetales bacterium
CACGATTCTTGGTACGCCCGTCTTCCAATTGGCTTCTGATTGCCTCTAGTTCCAGCAATCCCCAAATACGCAGAACCCCTTCGGCTTCATGGACGCCGATGAGCACGCGTTGAGGGTCGGCTGCTGGGGCAAGCTTGATTACCTCTCGAACGATGAATGGGCGAGGTGTCTGGAAACAGATTATGTCCCAGTCTCCTGGAAACTCTGGAGTGTGCGGTTCTGGCGAACATATGGCGAGAGTGAACGTTATAGCCCTGCCTTCCTCGACTCCCAGACTTGAGTAGAAGGCGACCTTCAGCACATCTCCTAAATACCGTGGCACGTCCGCAGTCTTTTCTTGCAGTGCGTTGAGAACGGAGTCAGGAAACGGTTCAAACATTTGAAGCTCGCGGGGACTTTGGTGAGAACGACATCCTACACCATGAGAGCGTGCTTAGGACGGGCCGACCTACGTTTTGGCAATACCGAACTTCAACCCGCTAACCAGCGTCAGTGTGAAACGCTGAAGCAGTAAACCCACTCAACTACCGCGGGCGACGTCCGTTCGGCGAATGATTGCCCAGTCTTGGAAATGCTGGCGCGGCCACCCATGTTTGGAATGCGGTGTGGCAGGGATCTAATCACTTTCTATTCCAGCGATATGCAGCGGTTCGCTACTGCAGATCCTAAGGATCCCACCACCAGCGCTCAGCGTCATCATCAAGCCAGGCCATCAATGCGTGGCGGCGGCTGTCCAGTGCGCCGTCGTCATCGGAAAGCAGGTGTTCCTGGTCCAACGCTATCTCCGGCTGAATGGAAACACCACCGCCGGCCATGCAGAACAGGCGATGTTTTTTCCACAAGGCGTTCGCCGCAACCGGCACCTTGCGAGGAGCGTGCTGGTTTTCGATGGCGATCTTGTTTTCGTCGGCCAGCGTCGTTGGCTGCCAGTTTGACTTCTCGTAGAAACCGGCTCGCTGGAGGTATGCCGCGGCAATTGTCAAATCGATTAAGTTTCGCAACTGAGCGAAGACCGGCTTCACATCGGCCAGCTCTTCATATTTGGAAGTGAAACCGTTGGTGAAGCGCTCGCTGGCGCTGCGCCCTGTGGTGCCGCCTTTCAACCGGCCTGTCTTGTCAAACTGCATGTCTTCGCTGGAGAGCATTACGCCCTGGCCGACAAGTTCCAATGCGAGCCGATCCTGAGTGACGCGGGCCATCTCATAATTTGGATAGAACCACCACCTTTGCAAGACGCCGTGGCGTGCTCCGGAAACCAAGTCGGCATAGCTGTTCATCTTGATGCCGGGCGGTTCCAGGCCAACGCCAATCATCTTCATGCGATAGTCGGCCTCGACGAGGACTTGCCCAAAATGTGATGTCTTGGGCACGCCATAGACGGAAATGTTGGCAAGACCCAGCGCATCACGCATGCCTTGATACACCCAAGCGCCAACCGCGGCTTCTTGCTCAGGCCGGATTCGCGCTGGGATTTGGGCCTGGAAGTTGGACAACGCCTTGAGGCCGTCTTGCGTGGGACCAATGGAGCACCCAACCATTTGCGGCGCTTGACCGCCGGGCGGAAACGTCCGCAAGGCCGTCACGAGATGTTCCAGCCGCACCGTTGGGCGACGCGAGTTGACGCCGATCGGTCGATCCGCGAGGTCAAGCATCCAGCCTTCGGCCGCGCCTGCGATGACGATGTCGTTCTCATCCGGATAGCAAAACGCAAACTGCACGCGCTGCAGACCAGCCAGGTTGAGCATCTCATCTGTAGGCGGTTGGCCAGCGTCCAATTTCGCCTGAATGGCCGCTTCGAGCTTTCGCAACGAAACCAAACGCAGCGGGCTTTCTTTCAAGACATCTTGTTGCAGGGCTGCTTGGGCCGCTAGCAAACGCTGCATGTGCAGTTGGCCTGTTGGATCTTCATAAGTTTTGAATTCCAGGACTCCCTCGGCATCAACAGAAATCCCAAACGTCGGGAGTTGAACGGTTGTTGCTTTCTGGCCGCGAGGTTGATTCTTCTGACCTTGCTGTGCGAGTTCTTCTGAGGCCGCCTTTGCCCCCGGCGGCGTACTACTTACAGCCCGCGAAATGCACCCAAGCAAAAATACGATGAGCAAGAGTTTTGCCAAGAAGAATCGCCGCATGCTTGCCTCAACTGGTTGAGTGCGAAACGAGAGATCTGACCGCCAACGCGTACCGCGAGTCTAACGTGTGGGAACAAAGTCCGACAAGAAAGTCCACGCCGCAGCCAGAGTTTCCGGCATAAGATACGAACCTTATAATCCGGCGCACCCACTTCGGAAATAATGATGGATTTGCAAATTGACCCCAACCTGAAATGGCTGATGGGCACCAGCATCCTGGGCTATGTGCTGGTCATGTATGTCATTGGGTTCGTTTCTTATCGTCGCGTCAGAACACTTGAAGACTATGTTGTCGCCGGACGCAGGTTGCCATTGTCGCTGGCGTGGATGACCTTATTGGCGACCTGGTTTGGCGCTGGCACTTTGCTGACTGCAGCGGATGAGGTCCGCAGTGACGGCTTGCAGGCTGCCGCGCTCGACCCTTTTGGTGCCGGCATTTGCCTCATACTGGCAGGTGCGTTCGTTGCTGCACCACTGTGGCGAATGAGTTTGCTGACTCTGCCGGAATTCTACCGACGCAAGTACGGACCAAGGGCAGAGTTCATTGCCGCTGTGATCATGGTCCCCAGCTATTTTGGTTGGATCGCAGCGCAGTTTGTCGCACTTGCCGAGGTGATGCATTTGTTCTTTGGGATCCCTGTTGAATGGGGGCTGACATTGGTTGCTATTGTGGGTACCGGATACACGTTGATGGGTGGCATGTGGTCGGTCACGCTCACTGATGCGCTCCAAATTGCTCTTGTCATGGGTTGCCTGCTCATCTTGGCCGCGACGGTGCTGATGCGATTGGGCGCTGGAGATCCATTTGGCGGCGTTGAACGGTTGTTGCGCGAAGTGCCTGCGGAGAAACTGGAAGTCATTCCCACCAAGACTTTTGCCAGCTTTGTTGGTTGGCTAGGCGTTTTAGCAACCGGGGCCCTGGGCAACATTCCCGGCCAAGATCTTATGCAACGCGTCTTTGCATCAAAATCCGAGCGGGTTGCTCGACGCGCATGTTTCATCGCGGGAACAGCATACCTCTCATTTGGGTTGTTGCCGTTGATGTTGGCGCTGGCCGGCAGCGTCATCTTCCCAGAAGGAGACCAAGTAAAGATTCTTCCGGCTTTGGCGCATGAGTTTCTGTCGCCGTCACTCGCCGTGATCTTTGTCGTTGCAATTCTTTCGGCAGTTCTCTCAACAATCGATAGCGCTATCCTGGCGCCTGCGTGCATCCTGGCGCAGAATGTCTTTCCACGTTTCACGCATGCGGACCCGCTGCGCACGAATCGTCTTGCCGTCTTGCTGGTTGCAACGTCAAGCCTCGTGTTGGCATACGTTGGCGATGACGCCTATGCCTTGTTGGAGAACGCGTACTTGATGCCGCTGGCGGGATTGTTTGTCCCGCTTATTTTGGGTTTGTACTCAACGCCACAATCCGGAAAAGCTGCGGTCGCATCGATGCTGGCTGGCATCAGTATATGGGGAATTCACTTCGCGCTAGGCTGGGAGAACTTCTTGGAGGGCATTCTCCCGGACCGATGGTTTGCGCTGCCGATTGCATTGGTCGCGCCTGGTTTTGCATTGCTGGTCTTCTTCATATTCGAGCCGCCGTGGCGGATCTCGTGGCATCGTCCGACTTGCGAACGAACCACGCACAACAATGCTTAATCCTAATTCAGCTTCAGACCATAACGATCCTGAAGAGCGTTGCGGCACGCCGTGACCTGTGCTGGGATTTTTGACTCTTCGAAGATTCCCTCCTCAGAAAGGATTTGGGCAAGGCGTTGCAAAGCAGCTGATGTGAGTTGACCTGAGAACAACAGCATCAATCGCCGCGAAATCAAGTCGTCGATTGTTGTGACCCATTCGCAGTGGATGGCGTAGCGGACAAGTGACTCCGGCAGCACCGAGTCCGGAAGAAGTTTTGCGGCGGTTTCCGGCCAGCGGCGCTGACACTCCTCTAGGACGTCACTTGTTTCGTCACCATAGAGATCCCAAATCGCCGCAACCGATTCCGGCGATAGATCAGCCTGCTGTGCTAGTCTCGCTCGCTCGGTTTCGGCATCCATCATCGCCTCGTGCAGGTGGATGGCTCCGGGCAAGGGGCGATCTTCGCTTGTTGCTGTGCGACGAAGGTTGAGCCGTTCAATGATCAAGTCTGCAACTTCTTCCGCAAATGCCCTGGCGGTTGTCAGTTTTCCGCCAACCAACGAGATCATCGGAACGCCGGCATCCGGGTTCTCAACAATTTGATGGTCGCGTGTGATTGCGCCCGGGTCTTTGGATTTCGATTGCGGAAGCGGCCGAATGCCGCAGTAGTGCAGCGCAACGTCTTGCCGAGAGAATTGCAGTCCAGCAAAGAGGTGGTTTGTGGAATCAATCAAATAGGCGATTTCCCCAGGCGTTGCGCGAGCGTCGCGCGGATCGCCTTGAAACTTGATGTCCGTTGTGCCAATCAAGGTGAGATTTCCAAACGGCAACACAAAGAACGGCCGTCCATCCTTGGCTTCCGCATACACGCCTCGCCCGTTGAGCCGCTGCTTGAGTTCCGCATTTGCCGTCAGAATGTGGCTACCCGCTGTTCCACCGACCAAAGGTGTCTCTTGGTCAACTTCCAGCCGCGCCAGAGTGTGATCCAGCCAGGCTCCGGTTGCATTGACAACCATTGACGGCGCAAGCTCGATCCCGACGTCATGGGTGGCGTGGCCGCGCACATGCCTTACGAACAACGTGCTGCGCTGGAGCGTTGCATCACCATATGGCGTCACCGCGAAGTCAATTCGGTTGGCCTCGGCTGTGCGGCGAGCGTCCTCCAGCATGGCCACGACGAGTCGCTCCGCGTAGTGAACCTGGCCATCCCAATAGGCACTTTGGTACGGAAACTCTTCGGCGTCGAGAGGCAAGGCGTCCGCGGCGTTTGAATGCATCGACTTGTGCCGCGGCAGGGAATTATCGTTGGCATAGCGATCATAGAGCGAGAGTCCCGCCCGAATCAGCCAGGCGCCACGCTGGCGAGATTTGGCCTTCATGCCGAGAAATCGACGTGTTGCCGCCCAGAAGCCACCTAATCGCCGCGACGACGGGATATGCAAACACAACGGCTTGACCAGGTGCGGCGCGAGCTTAAGCAGCCGCTTGCGCTCTTCCAACGATTCCCTGACAAGGCGGAAGTCGCCGTGTTCCAGGTAACGCAAACCGCCGTGGATCAACCTTGATGAGTACGCGGTCGCCCCCGACGCGATATCCGCGATGTCAACAACGTGCACGGGAATGCGGTTGAGCGTCAGCTCGCGCGCCAAGGCTGCGCCGTTGATCCCTCCTCCGAGGATGACGACTGGTTTCATTGGGCTGCTTCCGCGCGGCTGGGGGTCCGGGGCGCATCAATCCGCAGGCAATTCTAGCTCAAGCCAGCGGACCGCATCCATTGGAACAAGACGATGCTCGCGCAACGCGGAAAACCAGCAGGCAATCCCGCTCATGCGGAGGGATTGACCGGATCGAAACCAATTTGATCGGCAGGAACCATCTCCATCTTTTCTTCGTCCCAACCCATCATCCGTCCTGTGCGCCATGACTCGTTGGCCATATTTACCGCGACTACGCCCGCCAGGCCCAATTCCGCCGGGCAATTCAATTCTTCGCCTTTGCGGATATGGTTGTGCAGGTTGGTGTGGTGGAGCGAGATGTCCTCAGCTCCCGTCTTTTGATGAGAGGCCAGGACCTTGTCATCCTTGTCGCGAATGACCCAACCAGTCGGCGTGAAATACAACGTCCCGCGGTAGCCGCGAATCACGTGATCGACACCCACACGATTGCTTTGCGTACCGAGCACGTACACGGTCATTCCGCGAGGATATTCGACGATCATCTCAAAGTTGTCCGGCAAGTCTCGCCCGTCCGGCCATTGCCAGATTCCACCCATGCCCACGACTCGCCGCGGATACGTCAACTTGCAGGCTTTCATGATTCGCGTCAGCCTGTGAATAAACAGATCGGTTGCGATTCCGCCGGAATAGGCCGCATAGTTTCGCCATTCAAAATAGTGGTGCGGATCCCAATCAATTTGCGGTGCGTGTCCCAACCATGCATTCCAATCCATGTCGGCTGGTCGTTCCTGACTGCCTGCCAGTTCGCGATCGATCATCGCAGGATCACGCCATGGTCCAGCATCGCCGTAGCGGCGCACATACTCGATTTGAGCTTGCACGACGATACCGCATTCGCCGGACTCAATCGCTTCCGCGGCCGATTCATAGCTGTCGTCCGACATCCCTTGGACGCCAACCTGCAGCGCTTTTCCGGTTTCTTTCTGCGCTTTGACCACCTCCAGCGCTTCGGGAATACGATGCGTCATCGGCTTTTCACAATAGACGTGCTTGCCGGATTGCATCGCCTCAACGGCCATGCGGGAATGCCAATGTTCAGGCGTGGCGATCGTCACATAGTCAATGTCATCGCGATCGATCACTTTGCGGTAATCCTGGAAGAACAGATCCGCGCCGACTGTCGCGGCTGCCTGTTCCGCTCGGCGCGTCCAGCAGTCTGCCACCGCGATTGGCTCCAGATTGTTCGATTGTTTCAACCCAGCGATGGCATTGATGTGGTTGCCTCCCATGCCGCCAACGCCAATGAAGCCAACTCGCAATCTGTCATTGGCACCTTGAATCCGCCCGTAGCTTGTTGCCGTCCATGTTGCTGCCGCAGCCGCGCTGGTTGCCGCAATGAATCCTCTGCGTGTAACATTGCCGGCCGTGGTGGAGGGTGCGTTCTTGGGCATGTCTAAACCTTCAAGACCTGTTGGGTTTGAATCTGGTTTGCGTCGTCGCTGCGAGGCTGTGTTAACCCGCGATAAGCGACATCCGCGAATCTTCTGAATTCGCCAATCTCGTGAAAAACGAGAAGTGGATAATACCATTCCTTGCCGCAGTCCGCACTTGTTTTCATTGTCCGCGTGCGGCGCAATTCCTGTTCGCCTTCTGACGATTATTGCGCGTAATCGGACGCATCAGGCCTGATATGCGTATTCTGGCGGTCCAGGTTGTGCGAGTCGCACAGCGCTCGCCCAATTGCGTTGACCGGCAGGCAGGGCAACCTACAGTTGCATTGGTTGCGGGACCGAAAATGGCGGGCAGAAGCGAGAAAGCGACGCCCGGCCGAGACGGATATCCGATTGCGAGTTGCACTCCGATGCACGAGGCTCGTGGAGAAACGCGGTGAGTTTACCCAAGGCACAAGAATCTCCAACCGACGCAAAATCGGCCGGGGCAAACCCCGACGAGCGGCTGGATAGCTTGCTGCGCCGAATCTCGGAATTGACTGGGGAATCATCCATCGTCAAACCTGGCGATGGACCGAAGCAGCCCATGCAATCGCAACCTGGGCAACCGCGCCAAGCGCCGCCGCCTCCGCCTCAGCATACAGCGCCACAGCAGACGAATGGGAACGGGCAGTCCAGCGGAAACGGCACAAACAACGGCAACCCCAGTCCTAACGACGAAAATGTCGCGGAGCAGATCCAACAAATCCAAGCGGCTCAAGCTCCGG
>CALJLD010000204.1 GCA_937982665.1 uncultured Planctomycetales bacterium
GCCGAGGAAGTGGTCAAACACATCCGCAAAGCGCTGGGCGACGCCGAATAAGACGCGCCGGGCAGTGGGGCTCTTCCGAGGCCAAGTCCGCGAAATTCATCACACTCTTTACCACCAATAAGAGGGGATTTGGCGTAATCTGTGGCCTTCCGCCCAAAAACGGCTTCACAGAATCTCAGGCTGGCTACAATATCATTTGCTGCGAACAGGGTGTGGATTGACCTGATCGCAGCTCATTTCTTTGCCTTTGACTCTTAGGTGCGAAACCGCCCATGCCGATTAAGACCGGCGAAGAGTTCATTGCCGTTGTTGAGAAGAGCAAGCTGATTGATCCTGATCAGCTTTACAGGGCACTCTCTCATCTCACCGGCCTCGCGGATGATGATCCGCAGGTCTCCGCCAAAGGCATCGCGGAAACACTTGTTTCCCACGGGTTGCTCACGCGTTGGCAAGCAGACCGCCTGTTGGAAGGCCGCTATCGCGGATTTCGCCTGGGCAAATACAAGCTGCTGGGACATTTGGGCAGCGGCGGAATGAGCAGTGTCTATCTGGCGGAACACGTGATGATGGAGCGACGCGTTGCCATCAAGGTGTTGCCGCAAAAGCGCGTAAACGATTCCACCTATTTGCCGCGATTCTATCGAGAAGCCAAAGCCGCGGCCGCGCTCCAGCACCCCAACATCGTCGGCGCGTATGACGTCGACCACGAAAAAGACATCCACTATATGGTGATGGAGTACGTTCAGGGGAAGGATCTCAACGCATTGGTTCGTGACGGCGGAACCTTGGGTTACGCCCGGGCAGCGGATTACATCGCGCAAGCCGCGCGAGGCCTAGGCCATGCCCATAAAGCGGGGCTGGTGCACCGCGATATCAAGCCGGCCAACTTGCTGGTTGATCGCGAAGAAACGGTCAAGCTCCTGGACCTGGGGCTCGCCAGGTTCATGGAAGAAGTCGGTGCGGAAACCGCATCGCTGACAGTCTCACATGATGAGAAAGTGCTGGGGACGGCTGACTATCTCGCTCCCGAGCAAGCGCAAAACAGCCACAACGTTGATCCTCGGGCGGACTTGTACAGCTTGGGCTGCACGCTTTATTACTTGCTGACGGGGCATGCGCCGTTCCCGGATGGCACACTCGCGGAGCGATTGCTCAAGCACAGCACGACGGAACCGCCAGGCATTCTGGTGGACCGGCCGGATGCACCGCGTGACCTGGTTGCCATCTGTGAAAAACTGATGGCCAAGAAACCAGAAGACCGGTATCAAACAGCGGCCGAAGTAGAAACCGTCCTTACGGAATGGGCGAAGGTCTATCGCGAGTCGGCAACACTTCAGCCTGCGGCAGTGGAATCTTTGGCGCAGACAAACGCTGGCGGTTCCACCACCAGTACGGCCGTTGATATGGGCGGTCCGAATGACTCGCGCCCCATGCGCAATGTTCGTCCGCGAGGTGACAGTTCGCACCCCGGCTTGAACAACTCCGGAGCCTTCCATGTCATTCGTGATGGAAGCACGCACCCGTCGTCAACCACGGATACACACAAGGGATCAGCGGAACGCACGGTCAAATCGACCGGTCGCAATCAACGCCCCAGAAGTCCCGGCTCTTGGCCCACTGCTGACTCAACAAGCATTCCGCTTCATCCAGCAGACCCGCGCGCTTCTGGCGGAGTCGCGGACGCAGCCAGCGATAGTTCGCCCGATCAAAAGAAACCCGCCAAGCTGAAGGCCGCCGAATATGGTCGGCCTTGGCGACGCACGAACCGAGGATTCCCGTTCTTTGCGGCAACCCTGCTGGCAATTGGACTCGTTCTTGCTGTCGTGTTGATCTTGCTGGTGTTCGGATTCTAGCTATTGACCGTCTGCCGGAGTTGGTTGGCCCGCGGTTGGTTGTCGTCGTGAAGACTGTTGATCCGCAGGAGTCGGCTGACCAGCGGACGATTCGCTGCCGCGATAGCCACCAGAGTAACGATCGGCGTATCGATCGCCGCTCGACTGGTCACTGTCCTGCGCTGTCGGAACCGGTTGCAAAGGAGTTGGTTGATCGGAACCTTGTTCCTGAATCGACTCTCCGCTTCCGGCGCCATCATTCGCAGGCCAGTTGGAATAGCGATCGCCGTTTCCAGTGCTTTGCGGAATTGGCTGCTGTGTTTGCACGCCGCCTGTGGACTGATCGGCAGACCGTAGTGGACTGGCGGCAGCGGACTTCGGCACGTTACGAGCATCGCCGTAGAAGCGTGTCATCTTCTGTTCGGCGAGTTTCGTGTCCAAAGCTTCGCAATGCAATTCCACACGGAACTGGTGATTGCCAGGGTTATCGGCTCGAGCTCTGACCTTGATGATCGTCTGGTCGTCCGCGGCGAGAACCGGCAACGGACCCAAAACCACCATGCCCGGCTGCAGTTGGTGCGTTGCTCCGGAGACGCTGACTGGCTCAATTCCGTTTGAGAAGTAAGCGGCGATTTCGATGCCTTCAGCGGCTTTCGTTCCGCGGTTGGTAATCACGATTTCGTATTCCGTCTCTTCACCAACGGGAACCGGACCCTTGGGATCGCGAACGTTCAAGTTCAAGTCGGCCAACGCTTCCACATCCGTCGTGAATTCGTGCTCTGCACGCAAGTCGCCATCGGCCAAGGCCACGGCGGTCAAGCGATTCGGTCCGGCCTGAATCAACTCGCAACGAACTTCCAGGTACATTTCCTTGCCGGGAGCGAGATTGTCCAATCGCCAGCGAACGCGGCCGCCTTCTTCCTCTTGACCATTCTGCGTGGCCGAAACGAGTTTTGCGCCTGGCGGAAGGATCGCACCCACTTGCAATCCGGCGGTGGGAGCGTTGCCGGGGTTTGTCACCTTCAAGCGATACGTGGCCGGCGTCTTGGCATAGCGGAAGTTGGGGCCTTCCAGTTGCACATCAATGCCTGCGCGGCGGATGAGGATATCTTCCGAGACTTGAGAGACCAGCCCGCCAACAGCGGTGGCTTGTGCACGGATTTGCAATGTGCCTGTTTGCTTGGGCACAAGTTCAATCTCAACATCTCGCTTGTCACCAGCAGCGATTGTGCCAATCTCGTGAGTCTCAGGCTGGCTGCCTGGCTCAAGTGGCATCAACATCACTTCCACGTCTTCCGCATCAGCTGTGCCGGGGTTGGAGAAGGTCATCGTGTATACGGCCTTCTCGCCATATCCAATTTCCTTGGGACCAGTCACGGCCAGCTGCAGTTTTGGCTCCAGCACGTTGAGGACGGTGCTGGCTTCCGCCGGCGCGGTGGTCCACTTCATCTTGACGTCCAGCGGACGAGCTGACTTTGGAATGACTTTCAGTGTCAAGGATTCGCCACCGCCGGGGTTCACAGCCGGAATTCGCCATTGCGTGCCGCCGGCGATGGTGGATGCCGTTTCCATCTGTCCGCCAGTGGGCTGAGCGCTTGTGAGTTCAACATCCGCCGGAAGTTCCAGCAGGATCAAAACGTCTCGGGCAACCAGGTCACCTTCATTGAAGACCTGCACGCGCAAGACGGCTTCCCGGCCAACAATGACTTCCTCCGGACCCTTGGTTTCCACCAAGAGCGAAGGAGCTTGCTGACGCAGCAGAGTTGCACTGCCCGTAACGGCCGCGCCGCGCGTTGTCCGCGGAACGGAGCGTGTTGCAAATCGATCAAACGGTCCCGACTCTTGCGTTGCCTGCGGTTGCAGATTTGCCGAGTGGTCCTGGACAGGCTCCGATTGCAGTGCCCCATTGTTGGTGGGGGCGTTTTGCTCGGTCACGCCGCTTCCCGTGGAAGGGGCAGGACGTTGCGGATAATGACCAAACGGATCCGATTCATCGATGCGAGTCGGAGCGCGGCTGCTAGCGAAAGGATCTTCGCGTGTTGGATTCGTTTGGGCGGCTTGATTGGGAACAGGCTGCAGCGCGTTCGCGCCTTCGTCCGGTACCAAAGCGCCAGGCATTTGCGCGCCGCCGGATTGAGACGACTGGCTGGGAAGTTGAGTGCCGGCATCGCTGCCAAAGGGCCGCGGTTCCGGGCGTTGGGCCTGTCGGGCAAAGGGGTCATCAGCGGTTGAACTTGTGCCACCGGCGTTTGCGAACGGATCAGCGACCGGTTCACGCATCGGGTTGGCAGGCGTCGGGCTAGCAGGCGTTGGACTGGCCGGGGTTGGCGAGCCTTGGCTGTTCGAGGCAGGGCCTGCAGGTGTGGGTGTGCCTTGTTCAGCGGGGCGGTGGGTTCGCCGGGACGATTGCTGCTCGTCCTGAGCTTGAACGGACATCGCTGCCACTGCCGCCACGACACCAATCACGGAAACGGTAAGCAAGATCGTTTTCCGGCTGACCATGATGATTCCCCGGTCCGGCCCAAATCGGGCTCGAATAGACTGGAACAAACTGTCACTGCCTAGCGCGTACAATTCGCGCGCGGCAAAACTGCATTTCAGTTCCAGGTATCGGAAGTAACGATTGGGGAAGTTAAGCGGATTTTGCCGATTCGACGGACATTGGCTTGTGGGTCCTGCGGCGGCAATGCGAGCACACAGCCGAAATATGGAGCGAGCCCACTACTGAGCTCCAGTTTTCTTGCTTGCATACGGGGAATTGCTCGATTCCAATGTCTCACCGGTGGCGGTCCCGTCTGTCCGCTGCCACTCTGCGCAAATCTCAGCCGACCCGTTCACGGCACTCGTTATGCTTAAGACCTCGCTCACCGCAGTGGTCTCGTTGGCCACATTGCTTCTCTCCGCCTCATCTGCCTCAGCTGGCATTACCCTCGTCCGGCAATTAGATCCATTTGCTGGAAACAACCGCTACGCGGACGTCTGGGGGGATGGCGACTTCGCCTATGTTGGCTCCTTCAACGGTTCCGGCGCGGCGATCTTTGATGTCTCTGATCCGGCCAATGCATTTCTAGCTGGATTCTACAACCCAGGTTCCGGCGGCCAGTTCAAGGATGTCAAGGTCCACAACGGCATCGGATACTTCGCCAGCGACAATGATGGCGGCGTTCATATTGTGGACGTCAGCGATCCCACGAACCCCACTTTGCTTTCGCAGATATTGCCCGATGATGGCGGTTATGACCACGTCCACAATGTCTCCGTGCATAACGGCTTCCTTTACGAGGCGGACAGCCGGACAAACGTTGTCAAAGTCTTTGACGTCAGTGATCCTTCAAATCCGTTTTTTGTCCGCGACATTGTTACGACCGACTCACGCTTTATTCACGACGTGACCGCGGTGAATGGGCGGTTGTTTACGTCAGGCTTTGGTGGTTCCACTGATATCTACGATATCAGCAATGTCGGAACCGAGGCGCCGGCTCTTTTAGGGACGATTGCGTCGGGCAGCAACTCGCACAGCAGTTACCCGACACCCGATGGCAACTTTCTTGTCAGTGCCCGCGAAATCAGCAACGGCGACGTCCGGATCTACGACATCACCGATCCCTCCGACCCGGAACTCGTTTCGGTACTGAATCGGACGAACCTCGGCATCGAGGCTTTCTCGCCACACAATCCAATTGTGATGGACGGTTTCCTCTACATCTCCTGGTACCAGGCAGGTCTTGTTCTGGTTGACATCAATGACCCGTCCAACCCGCATTTTGTCGATCAGTTTGACACGTTCCCGGGCCCGGTTAGTGGTTTCGACGGCAACTGGGGCGTTTACCCATTCCTGGGACCGGAACGCGTGTTGTTGTCCGATATGGATGGGGGCCTGTTTATTGTGGACGCCAGCGGAGCGGTACCAGAGCCCACCAGCGTTGCGGTGTGGTTGGTGATTGCGGGGGGCACCGCCGGATTCGCCGGAATCCGACGACGACGTCGGGCCATCGCCAGCTAAAAAGTCGATCAGTCTTTGCGACGTACGCTGCACAGACTTGTGCGACTCAAGGGTTGAAGCCATGGCCAAAGGGGAAACTCAATTCCTCGCTCTATTGCGAGGGATTAATGTCGGCGGAAAGAACATTATTGCCAAGGATGACCTCCGCGGTTGCTTTGAGGACTTAGGCTATTCAAACGTCCGCACGTACATCCAAAGTGGAAACATCCTGTTCTTTGCGGCCGGACCAGGCACAAAGACCGCGACCGCGAAGTTGACATCCGCAATCGAAAGTGCGCTGTCAAAGCGGTTCAGTTATGACGCGCAAGCGGTCGTAATCTCGCACGCCAAATACAAGACAGCCATCAAAGCCGCGCCGGAGAATTGGGGGACAGACGACGATTGCAAGCACAACGCGCTGTTCACGCTATCAAGCACGACACCCAAGCGCGTGCTGGGCCAACTCGATGAACCCAAGCCTGAGATTGAAACCGTCACCGCCGGCCCTGGAGTCATCTTCTGGTCGGCAACGAAACAGGCCATCACGAAGACCACGTTGATGAAACTCGCAAAGCATCCAGCCTATCAACAAGTCACCGTGCGCAATCACAACACGGTCTACAAACTGCTGGAGTTGCTGGAGCAGGGATAGCAAGTGATGTTGGGGCTTCTTGCTTTGGTCTCCGCGCGATTTTGCCCCTAGAAAAAAACACAGCGAAGGCGTTGGCCTTCGCTGCGTTTGATTATCAGGGAACTGCAGGTTTTCGCTTAGTCAGCGATTGCCGGAGTTTCTACGACCAGCATTTCCACAACGACGCCGATACGAGCATTGGCGGGGCGATTTCCACGGCCGGGACTTCCACCACCGCCGATGCCACCAACCGCGTCAGTACAGCCGCTTCCACCCTCGCTACTTGCCGTTTTGCGACCTGGTGCTGAACTTCCGCCGCCCTGGCCTGCACCGGAGTTGTTGTTCACTTCTTCGAGCGAATCGCCCGGCTGCACAAAGATATCGATGGAGCGAGTGACTCCCTTTTCTGTGTCGGTTTCGACTTTTGTCACCCAAACCCCGCCGTTCTGCAACGGATAGGATTGGCCGCCACGCAGGGTTTGTGTGTAGTGCACGTTGACCAGATTCAAGACATCAGTCGTGTGAATTCGGGCGTATTGCACTCGGAGCGGATCCAACTCTGCCGCACTGGCCTTGCGAGCAATGTCCTCCGGCCAATTGGCTTCAAAGACAAGCTCTTCCTTGTTCTCTGCGCCACGGTGCAAGCGAACCGGCGGTTTGCCGTTGCCGAAGTTGCTCCGGACTTCGGGAGCTTCGGCATACATCTTCTTCATCGCTTCAACCTGATTGTAGATCTGGGTAAACCAGTCGTACTTCAGCTTGTTCTCTTCAAATCTTTCTTGCGCTCTTGGGTTCGCTGGAGCTTCGCCACCGGGATTAAAATTCCTCGGGAAATTGGTTTCAGCCGATTTGCTGACCATGAGAGTTCCGGGTTCATGGAAGATGGTGGTGAACAGGCCGCGGTCTGCCAGAGATTGCGGTCCGCGTTGCCAGTTATTCTCCACCATTTCCGCCATCTTGCGACGCACCGCGTGCATCGGAAGAACACCTGCCAGGTTGACGTCATCACCCGCATCTTCCAGCGATCCGGCGTCGGACAAGTCATTGAGGACCGTTTCCTCAAACTTCTTGGTCCACATCGCTCCAGCGATCGTCGCGGCTTGTTCATCCGTCAGCGGGATCGAACGCACGCCTGGATTTGAACGCGAGTTATTGGCGTTATTGCGAGCATTCCGATTGGCGCCGCCGATCGGCTCATCGCCAACAGAAATCGATTGGACGTTTCCGCCGCCCTCGCCACCGTTGCGAGGGCCGCCACGGCCGGAGTTGTTGTTGTCGTCAGAATCGTCTTCGACGGGTTCCGCGGCTTCAGTCAACCCCATCAACAGATCAAACGCGGACTTGCTATACGAGGCCAGCAAATCGCGGAGTTCCGCACGCAAGTCGTCGTCAGTAACCGCACCGCTTTGGAACAACACCACCTGAGCTTCAAAGTTGTCGAAATCGTCATCAAGCAAGTGCTCAACAATCGCATCCGCCGCGGCTTCCGGTGTCGCATCGGCGATGCCTTCGGCCAAAGTCATCTTCAAGCGAGACAACTCCGCGCCTTCCATCTTGTCAAAGACAGCTTGCTGCAAGTCCAACGCAGACATGCCATCTTCGTCGTCTTCATCTCGCAATTCACCCGGCTTGAGCAAAGCCTGAAGCATCAATGCCTGGTGAGCCTCTTGTTTGGATTCCTTCAAGCCATCCAGTGCCAATCCCACCATTACATCATCAGGAGTTCCGTTGGCGATCGCGCCGGAAAGCACGGCGGTCAAAGTGGCCAGAGATGCGCTTGTTGTGTTTTGGATTGCGGCGTCAATCAAGGTCTTGACGATCTCTTGAGCGCTGCCGTCACCCATACTGGCGTCGTCAGCGCCGGAGTTGTTTGTACCCGGGGCTCCTCCACCACTACCTCCGCCGCCACCGGAATCGCCAACTGCCATACGATTCATTCCCAAGGGATCGCTGGCGTCGGCGATGCCTTGGCTATTTGGATCGATGTTCGCGTTTTGGTTTCCACCTTCGGCATCAGGAGCACCTGGATCAGTCATTTCAGCGAAATTTGGAGCCCGACCTTGCGACGGCGGCTCAATCTCCAAGAGCGCGAGCCAGAATTTTGCCGCATCCTCATCGTCTTCGGTATTTCCCGCTCGCTCCATCACGGCATACGCCAATCGGCTGTGATTGATCTCGCGAGCTTTGCGGAAATCGTCGTCTGTCCATTCCGCCAAGTCGGTTGGGAAGCCGGCTTCGGGATCCACTTCCTCAGGCGTGTCATTATTCGCTGCGGCATTATTCTGATTTCCGCCTCCGCCAATCGGACGATTCTGATTGGGGTTGGGTGAAGGAGTGTTGGCAACGTTGACCGGCGCAAATTCCGGCTCCGTTTCCTCATCCTTGTTGCACCCGGACATCACAAGTCCAAGGCACGCCAACAGCGCACAAGCTTTTAGCGAAAGTGTTTTTTGGGACATAGGAGATTTCCCAGTTTGAGATATGTTCCGGTGGGTGAGTCGAGAGGAGTGGGGGAAGGATTCTTCGCCTGAGTTTTGACGAGTAAGCGGAGGAGTGAGTTCCCTTGGGGGAAGTTCCCAATCGCTCGGTCGACTCGTGCAAAGTGCGTCCAACAAACATGTTGCGGACGGCCCGCATGTGTTGGACTGAATATCTTGGAGGACGATGCTCTCATCGTATCCCGCCGCGGCGGGGTGGCACAACAAATACGCATCGGCGTTGGGTTACAGCGAGACGCATGGCGTGCTTCGCTGGAAACCGCTGGTTCCGAACTATGTAGACTCAGCCGCAATTTTGACAGACTTGCCCGGCTTGATCAACTGGTTTCAGCATTCGAGAACAGCCGAATACGTCGGAAAACATCGAAAAACACCCAAGCGAGCTCGATTCGCCGACGATTTGCACCGTCCCTCACCAACCGTCAACTTTGGTGGACAATCCCGCGAGAAGACTCGGCGAAGCAATCACTTTTCGCCGGAGATTGCCTCGGCGATGTTGCGAGAGTGATCTCGCACGCGCGAGTAGGCATTCAACGTCGCCAGAAAGGCCACACTGACCTGTGGAGCGATCTTGCCGCTGGACAAGTCGTCCAGGTGCTGGCGTCGCATATCTTTGATGGTCTTACGGATCCGCTTGCCTGTCTCATCCACCTTGGTCAGCACGTTGCGGTTTTCCTCCGCCAAGGCTTTGCTGATCGCATCAAAATATTCTGTCGATTGCTGGTGCAATTGAGCGAGCGCTTGCCGCTGATCTGGCGTGAATCGCTGATCGCCTTTGCGCAGCTTGCGATCGAATTTATCCAAATTGGCGATGTAGTCGCTGACCGACTCAAACTCATCGGCCATCCGCAACTGCCGGCGGGCTTCTTCCGCCACCGAATGCGGAACATTCGCGGACAGCAAATCCGTAATGAACTGCGCAATCTCATCGTGCATTGAGTCCAGCACGGTTTCCCGCCGCTGCAGCCGTTCCGAAAGGTGCTGGTCACGGTCGTCCTGATCCAGCAGCGTGACAAACCACTGCATCATTTTCTGGCATCCATCGGCCATCTTCTCCAACTCTTTGCGAGATTGCTCAATCGCAATCGTTGGCGATTCCAGCATGCGGATGTTCAGGTCCGTCAAATGGGGCTTCTCTTTGAACGAACGCGAAGGCACGATCCGTTCCAGGAATCGGGCCATGATCGGCACAAGCGGCAAGAACAACAACGTGTTGGTGATATTGAACACGCTATGCGTCGTCGCGATGGCCGCCGTGCGATGTGGATACGTCAGTGCCTCTGTCGTTTGTCCACCTGCGGTGACCGCCTGGGTGACGGCTTCGTTGACGTCTCCAGGCGTGATCTGTTGCACCAACTGGATATACCAATGGAAGATCGCCGTGATCCAGAGGACGCCGATAAGGTTGAAAATGATGTGAAAATAGGCGGCCCGCCTGGCATTCGTGGTTGTCCCAAGTGAAGCCAGAAACGCGGTGATTGTTGTGCCGATGTTCTCGCCCAGCACAAGCGCGGCGGCAGTGGGGAAAGAAATCACGCCCTGGGATGCCAACGAGATCGTAATCGCCAGTGTTGCCGAGGAACTTTGCACGGCCATGGTGAGCACACATCCGGCCAACGCACATCCCAAAACGCCAAAATAGGTATCCGCGGAAAATGTCTGGAACCAGGCGACAAAGTCCTCTGACTCTTTGATCGCGCTGCAGGCGTCTTTCATCAATTCCAGGCCAAAGAACACCATCCCCACGCCCATCAGCGCCAAAGACCAGTTGCGAATCGTCTCTCGCCGCATGAACAGATAGACGAAAGCCGCAACTCCCAAGATCGGCAAGCCGTACTTGCCAATCTTCAGCACCAGGATCCAGCCGGTAATGGTGGTGCCGATGTTCGCACCCATGATCACGCCAATCGCCTGCGAGAGCTTCATCACGCCGCTGTTGACGAAGCCCACGACCATCACGGTGGTGATCGAGCTGGATTGCACCATGCAGGTGACAAGCGTTCCCGTGCCCGTAGCCATCAATCGGTTATCCGTGACGGCACTGATCATCCGTCGCAGCCGGTTGCCGGCGATGGCCTGCATGCCCTCGGACATGTTTTTCATGCCGAGCAAGAAGATCCCCAGCCCTCCAATCAGGCTGAACGCGAATCCTGTGATTTCTGAGGCGCTCACGCGAGAACTGCGACAAATGGAAATGAAGAAGTCGTTAAGAAATGGTGAAGCCGGATTCTAAGCATTCAACCAACCCGCAACGAGCCCCCATTTCCAATCTTGTTAACACGCCCATTTCCGAGGTTAAAGTCCGCCAAGAACTGCGGTTAGCCACGCGTCAGCCATATCCAAGAGCGCGAGACCGCCATGCGAATGTTCAACATCCAAGGCATCATTGATCGAAGAATTCTGTTGAATTACCGCGTTGAGCCAGCGGCACTAGCCGCGCAATTGCCGGCTCCTTTCCGGCCGCAGGTCATCAACAACTGGGGAATTGCCGGAGTCTGTTTGATTCGCCTCCGCGATGTTCGCCCAAGTTGGATGCCAGGTTTCTGTGGGCTGGGATCAGAGAACGCGGCGTATCGGACTGCCGTGGAATGGGATACCGAAACCGGCGTACAGCAGGGGGTCTTTGTGTGGCGGCGAGCGACTTCGTCACGGCTCAATGCCATTGCTGGAGGCCGCGTTTTTCCCGGCGTTCATTCCCACCGCGAGTTTGCTGTCAAAGAGACGGAGCGGAC
>CALJLD010000205.1 GCA_937982665.1 uncultured Planctomycetales bacterium
CTTCGCCACTCGTCGTTCTTGGCCACCCACTGTTTTTTTTGGCCACCCGTTGAGTTGACAATACGTTGGTGGGTAACGCCGCACGTTGCCCAACACAGCACTGGTAGCGAGCTACCAGTGGCACCCTTTGCGCCGCTATTGCACATCCTGCGCCAGGACATGGATGCCAAAGAGCTTCCACTGTGACTGTTCGTACGTGTACTTCAGCGTGAATGCGAATTGCAGCGGCTGCGTGGGATAGTGGCCTTCCAGGACAAGCAAGCCGTCGGCGTCGATCGTCGGCGCCTGGGTAAAGACTGGCTCCACCTGAGCGATGTCCGCAAGGTCAATGCTTTCGTCAATCAGCGGCTGAAACGCCTCCTTAAGCTCCGCCGATGTGGTTTGCAATTGCCAGACGGTTGAGATCGTTTCGAAGAACTCCGTGAAGTCTTCTGCCTGCAGCGCCTGGTTGAAGTCCAGCAGGCTTTGCAAGGTGAGTTCATGGAGTTGCTCATCGGCCGGTACGTCTAATGTGGTGGCATCCTGCAGGCCAGCATCCGGAACGGTGAGCGTAACAACCTTCCATGTGTCTTGCTCCTTGATGAGCTTGACCGAAACGGGAATTGTTCCGCCGGTCTTTGTTGTGATTGTGCCTTCCAGCGATCCCTGGTTGTTGTTGATCACACGGCTGTGCCAGGAAGAGGACTCATACTCATCCAGGCCGAAGTACTGCACGGCTTTGGTAAATGACGCTTCGTCCTGCTGATCTTTCAGCGTCTGCGAGCAAGATTCGTAGGCTTCATGGTACTTGCCTTCGGCTGTGAGGGTGAGCAGTTGATCGGTGGCGTCGACCGGTCCGCTGGTTGCCCAAAACACGAGGTAGACGAAGCCCACAATCCCGCCAACACCAAGCAGCAGGGCCAAAGGACAACCGATAAGCAGGGCCTTCTTCATGATCTGTGTGCCTGTACCGCGGAATCGAGGAGTGCTGGAACTCTGAGGAATTATAGGACAGATTGTTGGGGAGCGCGGCAGGGCAATCTTCGCCCCCGCTTCAGCTCGGGCCGCGTGAGATTTCCTTTGCTGAATCTGCTGCTTGCGGCAAGAAAGAAGACGCTAGACGAAGAAGTACAAAGTTGGCTTCTGATAGGTGTCATAAGCTACCTGCCAGAACCACCATGTGTCGATCGCCAGGATGAAGAACGTCGCCAGCAACACCCAGAGTTTCCAGCGACCGGTGGTTTCCATCTGCAACGCAAACAGGAATGCGAACATCAGCGAATAGGTGAGAAAGCCCCAGCCGGCGGAAAGGCTGACGACCGCGCCGTACCACCAATCGCGAATCATCTCCGGAAAGCTGACCCACTCGCGAGCTGCGACAATTGCCCCGCACCACACACCGGCGGCCATGACCAGCACGAACGACAACAGCCAAAAGACGATGTGGCCTGCGGTGGATTGTGTTACGGCTAACGGATTCGCCCACCAGGGTTTCATGCGAAGGCCTTGTGTGGATTTTGCGATGAGCGGCAACCGCAAGGCGCCAATACCGGCCGCCTTACGGATGCGGCACGTTTTGTCGCTGATCGACAGTGCTACTTCGTTATGACTGCTACTTCGTCATGAGTTGGCGATGCTTGGTGATAATCTGCTGGGGCTTGAAGCGTTCCAAACGCCTGTCCGACGAGCAGTTGACCGCGCTAGATGCTTCTGCATTGCGCGATGTTACTGAAATAGCCTTGCCAGTTGAGAAACGGATCTTGCCCTTTTTTCTACGGGTCGCCCTCGACGGGTCGCCCCCGCCGGGCGGCTCGGGGAAATGCGGGGATCAATTGCCGAATCGGCGGACGCCATACTCATCTGCGACAAGTGCCTCGCGAGAAACAACATACACGCCGGCACCAACATCACTGGTGCGAAAAGTTATCGCGATATTTATCACGCTGACTGGCGGACGATCCGCTGCGTTGGTAACAAGTTACTTGTTGTCCTCTCCCATCGCCGGCAAGCCCATGACTTCCCCCATCACCCGTCAACTCATTGCGGTTGTGCAGCCGTTTCAAGCGGAGCGAGTGTTAGAGGCCTTGCGGCTTTCGCCGTTGGAAGCCTGCACCGTCCGTGAGGTCAAAGGCTTTGGCCGACAAAAGAGCTACCTCGATCAGTACGGCGACAGCGAGTACTCGTACACTTTTCTTCCCAAGGTGGAGATCACCATTTGGGTCGAGGCGTCGCGCGTGGAAGAAACGTCCCGGCGAATCATCGATGCCGCTCGCACCGGCCGGATGGGCGACGGCAAGATCATGGTGGTGCCGGTGCTTGCGGATCGCACTGAAGTTTGAAACGCGAGCACTCAACGAAAGACACGGCGCACGGAAACCACGCTGCAACAAGACAACACGTGAACAAGACGCAGCAATTGACTGAGACTAAAGAGACGCCATGGAATATCGCAAGCTCGGACGGACTGATCTTAACGTCAGCGTGTTGTCGATCGGCGGTTTATATACGTCGTCGCTGGCCGGAGGCGAAGCGGAGACCCGCCGCATCATGCAGCGCGCGGTTGATGCGGGGATCAACGCGGTTGATACGGCGCCGGCGTACGCCGACAGCGAAGCGACTTTGGGCCAGGCCTTATCCGGCTTCAACGCGCCGCTGTGCATCACTACCAAGCTTGGCGGCCGTCCTCAGCCGTTCGATGCGCAAGATGCCGCCGGCTTGCGACGATCTGTCGACGAAAGCCTGCGACTGCTGGGCCGCGACCATGTTGACATCTTGATGATTCACGAGCCTGACCGCCCGCAGCAATACGCCTGGTGGACGAGTTACGATCCGCTGCAAGGTCCGGTCCTGGAAGTCATGGAAGAGTTGAAGACTGCCGGGAAGATTCGCTTCAAAGGTCTGGCCGGCACCACTGTGACCGAGCTGTCATGGTTGGCGAGCCAGGGGTTGTTTGACGTTGTGCTCACGGCGTTCAACTACAACGTATTGTTCCGCGAGGCCAGTTCAACTGTCATTCAGCAAGCCAGGCAACACAACATGGGCATTGTGCTGGGCTCCGCACTGGGGCAGGGCTTCCTCACGAAGCGGGCAGACGAAGAACTGGAGCGGCGGCCGATCTGGCTTTCGCAAGCGAGGGCGGAGCAAGTTCGCGCTTACTATGATCTGCAGGACGAGGCCGGCATGCCTGCCGCTGAGATGTGTTTGCGATTTGCGATTAGCGATCCGGACATCTCAACCGTACCCATTGGTTGCAAAACGTTGGATCACCTGGAGTCGGCACTGGCGGCTGTTGAGAAGGGTCCATTGCCGCCGGACATGCTGGCGCGACTCGATGAGATTGCCGCGATGCTGCCCTATCGCCCTTACGAAGAGCCGATGATCTTGCCCTTGGGCAAAAGTTACTTTGGCCCAGGCATCACCAACATGGGCGAAGCCGTGCAAGTGGGCAAGCTATGATCCGGAAACACATCACCAAAACGGTTGGCGAGAGAATTGCAGCCGCGCATTCTGCCAGACTGCGCGACGCGGCAAGAGCGTACTAGGGCGATACTGCGTGACCCGGTCCCAGTGCGTTTGGAATCTTGGAAACTAATCGGAGTACAAGAACTCATTCGCGCAAAGCAATGCCTGGCAGAAATCTGTCAGTGCGTTGCGATTGGGTGTGCGATCAGCTGCCTGCCGATAGGATTCCGCCTGGGCTTGGAGGAATTGTTGCGCGGCCGCGAGTTCTTCTTGTGTGGCGAGGCGGGCGAATGCGGCTTGATAAGCTTCTTGCGCCAGTTTGTTCCAAGTTTCGTTGGTGAGTTCGGCCGCGGTCTGGGGCTCAGGCTCACACGTCTCCATCAGCCTCGCGGCAAACGCGGTGGCAGAAGCCCTGGTTTCCGCGTTGTTCATCAGATGCAGAGCCTGCGGGGCGACGGTTGTCGTCGCTCGCTGGCCAATCCCGGACAACGCATCCGGCGCGTCGAACGCTTGCAGGACCGGCGTGAGCTTGCTGCGTTTGACGGTGAAGTAGATGCTTCTGCGGCGGTGATTGGCGTCTAATGTGCCTGGGCCAAACATGCGCGCGTCAAGTTCGTCGGCAACGGCCAACATTGCGTCGCGCACAACTTCAGCTTCCAGACGTTGCGAGACAGGACGCCAAAAGAGGCGATTGTCCGGATCCAGTTTGGCGTTCGCGCCGTCAAACTCAGAACTTTGACGGTAGGTTGCGCTGGTGAGAATCAGTCGATGGATTGGCTTCAGCCGCCAGTTGTTGCGAATCAACTCCGCGGCCAACCAATCGAGCAACTCCGGATGGGTTGGAGCTGCGCCGCGTATGCCAAAATCGCTGGGCGTGGCGACGATGCCGCGGCCCAGATAATGCTGCCAAACTCGATTGACGATGACGCGGGCCAACAGGTGACCCGCCCCCGAGTCCGTATCGGTCAGCCAGGCAGCGAATGACGCGCGGCGGAACGACGTCTTGGCATCCGGCGGCGGCGGAATCCGCCAAGTCTCAGCAGCGCGATCTTTGGCGGTCAGGTCTTCGCGATTGTGATCGACGCTGTTTGCATCCGTTCCACCACAGGGCTTTGCGGAAGTCTCCGCAGCAAGTTCCGGCATCAACACTTGCAGGTAATTGGCCGAGGCCGTGCCGTCTTTTTGTTCGGCGTCTCCGCGTCGCAGGTAATATGATTCCGGAAAGAAGTCCACGCCTTGCGAATGCAACCGAATCGGCTTGAGCCCTTCGCTGGCGACAAGCATTTTGGCCGTGCCCTTGCTGGGAGCCGTGTTTGGCCGCGAGGCATACCAGGCATCCGGCATGGCGTGCTCAACTTCCGCCCGAACAGTTGTGGTGAAGACGGCAACCATTTCGTAGTAGTCGCGCTGCGGGATGGCGTCGAACTTGTGGTCGTGGCATCTCGCGCAGCCTGCCGTCAACCCGAGCGTTGTTGTGCCGATGTTGCCGACGATGTCGTCGAGTTCGTCATAGCGATGTTTCTCGACTTCGTTCTTGGTGATTTGTGTGCTGTGCACCCCAGCGGCGAGATAACCAGTTGCCTGCCAGGCGAGCGTGTCGTCAGGGGCGAGTTCGTCGCCGGCCAACTGCCAGGAAACAAACTGATCGTACGGCATGTCCGCGTTGAGCGCGGCGATGACAAAGTCCCGATAGTGGTAGGCGGTGGGGCGATCGTAGTCGTGCTCAAAGCCATGGCTCTCGCCAAAGCGGACCAGGTCCAGCCAATGCCGAGCCCAGCGCTCGCCGAAGCGCGGATTGGCCAGCATGTTGTCGACAAGCCGCTCGTAGGCACCGGGGCGTTTGTCCGAGAGGAATGAATCGACATCCGCCGGCTTTGGGGGAATTCCCAGCACGTCCAAGTAAAGCCTGCGGATAAGTTGGCGGCGGCTGGCGCTGTCGCCTGGCGTTAAACCAGCAGCGTGCATCTTTGCGAAGACGAACTGGTCGACTGGCGTTTGCGACCAGGTGTCGGCAGTGGTTGTCGGCGGCCGCGCTGCTTGCAAGGGTTGAAAAGCCCAGTGGGCCTTGGCATTGGGCGATACGGTTTTTCGCGTCCAGGCGGTGGCGTCGGCTTCGCTCAACAGCGGTTTGTCGTAAGCTGCGCCGGAGTTGATCCACTCGGCGATGGCCGAAACCGCATCGTCGGGAAGTTTCTCCTCGAAATATGGCATTGCCGGTTCAGCCTGATGGGCAACAAGCTTGTAGAGTAAACTCTCCTGCGCTTTGCCGGGCGAGACCGCAGCACCCGATTTCCCGCCAGCCAGCAATCCGGCCCGCGTCGAGATGTCGAGTTCGGCCTCGGTCGCATCGCCACCGTGACAATTGAGACAGTTCTCAATCAAGATGTCGCGGACTTGGGCTTTGAAGAGTTCCTGCGATGCCTGCATGCGCTTCGCATGATCCGCAGAGACTTGCTGGGCTTCTTGAGGATTTGCTTGTTGGGAACTTGCGTTTGTTGCGGGCGGATCTTGCGCCTGGCTTTCATTGCCGCGCAAAATAACGCACGCTAACGCAAGAGCGGACGTCGCAAACAGTACATAGCGCATTTGCCGATGGCGACGGAGTTTTCGTGTGACTCCAGACATGCGGGTTGCTGAAAGGCAGGGTGGTTGCTGGTGGGTTCGCGGCAGCTTGCGCACATTAGGCAGTGTCACAAAGTGTGCCGCGGAAGGCGTGTGGGGGGCCTATCATAGCCCAAACTTTTGGATTCCGCGAAACGAATCGCCAACGACGAATGCGAAAGGGGGCTTGTGATGTGTGGGCTTGTTGCGAGACGATAGGGCCCTGACACTTTTGGTGCTTGTACTCGTCGCGCGGAAGCCGTAGGGCACGAGCATCACTGTCCTCAACAGATTGTAATAACTGGCCGATGGCAGACCGCGTCTTTCGCATTGGAACCCGAGCGAGCGCCCTCGCGTTATGGCAAGCCAATTGGGTTGCGGATGCGCTGCGCGGCAACGGGCATGATGTTGCCATTGTTGAAGTCACGACTTCCGGCGATCAGTCTCAGGCATCGCCATTGCGCGGGTTTGGCGGAGTTGGCGTCTTCGTCAAAGAGCTGGAAACGGCGTTATTGGATGCGACGGTTGATCTGGCCGTTCACAGCCTTAAGGATTTGCCGACGGACCGAGTGGCTGGATTGCGGTTGGGCGCAGTCCCCAAGCGCGCGGCGGTGGATGACGTGTTGGTCTCGCACAGCGGGCGGTCGCTTGACGACCTGCCGGCAGGCACCGTGCTAGGAACAGGAAGTGCCAGACGCCGAGCCTTTCTTGCTCATCAACGGAACGACCTGCGGATGGCAGAGATCCGCGGCAACGTTGACACGCGACTCAAGAAAGTGGCCGCGCATGAGTATGACGCAATTGTGTTGGCGGCTGCCGGACTTGAGCGGCTTGGCTGGGCGGACCGCATCACGGAAAGACTTCCGTTGGAGTGGATGCTTCCGGCGGTGGGACAAGGCGCTTTAGGGATCGAAATCCGCGAGGACGACAAGGCAACTCTCGCGATTGCGCAAGAACTCGATGATGCGGAATCTCACGCAGCCGTGTTGGCGGAACGAGCCATGTTGGCGGCGCTGCGTGCCGGTTGTTTGGCGCCCGTCGGCGGTTGGGCACGTGTCGAACAAGAAACGCTGCGCATGAGTGCCGCGGTGGCATCGCTTGACGGCTCAACGCGTGTGGACGTTGAAGGGGAAGGGGACCCGAGCAACGCCGAGGAACTTGGCCAAGACCTGGCCGACCAGCTGCTGCGGCAAGGCGCAGACGACATCATCGCCGCGGCTCGCGAACAAACGTGAAAGCCAACATGAAAAGGTTCCGGCGGTCACTTGTGGCACCTAGCGATTGTGATAGCCTGCTAACAGTCCGTTCTTAGCTTGGCTTCGGCCAGCATGTTATTCGCAATTTGATCTCCAAAATGTCCGCAAATCCGGCCAATCTCGAGGAACTCCGCTGGAAGAAGTTTCCCGTCCTTGATGATGGGTTTGTCTGCCTGGTGGACGTGATGGGGAATGATGCCGCGGTGGTTCAGGCGGCTCGCGTCAGTTACGGCGAAGGCACCAAACGCGTCTCGGATGACCGCGGGCTGATTCGCTATCTCATGCGGCATCGCCACACAACGCCATTTGAAATGGCCGAGATCAAACTGCTGGTCCGAGTGCCGATGGATTGCTGGCGGCAGTGGATTCGCCACCGTACGGCGAATGTGAATGAGTACAGCACGCGCTACTCGCTGGCGATTGATGCGGCTCAAGCGACGGAGTCTTCCGATTGGCGCTCGCAGTCGGCATCCAACCGGCAGGGGAGTGAAGGTCGGATTGAAGCCGGCACAGGCGAGAAGCTGACAGCCAGCGAGCGCGAGTTTCAAGAGCGGGCGCGGGCCCTTTACGAAGAACGCGTGGAGTTGGGCGTTGCCCGCGAGCAAGCTCGCAAGGATCTTCCGCTTTCGACTTATACGGAAGCTTATTGGAAGATTGATCTGCACAACCTGTTGCACTTTTTGGCGTTGCGCATGGACTCGCATGCTCAAGAAGAAATCCGCGACTATGCGACGACCATCGGCCAGAAGATTGTTCAGCCGCTGTTTCCGCTCGTTTGGGAAGCTTTTGAGGATTACCGCCTGCAGGCGATGTTCCTCACGCGGATTGATCGCGAGATTATCAATCGCTTGATGGAGCGATTGCGGAACAACCCTGCTCAGGCGTTGAACGAAGATGATTTTCTTGCCTGCCAGGAAGAGTCATGGAAAGAGTTGAACCGCAGCCGCGAGCGCGACGAATGTCGAGCGAAGTTGCAGCGGTTGGGAATCTTGCCGGCCTAGCACCACGCGAGTGTAGCTGGTGGCGCTGAACTTTTCTGAGATGCCAAGAGTCAATACCGTGCCAGCAACTTCGCCTACACCGCTCTTGGATTACGTCGCCCTGGTGACAGGCGGCAGCCGTGGGATTGGCCGTGCGGCGGCGTTGGCTTTGGCGCAAGCGGGGGCGAATGTGGCCATCAATTTCTATTCTGGCACGCAAGACGGCCGGGATTCTTCTGAACCAAATGCCGAGGAAGCTGCCGCTGCGATCGCGGAGCAGATTCGAGAACTTGGCCGACGGGCGATTTGTCTGCAGGCCGACGTGGCCAACCCAGAGGCGATGAATGATGTCGTCCGCCAGACTGTGGCCGAATTTGGCCGCTTGGACATCGCCGTGAGCAACGCTGCGTATTCGGAACGGCAACGGCTGCTGGAGGCCGACATGCGGGCTTTCCGCCGCACAATTGACGTCACAATGGGCGGGGCGATCAATCTCCTGCATGCGGCGGCACAGCAGATCGCCAGCCAGGATGTGAGGGAAAATACGGAATCTCGCGGTTGTATCGTTTTCGTGAGTTCCCCACACGCGTCAATCGCAGTGCCCGGTGCGATGGCCTATAATATGTCCAAGGCGGCCGTGGATCACATGGCGAAAACAGCGGCTATCGAACTTGCCGAGCATCGGATTCGTATCAACATCGTTCATCCTGGGTGGACGGATACTCCCGGTGAGCGGAAATTCGCAAGCGAAGAGCAAATCGCCACGGCGGCCGCGAATTTGCCCTGGGGTCGCCTGGCCCAATCCGAGGAAATTGCTCGAGGGATTGTTTTCCTTTGCGATCCGGCGAGCGATTATACAACTGGCGCAACGCTGCTGATTGATGGCGGAATCAGCCTGCCTTGGTGGGCCAATCGCGGATCGGCGGCACCATGACATTGAAATCCTCTGCAATTTCGCAATCCAACCTGACGAGCTGACGCCCCTGTTGCCAATATGTTGAAATACGTGCTTCCCTGTTCCTGCGGCAAAGGTCAGCTAGAGGTGGATTCCTCGCAGTCCGGCCTGTCCATTCCTTGTCCAGAGTGCGGCAAGGTGCTGGAAGTTCCCACCATGCGTGGGCTGCGAGAACTGCAAATCGCCAAACCCAGCGGCCCTGTAGGCTCCAGCTTTGTGTGGGGTGCCCGCGAAGGGTTGTTGATTGTAGCTTGCGTGCTGTTTGTTATCGGTCTTGGCATGTGCATTTGGCTCGATGGGTTCACCACTTTGACAATGGACCCCAGCGAGCATTCGGACTATTACCCGGAAGAAGACTTGAGCTTGTTGCAGACCTGGCAGTATTTCGAATATATCCGGCAAACCGGCCTCAGTGCCGAACCCGATGAGCGGACGCGGCTGGTTGAGATGGAATACAAGAAAGATAAGTCTGCCGCAATTGCCCTGCTTATTCTTGCGGGGATTGGGGTGGTCCTGGCGGTCATTGCGATGACGGTGTTTCGTCCCAAACGTCCGCAGTATGGATGACCGCGCCGGCAGTTCCGTTGACTTTGCGTTCCGCTGATCTGGTCCGCAAGCACGCGATTCCGGATCATTGCGGCGACCACTCCATCACGGCAAGCACCGGGCAATGATCCGAGGCGACTGGTTCTTCAATCACTCGCAGCTCTATCAGCTTCCAGTTGCCGGGTCCGCAATACATCACATAGTCGATGGTTTGTCTCGGCTCGCGGGACGGAAAAGTCGGTGCGAACTCTTCGCCCTGCTTTGCAATGGTCCAGCTTTCTCGCAGGATCTGGATGGGTTTGCCGTTTGGTCTCGCGTTGAGGTCGCCGGCCAAAATCAGCGGCAGCCCAGACTCGTCGCTGTTGGCGACTTTGTTGATGTGTTCGGCTGAGGCGATTCGCTCTTGTTCATCGCGGCGGTGATCCAAGTGCGTCGCCAGGAACGTGAAGTTTGCCTGCTGCGTTAAGTTTGCCTGCTGCGTTTCATCATCTGAGAGACCAACGGCCACATCCACCCGACCAACTACCCGCGGCTCACCATTGTTGAAAGAGGGCAATGCGATCCGTTCTTGGCTGATGATTGGCCAGCGGGAGAGAATTCCTTCTCCATAGGATCCGCCATCAAACGGCATCGCCTCGAAGAACGTGCCATGTTCCATGCCGGAGTGACGCTGGATTTCCTGGAGTTGGTCGACCTTGCTTGAGCGGCCGGTTTTGACATCCACTTCCTGCAGCGCCACCAGGTCAGGCTTCAACTCGCTGATCAATTTGCCAATGCGTTCGAGATCGAACTTGCCGTCGGTGCCTTCGCCGTGATGAATGTTGTACGTCAAGACGCGCAGCGTAATGGGCTCATCCGCCCGCAACCGCGTGCTGGTCCAAAGCGAAGTCATTACGCAAAGAAGTATCGTGAAGAGTTGCAGCAGGCGCATCATCAGGGGACTCACTTGAGGGTTTGTGATTTGATCTGAGGACTGGCGGATCACCCGTCGCACAACTTCTGCAACGTCGCGGCAAGCACATCAAGCGTTTCGTAAGGTTCAAGCAAGACGGGATGGTGCAGGATGAGCAATTGTTCGGCAGCCTTCTGGGCATTTGTTAACTCGCCGACTTTGCGGCAACGTCGCCCGCTGCGTCCCGCGAAACCACGGAAACCTGGATCAAGCGCAATGCCTGCGGCTCGGGCGGCGTCCGAGAAGGCGTCTCGGCCCTTTCCAGCCGATTCTGGATCAAACCACATACCGAGCTTGTAGAAACCCGGTTGGTGCAGATCGTGGCCGCTTGATGTTGGGTCTTGGTTGCTTGTGACTTCGGCAAGCGGTTGCAAGGTACTGACTTGTTCCATTCGCGCTATCAAGTGCCGTGACGCTTGGAACCGTTGCGCATTGTAGGTGTCGAGTTTCGCCAGTTGAGGACGAAGCACGGCCGCTTGCAATTCGCTCAGAGGGAAGGCGTCATTCCCACGCTCGCGAAAGACCTTGATCCGTTGCATGATACCCGCATCGTTGCACAGCAACGCACCACCTCGCCCGGCGGTTAATAGCTTGCTGCCGCCAAAGCTCAGCACGCCGATATCGCCCCACGTGCCGGCGCGCTTGCCGCTGAGCCATGCCCCTGGACACTGGCAAGCGTCTTCCACAATCGCCAGACCCGTGTCGTCGGCAATCGTTCTGAGCGCCGGCATGTCCACAAATCCGCTGTGAAGGTGTGACGCAATGACCGCTTTGGTTCGCGGCGACACGGCGGTTTCGACTTGTCGCACATCGAGCTGCGCGTCTACTTCGCCAAGATCCAACAGCACAGGCCTGGCGCCAATGGCCTCGATGGCGCGAAAGTTTCCGGGGAAGTCGTAGGCGGCGAGCAGAACCTCATCGCCAGCGGCGACACCCAGCCCACGAAGCGCAAGTTCTACGGCGACTGTCCCCGAAGAACAGAGCGAAGCGTGCTCGACACCATGATGCGCTTGCAGTTCGTCGCTCAGTGACGCGCATTCCGCCCCGTGATAACGGCCCCAATCGCCTGACCCATAAGCTCGCTCCAAGGCTGCTTTCACGTCTTCGTCCGCCAACGGCCACGGTGGCGCTAGCGACAGTTTGTCGGTGAGCGCTTCGGGATTATCAGGAATGAAATCAGCAGAGGTCATCAGTGCGGGGTCGTTTCGGCCAATCGCGGTCAAAGTTATCATGCAGCGACAAAGTTGATCATAACCCAATAGCACAACAATGAAACTTGGCGATTTCAGCGAGAACGCGGCAGTCTATGAAGATGCCCGCCCCGGCTATCCGTCAGCATTGGTTGATCAGTTGATCGCGGACGCGGACGTCACGGCGACAAGTTCCGTCGCGGAAATTGGCGCCGGCACCGGGAAATTCACGCGATTGCTCGTTGAGCGCGGTTTGCACGTTACGGCGCTGGAACCGGGCGAAGCCATGCGGCGTCAAGCACCGGCGATGCCTAACGTGACGTGGACGAATGGCACGTTCAGCGAAACAGGCTTGGGCGATGAGTCACAAGATTGGGCCGTGGCCGCTCAGTCATTTCATTGGGCGAAACCGAATACGGACCTGCCGGAGTTGCGGCGCGTGCTGAAGCCTGGCAAACGGCTGACGGTGTTTTGGAATGATCGCCAGAACGAGCGCGCGGCCGTGCTGCAGGAAACCGTTGCGATCATCTCTCGGATAGTTCCGGAATACGACGAGACCTATCGGGAACTCGAATGGGCCAAGATCCTGGTTTCCACCGGGCACTTTGCCGATTGCGTCTATCGCGAAGAGGAACACATCTTCCCAATGGCATGCGGCCAGTTTCTTAACTATTGGCGCAGCCATAACCGGTTTGGTGTGACCGCTGGACCGGAACGGCGTGAGCAAGTCCTGCATGAGATCAGCCGCTTGCTGGAGACCTGCGGCGAGGACGTGCTCCAAATTCCGTTGATCTGTCGATCTTGGAGCGTGCGCCTGCGTGACTTTGCATTGCGGTTGGATTAACCGGATCACTAGCTTTGAATACCATCGTCACGGGCGAATGTTTGATCGCCTTCGACGCGGCAGATTCGCAAACTGTACTCCGCATACCATTTGGACTTGCCCTGCTCTTGGGCCAGTTGATGTTCGGAATGTTGTCGCCAGGCCCGAATGGAATCCAGATCTTTCCAGTAAGAAACGGTCATGCTCAGTCCATTTGCGCCGCGGGCCGATTCTATGCCGAGATAGCCAGGCTGTTCCGCAGCGAGTTCTTCCATGCGATTGGCCATCGCAAAATAGCCGTCCTCGTCAAGCTCCGTCCGCCGCGATGTGAACACAACCGCGTAGTACGGCGGTTGCGGAGTTTGAGCAATCATGTCCGGAGTCCTTTCGCTGTATCACGCATATTGCGACTTATCATGGCTGGTCTGGAGATTCTGCTGAAGCAGACTTCCTGACGCCGCGGAGCCGATCCCACAGCCCTGAAAGAGTCAAGGCCTTTTCCGAGGAAACGCCGCTTGGGGCATACGCCGCGCGATCGTAGAGATCGGCGAGGTTGCGAGCGTCTTTGGCCACATGCCGCGACGCGCGGGCGACATCGTTGGCAAACTCGTAGGGCGTTTCTTCTTCGCCACGCGGCCGGCCGCTGTCACGAGCCCAGGCTTCAAATGCTTCGAAGCTGTAGCGTACAAGTTCTTGCGGCGGCACCTTGTCCGCCATGCCCGAAGAGAACGGATCCGCATAGGTTGAGAACGGACGCGGCGGCGGGCCTTGCGGTTTTTGTTCTTGGGCGGCAACCGCTTCTTGGGTCTTCCGTGTGCCACCCCCAAAAAGTCCCAGGAAGAAATTCTTCAGGTTGACGAAGAACTCCCGGAATCCGCGAAAGATGTCTTTGCCATAGCGAACAAGTACAAACAGCAGGATGATCCCCACGATCAGGTAGATCAGCCATTTGAATCCGGTGGTCAACCAATCGACATCATCAAACCACGATTGCGATTCAAAGTCGGGCGAATCTGTTGATGACGCTGTCTCGCCCTCGAAAGATCTGCCGCTGCCCGACCCGGAACCTCCGGTGTCCTCTTCGGCTTGTCCCGCGCCGGCGTTGTTTGCTTCGTCTTCGTTCTCGTTCGCGTCCTGGTTCTCGTCAGGGCTGTTTGCCCCGCGTCCAGATCCACCAGCATTGTTGTTTGCGCGACCCTGCTGTTGATCTCCGCGGTCGTCTGCGTTGTTGCGATTGTTCCCCTGGTCGTTGTCTTGGTCGTTGTCTTGCGATTGAGAATCACCATCGCCCTGTTGGCGGTTGCCTTGTTGGCCATCGGCGTTCTGAGCGTCTTTATTCTGGTCGTCATTGCCGTTGTCTTGCTGGTTGCTTGACTGGCTGCCAGAGTTGTCGCGATTGCCAGATTGTTGATCGCTTTGGTTTCCGGACGACTGTGAATTGCGGTTGGATTGGTCGTCTTGTTGGTCGCCGGAGTTGTTGTTCTGTTGGCCGGAGTTGTTTGCTTGTTGATTAGAATTCTGGTTACCTGATTTGTTGTCAGAGTTTTGGTTGGATTGATCGCCCTGGTTGTTTCCGGCTTGATCGCCGCGTTCTGAGTTTCCCTGGTTGGCATTCCGCTGGTTGCCGTTGTTTTCTTGGCCGTTGACCTCTGGAGAATTCTCGTTGGGTTGTTGCCGCGTATTGGTCTTGCCGCGGCCGGAATTCTTGGTTTCAACTCCTTCGCCGCCCATGGCGAAATTGCTCGGCGAAGTCACAGGCGAGGTCGCCTTAAGACTCCAATCCGAAACCGCATATTCGGCCGCTGGTCTTGGTAAGAGTGCGGTGACAAGAAGCAATCCCAGCACTAGTAAACTTCCTGTGACCAACCACCATCCGGCCATCGAGGAAGGCATCTCAACTTTCCGTTGACGCAAGTAGCGCCGCAGACCCAAGAAGCTGGTCGATATCAGCAGGCCAAGCCCAGCAGCCATATAAGCGCAAAAGAGCCAAAAGACCCAACGCCGTGTGTCGACATCTTCGCTGGGAATCAAGCCTTGGCCAAAGCCGAAAATCGGGAGCGCCGCCAGCGAGAAATAGACAACCCATAGACCGGGCGAATGCGGACGCCCTTTCCGATCGACATGCCTATCCCACCAGCTGCGCGGTTTCTCTTCCGATTCGCGAGAAGTTGTGCCACTCAGTTCAGCCGAGTTGTCGCTCGAAGTTTCGGCTGGCTCGTCCTTCTGGTTTTCTTCCGGTTGTGCGGCTTTCTTCTGCTTTGCCCTTTGACCTCGAGCCGGCTCATCGTCGAAGCCAATTGTCTGCATCAGCCCTTCGGTGGAAGCCTTCTGGTGATCTTCAATCACCGTGCAGTCATAGGTAAGTTTGTCCGCGGACCACCAAACGACAACCATCAGCGTGAGGTTGACGATTGTCGTAAAACCTTGTGGCAATTCGCCTTGGTATTCCACAAACCGGAACAGGGCGAATCCGGTCGCGGCAGCCAGCGCCAAGGCAAACGGAATCGCGTGTGCCCGCCCCTGTTCAATGGAGTGTCGCGCAATCAAGACCGACGCGAAGACAAACAACCCCAGGATAATGTTGAGCCGCGTGGGGTATTGCCCCTGATAGAACACGGCGGCCAGAAAGAACACCAGGCTGCCAACCAGCACCATGATCAGCGCGGGGCTGATGGCGATGGCAATGTAGTCAGCAGGAGTTTTTTGCAGCTTGGGCATATGCGTCGGCAACAGCCGTTTTTTCTAGGCGACCATCTGGCGGCCGCAGATCATGGCGATCGACTCTTTGGATTTGACATGTCGAGAGCGAATCCCTTCGGCCAGCATGCGGCCGGCCATCGTTGCGTAGTCGTGTTGTTCGTACGTGTTCAAGACCGCAGTAACCGCGAAGCCGCGACGGTGCAGTTCCGATAAGGCCAGCGCGGCTTCTGCGGTGAGCGACGAAATGATGGCGATCACGCTGGCGTCACGCGGCATTCGGCCTTCGGTTTCCAAGACAAGTTGAGGGAGCGTCAAACCGTCGGAGAGTTCCGCTCGTGCGAGGTTTTCCAGGATGCTTTGGAATTGTTCCGGCCCGCGGCGGGTCTGCACGATCACCGGACGCAACCTGTCGCTCTCATCCTGCATGCCGGCGGCTTCTTGCGCGGCTTCGCGAGAACGATAGTCACGATCCCAGCCTTCGGTCCGAATTCGATCCGCGGCATCACGGCAATTTGTGACAAGGCCAACTTGTTGTCCCATTTGGTACACAGCGTTTGCCAAAGAAGCCGCTGCCGTAATCGCGATCTCCGAGCGGAATGGCTCGTTCTCAGGCTTGAACGAATCCTTGTGGAAGTCCAGCAGGATAGTGGCTCCGGCGATACACGATGGTTGGTAGACCTTGCTTTGAAGCTCTCCCGTGCGTGCCGTTGCTCGCCACGAAATCCGATTGAGCGCGTCACCGGCCATGTATTCGCGCACGCCAGCGATGCGGGTGGGGTCTTCAAACATGCGGTGGGTAAGACGGATCTCACCGATCGGACGAGCCGTGGCAATGTCGTAGCCCTCAATCGGCACAACCTCCGGGTAGACCAACAAATAACTTGGCTCGCTTCCCACTTTGTAGCGACGGTGCAAGCCGAACAGATCGCCGGTCTCCAGGACAGTCGGTCCAATCTGATAGTAGCCGCGCCGATTGCATTCCAGCTGATAGTCCATCCGCACTTTGGAATTGCCTTCGATCTTGGCGAGCTTCAGCCGCTTGTTGTGAATTTGCAGAGCTGGTGGATCAAACCGGAGCGCCGACCGCGGGAGCAGATCTTCGATCAAAACCCAGCCGACGGTCATCTTGCCGGAATTCTTGACTTCAACAGCGACCGAAACGATGTCGCCGACGTCGGCCGTTTGCTGGTTTGTGGATCGCTCTGCGGAAAGCTGCTCAATCCAGTTTCTGGCTAAGAAGCGGTTGAGCAACATGACCGCTAACAGCGCGTACATCGCGTAAGCCAGCAGGCTTAAGCCCAAGGCCAGCGAGATGGCCAAGATCAGAATGGCTCCGATGTACCACCGCATACGGGTTAGCTCGTCGCGACAATAAGGTTGGTCTTCAAGGTTGCTCTTGTCTGTGCATTGTACTCCGGGGCAAGGATGCGATGCTAGAAAGGGCTCTTGAGCCCAACGCCGGCATGGCGCTGCCGATTTCAATCGTTGGCACTCTCGATAGGATCATTGCGTCCGGTCAGGTTGTTTGATTCAATGACCGGCTCCCCATTCCTCAAGTTGATGGTTGCGAGATGATGCGCAAACGGTGGCGAATTCGCCCCCATGATTCGGAACGGATCTCCCATTTGGAACGCGCGGCAGGCGTTTCGCCGGTTGTCGCGCAAATGCTTTTATGCAGAGGGATTGAATCGCCCGAGATCGCTCGGGATTTTCTTTCGGCCAAGTTGACATCTTTGCGCGATCCCCACGAGTTGCCAGGAGTAACCGCGGCGGCGGAGACAATTTGGCAAGCGATCCAGGATGAGAAGCGGATCACCATCTTCGGCGATTACGATGTCGATGGGATTTCCGGTTCCAGCATTCTGCTCCAACTGCTGAAACTGCTGGGCGCGGACGTCAACTATTATATTCCTAATCGTTTGGCTGAAGGATACGGCCTGAACAATGGCGCGCTGCAGAAGTTGGCCGCCGCTGGCAGGCAAATGGTGATCACGGTTGATTGCGGGATTGCCAGTTTGGAAGAAGCCAGGACGGCTCGCGAGCTTGGCCTGCAGTTGATTGTGACTGACCATCACGAGTTTGCGGACGACCTGCCGGAGGCATCCGCGCTGGTCCATCCGCGATTGCCGGGCACCAGCTATCCATTCGGCGGGCTGTGTGGCGCCGGAGTGGCATTCAAGCTTGCTTGGGCGCTTTGCCAAGTGGCGTCAGGTTCTTCGCGCGTGCCGACCAACATGCGCGAGTTCTTGCTTCAAGCATTAGTCTTCGCCACGCTGGGAACGATTGCGGATGTGGTTCCGCTGCTGGATGAAAACCGCATTCTTGTCAGGCATGGTTTGGTGGGATTGAAAGAACGGCCGACGATTGGCCTGAAATGCCTGATGCAGGTGATGGAAGTCAATGATGGGCGTCCACTCAAGTCGACCGATGTGGGCTTTGGGATTGGGCCGAGAATCAACGCGGCAGGGCGACTTGGCCAAGCCCGGTTAGCAGTTGAGCTGCTGACAACGCGAGATGCCAATCGTGCGGACGAACTTGCGCGGTACTTGGACGAACTCAACGGAACACGCCAAAGCCTTGAACGTTCCATTTACCTGGCCGCCAAGAAGCAAGCCAGTGAAGAGTTTGATCCAGAGGGCGATCCGGCGCTTGTGTTGGCTGGCCGCGGATGGCACCCAGGCGTAATTGGAATTGTGGCTGGGCGAATTGCGGAGAAGTTCCACCGACCGGCTGTTTTGTTGTCTTTGGACGAATTAGGGGTTAAGCCGGCCGTAGGTTCTTGTCGTAGCGTGCCGGGCTTCAACCTGCACGAAGCGCTGAGCCAATGCTCGCACCACTTTGTTGGGTTTGGTGGGCATGCCGCGGCCGCGGGTGTAACCATTGAGGAGAAGCACATTGATGCTTTTCGGGCCGAGTTTTGTGAGATCGCGGCTGATCGCATTCGGGAAGAACAGCGCGTGGCCGAGTTGCACATTGATGCGGAAACGCCGCTTTCCGTTTTGACGCTCAAGGCCCTCGGCCAGTTAGACCAACTGGAGCCGTTTGGCGAAGGCAACGCGCGGCCGCTCCTGTGCACCACGGGCGTGCGGCTTGCCGGCAACCCCCGCAAGATTGGCGGCGGCGAACGGCATCTCAAGCTCCAGCTATCGCAATACGGCGTCGACCTGCCGGGTGTGGCCTTTGGCGGTGGCGAATGGGCTGAGGAAATTGCTGCGTGCAGTGACGCTCTGGCGGTGGCATATCATCCCATGGTAAACCACTTCCGCGGCCGCCGCTCCGTAGAACTGGAGGTAGTGGATTGGAAGCCGGAAAGCGAATTGGCCGAGTTGGCCGGTTCGAGTGGCGGTGCAAGCATCGGCTAGTCATCCAGCGCGCCTGGCTCTGCCGGACTTGGACCGGATTCCAAGAACGCTTGTAGAATCATCTGCGCGGCGAGCATGTCGCGGCGAGCTTTGCGGCGTTTGGAAGTCAGATTCGCCGCTTGCAGGATTTCCTCGGCCTGCTTGCTGGTGAACCGTTCATCAACAAAGATGACCGGCAACCTCGTCGTTTCCGCCAGCCATTTGCCAAACTCTCTCGCTTCGCCGGATTTCTGGCTTTCGTGGCCACTGGTATGGATGGGGAGCCCCACGGCAAACAGCACAACCTGTTCTTCAGCGACGAAGTTGCGAAACCACTTGGCGTCGCCCTCGGGGCCGCGTCGGTCATAGTTGAGGTAGGGCGAAGCCAACGTGCGGCGCGAGTCACAAATCGCGACGCCGATTCTCTTGGTGCCGAAGTCGATCCCGGCGACACGCCCCGTTGTAGGTATGTTCTGGTCCATGCTTGCCACGATAGCGAACAACAGTGGGTTCCGCGATGGGCGAGCGCGCATCATGTTTCTCGCAATGGCCGCAGCGCAAGAACGGCCGCGCCGATCCCGCGCGATAGCGGCATCATCCGCAGCGCGGTTTCCGCCAATTCACCTCGGCCCAAACAAAAGCGGGTGATTAACTCGCTTGTATCATAGACCTTGCGCCCGCTAGCAAGATCAGGCCGCAGCCAACTGGCACGCCTGCTGCATACGTACTGCTGCCGCGAAGATCGATTCTTTGCATTCTCAGGGGGGCGTGACCGAACGCAAGCAGTCACGCCATGGCTAACGGAGTCTTTGTCGCTGCTCAAGGCGCGGCCGTTCAGGCTAAACGCATGGAGGTGTTGTCCAACAACATCGCCAACGTGGACACCGTGGGCTTCAAGCCGGAAGTCATCCTCGCCCAGACCGGCGGCACTGAAGTCGCCCAGCGTGGCTATGACTACGGCGAGAACAACTTCTCGGAAATCGGCAGCTCCGTTTTCCTGGCCGGCACGCCCACAAATCACACCCAGGGCACGCTCAACGTCACGGGTCGCAATCTCGATTTCGCACTCCAGGGCGAAGGCTTCTTCGTTATCGAGCGAGACGGCGAACAATTCCTCACCCGCGCCGGCAACTTTGATCTCAACTCTCTCGGACAGTTGACCACCGATCGTGGCGAACCTGTTCTTGATGCCGGCGGCGGACCAATCACCCTCAACGCCAACGATCCTTGGACGCTCTCAGGCAATGGCCAGATTCAACAGGCCGGCAACACCATCGACTTGGCGATCGTGAAGCCGCAGTCGCTGGGCGATCTTGTCAAAGTCGGCAGCAACTTGTTTCGCCCGCTGGCGGACGTTCAGGCCCTCGCCCTGGAAGAGCGAATGACCGCGCAGGGCTATTTGGAATCGTCCGGCATGAACCCGGTCAGCGGCATGATGGAAATGATCTCCGCCAGCCGCGCTTTTGAAGCCAACGTTCACATGATTCAAAACCAGGACCACATCTCGGGGACACTCATCAATCGTGTCCTGGCGACCAACGGTTCCTAAGTGATTGACACACTCTTCGCTTGTTGCTGAAAAGCAGAGATTTCAAAAAGGAAGCAATCATGGGTTTGCAAACTCTTTACACCGCCGCCACGGGCATGCAGGCGATGCAGACCAAGCTGGACTCCATCGCAAACAACCTCGCAAACGTCAACACAACCGGGTTCAAGCGCGATCGCGTGAACACCGAAGACTTGTTCTACGTGCATCACAAGCTGCCTGGCGGGCTTGATGGCGGCGGAAACCTCACGCCGACGGGAATCTCTGTTGGCTTGGGAACCCGTGTCAGCAGCATTCAAACTGAGTTCGAGCAAGGCAGCTTCGAAACGACTAACCGGCAGTTGGATATCGCCATTCAGGGTGACGGGTTCTTTCAAGTTGTCGATCCGTCCACCAGCGAAATCCAATACACCCGGGCCGGCCGATTCGACATCAACGCCAACGGCCAACTCGTTGTCGCGTCGGCGAACATCGGACGCCTGGTCGAGCCGGCGATCAACTTCGCTCCGGACACTCAGGAAATCAACATCACCAGCGATGGCACCGTCCAAGCCCGACTGGCTGGGCAGGCCCAACTTCAGAACATTGGTCAGTTGCAGTTGGCCAAGTTCATCAACCCGGACGGTTTGCTCAAGATCGGCGAGAACTTGTACGTCGAGACGGACGCTTCGGGCAACGCCGTTGTGGATATTCCGGGCCAAAGCGGTCTGGGCGCTCTGCAATCCGGCGCGTTGGAGCAATCCAACGTCAAGCCAGTGACGGAACTCATTGACATGATTAACACGCAGCGGGCTTTTGAGTTGAACAGCGAAGCCGTCCGTGCCGGCGATCAGATGCTGCAACTCCTCACCAACATGCGTCGCTTCTAGTTCTGAGTAGCCAGACGCTTACGAAAATCCACTGCACCAAACACGACAAAGCCATGAAATCTGTTGCCGCAAACAAGACGATTCTGACAGCCAAAGTGATCGCTTTGTTCGCGGTGGTGATTGCCTGGAGTGGAACGCACGCGGCTGCGGCAGAGATTGAGATTCGGTCACAAGCGAACTGCGCAGGCGTGATTCGATTGGGCGACATTGCTGATCTTTACGGCGCAAGCGACGAGGAAATCGCCAGGCTGAGCAAAGTGGAGCTTGGACCCGCGCCGCGTCCTGGGACCAGCCAATGGATTTCGCAACGAGAAATCCAAGACGCTTTGTGGCGCAGAAACATCGACTATGTGACCCACCGCTTTCGCGGCGCGTCTCGCGTGGAAGTGAAGAATTCGGCCGTCGTCTCGGCAAACTTTTCCGAACAACAGTCGGGACTCCGCGCCATGCCACTGGGCCGCGAGGCGGCGACGGAATCACTCAAGAAGATCGTACTGGACTTCCTTCGCCAACGAGTGGACGCTCATACCGATTGGCGCGTCGGCGTCGAATTGAATCGAGAGCAGGCAGAGATTCTCAACCGGCACGCGGTTTGGGAGATTGCCAGCGTGCCACAGCGTCCGGTACCGGGAAACATTGAAGCCTGGCTCGGCCAGCATCAAATCGTGTTTGAGCCGGTCAGCGGCGGGACCGCGCCTCACATGGTTGAGCGTGTTCATCTTTCGGTCGACATTGCACTGCCGCCGACGGTTGTGACTCTGCGTTATGACGTTCGCTCCGGCACGGTCATCACGGCAAGTCACGTACAGGTTGAACCCGTCGAAGAAGGCAAAGGCACTCTGTCAGAACCGTTGCGGTTGCAGGACGTCGTCGGCAAGGAGTTGATTCGGACCGCATACGCAGGGCAACCGCTGGACAACTCGATGATTCGGAGTCCACAGCTCGTCAAGAAGTCGGACGCTGTGACCGTCGTCGTCAACAATGGCCCGGTTCGCTTGAGAGCGATTGGCGTCGCCATGGCTGACGGAGCGCTTGGCGAATTGATCGATGTCCAGTCCGAATTCCAGAAGGAACACTTCACCGCGAGAGTAGTTGGGCCTGGCACGGTTGAAGTCAATCTTGCGGCCGGCGCCAACACCGCTCAGTCAGCAAGCCCTCAAACAACAACGTCACGGAACCCAAATCCGCCGGCAAGGAGCCCCGGTTTTGCGCCGCCGCCAAGCGCCCCCGGCCGCGCGCGTCAAAGTGGATACCGCGGTGAAACTGGCGGAGCGAATCAACCCACCGCGCTGCCGGGAAGCTCAACTTCCACAAACGGCGGCAACACTGCCAACCGGACAAGTCAACTCCAATGGCGGCAACGTTAGCAACGTTCTTGCCGCATCTCGGTCAATAACAAGCGGGAAAGGAATCCCATGAGCAATAGAAAACAACGTTGGATGCGAGCGTATTGGCGCGGATACTCCAAGGCAGCCGTGATGCTGTTGTTCGGAATTGGAACTGTCGCATTGGGTCAGCAAGGACAGCAATCGGGACCGCTGCCGTTCCGTTCCTACATCACAATTCGCCCTCAGCCGCCGCGCGAGTTTCGCACGAACGATCTGGTCACGCTCGATATCGACTATCGATCGACCACACTCTCTGAAGGCGACATGCAACGCCGCAAGCAAGCCGGACTCACTGCGGTACTTGCGGACTGGATTCGCCTTGAAGGCGCGGATGTTAAGCCGGCGGCGCAGGCCGATGGCGATCCGACAATCTCAGGCACACTGAACAGCCAATACCGGGCAACGTCGGACATTTCCACAACCGAAGCCATGCGATTCAGCATGGCCGCTCGAATTGTGGAAGTGCGGCCCAATGGTCTGTTGGTTGTTCATGGTAAACGCACCATCCAGAACAACGGCGATACCTGGACGCAAGTGGTCAGTGGGATTGTCCGTCCAGAAGACGTTCAGCCAAACAACTCGGTGCGAAGTGAAGACATCTTCGACTTGTATATCCATAAGAGCGAAGAAGGCGAAGTTCCCGCCGGTTATCGTCCTGGATTGATCACGAAATTCTTTGATTTCTTCAACCCGTTCTAGCCGCAAGTAATTCGCGCCTTCTTAATCTCAACCTTTCGGGCAATCCCATGAACCTTTCCAAGACCTTGCTCATCGCCACGTTGATTGTCTTCGCCTGCAACGGTGCCCAGTCAGCGTTTGCTCAAGTGCGAATCGGCGACATCTGCCATGTGCAGGGCCAATCACAAAAGAAGCTGATTGGACTGGGGTTGCTGTTTGGTTTGGATGGCACAGGCGATCCGGACAAGTTTGCACCAACTGTTCAAGCCACCGCGATGGCCTTGCGGATGCTGGGGACGGATGTAGGAAGTGTTGAAGCTCTCAAGGGGCAACGCAACGCGGCCCTGGTCTATATCGAAGCGATCATCCCGCCGGCCGGCCTTTCCAAAGGTCAGCTGGTGGATTGCCGCGTAACAGCCGCTGGAGCCGCCAAGAAGTCGCTCGCAGGCGGACAGTTGCTTCCCACGCCGCTGATTCCGCAGGTGCCTTCTGGTGACATGGAAAACCCTGGTGTCTACGCATATGCGTCGGGCCCGATCAGCATAGATGAAGACAACGTAATGGCCGGGACGATCGCCAATGGTTGTCAGATGGAAGCTGACCTGATCACGCCGATCCAAACGAACGGTTTCATCACAATCGAAGTTGACCCCAAGCATTCCGAATGGGGCATCTCCGATGCCGTCGCCGAGGCAATCAATGCGGAGTTCGGGTTTTCCGGTGCTTCGCGCGACATCGCATTTGCGCCACACATGCGAACAATCGTCGTAGAGATTCCTCAATATGAGCGTAATCGAGTCGCTGGCTTCATCGGTCGAATCATGCAGACGCCGATTTCGGTCATCCCGAAAGCTGCTCGGGTTATTGTCGACGAGCGGTCCGGAACAATCGTCATCGATCCGGAAGTCGAAATCGAAGCATCCGCTTTCAGTGTTCCCGGAATTAATGTGCAGGTGACGCCGGGGGATAGCTTCGCCACGTTTGATCCTCAAGCGAGCATCAACCCGAACCAATTCCGCACGGCAAAGTTGCAAGCCCTGGTCGATGCACTGAACGCCATCCGCGTGCCACCGGAAAAAGTCATCGCGATTGTCAAGACGTTGGACGCTGCTGGCCGGATTCATGGCCATGTTGAATACCTTCGCTAAGCCTTTCCCCAGTTGAGCTTCCTGATTTGAGCTTCAAAGGTCTCCGATGAATTCCGCCATTACAGCCATGACTGCCCAAGCCAAGGCCGCCGCCGAGCGGAGCGATGCCTTGATCGATGGCTTGCAGCGATTGGCTGGAATGCCTGGCGCGAAGCCGGAACCTTTCGCTGGACTGAAAGACTTTGCCGCGCACTTGCACAGCCACACCAACGAAGCCGGCGAAGTGAAATTAGGCGGACACGCCGATCAACCCAGCTTGAACGAGTTCAAAGCGGCAAAAGCCTTGGGCATGACGGACCAGTTGATTCCGTCATCCATTGGGGTGCCTGGCCGCGAACGCGAAATCCGCTCCGGCGATTTGGTGATTCATGTGACACGATCAGGTAGCGACGAAGTCGAATCCGCGCACGTGTCTTTCCTGAATGAAGATGACGCTCGCAAGTTGAGCGTGAGCGAACTGGATGCTCCCGACGGACCTGTCACCACTTTGGACAAGTTGGCCCAACGGATTGATGACATCCCCGGCTTGTCGGCTCGTTTGGAAAAAGGCCGCCTGCGAATTGACTCCGCCGAGGGTACGACAAAGTTCTCAATCGAAGATCAAGGTACTGGACTGCTGAAGGAACTGGGCGGCGAGAACATCGAAGTTCGCGAGACTTTTGATCGCTTTGTCGGCACAACGTTCTTCGGCCAGATGCTCAAAGCGATGCGAAAAACCGTCCACGAGCCGGCGTACTTCTACGGTGGCAAGGCGGAAGAGACGTTTCGCAACCAGCTTGATGCCGTGCTTGCGGAAGAGCTCACCAGGGCCGGGAACGGCGAATACTCGGAAGCCCTTTACCGAGCACAATTCAACGCGGAAGCCTAAGGCCATCCGCAAATAGGCGGCCACAAACGGAATTCAATCACCTCTTGGCAAAAGATGCTTGGCGGTTGTCATGGCAAACCAACTGGATTGGGAAAGCGAAATCGGCGGCTTGTTGAATGAAATCGCCGCAACGCAAAGCGAGTTGCTTGATGTCTTGTCATACAAGCATGAGCAACTGGCAGGGCGAATGGAATTCTCAGCCGATGACGCTGATCGCGAGATCCAACTTCTGGATCGACTACACGCATGCCACAACCGCCGAACGGACTTGCTCAAAGCGGCCAAGCATGAAGGCAAACCAGCGGCCAACTTGCGCGCACTGGCCGAGTCTCTGCCGGCAACCGAAGCCGAGCCGGAATTCCGCTCCCAGTTTCGCCAGGCGGAGCAGCAAAGCAAGCTGATCCAGCACCGCTGTCTAACCCAATGGCTGGTTGCCCAGCGCACGCTCATCCATTTGGCGCAGATGCTGGAGATTCTTGCTACCGGCGGTCGCGATCAACCGACATATGGAAAAGGGTCGTTGTCTTCACGGACCGGCAGCCTGATGGACCACAACGCCTAGTTGACTGCGTCCACACAATCGATGGGCACTCCATGTCACTGCTCAGTTCCATCCAGCTAGCGAACAACGCACTGCGAGCCAACCAGATCGGCTTGCAAGTGGTCGGGCAGAATATCTCCAACGCCAACACGCCCGGCTATATCCGGGAGGAAGTCGTCTTCACGCCGGCTCCCACGCAGCGTGTCGGCAACTTACTGCTGGGACTTGGTGTCGAAGTCGACGCCATCGTCCAAAAGGTTGACAAGTTCCTGCTCTCGCGGCTGCGTGACGCCACCAGCGATCTCTTCGGCGCTCAGACGCAAGAGAAAACTTATCTGGAGCTCGAGACCCTCCTTGGGGAACTCACCGATACCGACATCAGCAGCCAGCTCACGCGGTTCTTTGCCAACGTCAATGAAGTCCTCAACCAGCCGGACAGTCTCTCTTCACGAAATCTCGCGGCACTCACTGGCGAACAACTCGCCGGCTCGCTCAACCTCATCGCGGAACGCGCCTTTGGCATTCGCCAAGACCTGGACGAGCAAGTCCGATCCCTGGGCGATGAAATCAACCGCCTGACCGAAGAAATCCGCAAACTCAACGTGCAGATCGCCGAGACCGAAGGCGGCAACATCAGCAACAGTGACGCAGTCGGCCTGAGAGATCAGCGAGAAGTCGCCCTGACGCGGCTGTCAGAGATTCTGGACGTTCGCATTGATGAGCAGCCCAGTGGTGCCGCAAATATCTCCGTCAACGGCACCTTCCTGGTCTTTGAAGGCAGTCGTCGAGAAGTGAAAACCGCCCAGTCGTCGGATGACGGGCTGACCATCGCCAGCATTCAATTCGCCGATACGAATGAGCCGGTCAACTCGGCCTCCGGACAACTCGGAGGTCTGGTCACCGCTCGCGATCAGGTCGTGGCCGGTTTCATCTCAGCGCTGGATGAGTTCGCCTCTGCCCTCGCATTTGAATTCAACAAGATCCATTCGTCAGGGCAAGGTCTCAAAGGCTACTCACAACTTGAAAGTGACCTGGCACTCACCACCACGGATACACCGTTGGATGCGGTCGATTTGCCCTTTGAGCCGGTTAACGGAAGCTTCCAGGTTCTGTTGTTCAACAAGCAAACCGGTACAACAACCACAACGGACATTCGCGTTGATCTCAACGGCCTGGACGATGACGACACCACGCTGGAAAGCCTGGTTGCGGATTTGGACGTCATTGATGGCCTGAGCGCCAGCATTACGCCAACTGGCAAAGTCTCAATCAGTTCAGATTCGCCGGATCAGGAGTTTGCCTTCGCAGAAGACACCAGTCACGTCCTGGCCGCGCTAGGCATCAATGTCTTCTTTACCGGCACCACCGCCCGAGATATCTCGATATCCAACGTCGTTATCTCGGACCCGGCCCGATTTGCCGCCTCGCGCGGCGGAATCGCCAACGATGCCGACAACGCGGAGTTACTCGCGGATCTCTTGGATGCTCCGTTGGACGCTCTGGGAGGAGACTCGCTGGCGGAGCTCTATGAGCGATTTGTCGGAAATGTCACGCAGGCTTCCGCCACCCAACAAGCGGCCACAGAAGGCTTTCGCGTCTTTCAGGAGTCACTCAACGCGCAGCATCTCAGCATCAGCGGCGTCAGTCTGGATGACGAGGCCGTGAAACTTCTGCAATTTCAACGTGCCTATCAGGCGGCGGCTCGATACATCGCCACCGTCAGCGAACTGCTTGAGCTTCTCGTCCAACTCTAAGGACGTCTGAAGTCCATCAAAACACAACCAGGAGGCGTTGGTCCCGCAGCGTCCCAAACATGGCAATCAGCCCCATCCCCACAACGCGAGTCAGTGAGCAGCTTCTGCAGCAGCGGCTCTTGTCGCAACTTCGTTCTGACCAGAATGCAATCTTCCAGCTGCAGAACGCGCTCAGTACGGGAAAAAGATTCTCAATCCCCAGCGAGTCACCGTCCGCGGCGCTGCGGTCCATCACCCTGCAAAGGCTCATTGAGCAAAAGACTCAGGTTCGCGCCAATCTCGTCACCAGCGAATCGTATTTGTCGGCGACCGATTCGGCCATCAACTCCGTCTCTGGGTTGATTGCGGAAGGGCGAGGTATTGCACTGGGTGTTGCCGATTCAATTTCCACTCCTGAAGCTAAGAAAGCTGCCGCACAACAAATTGAAGAGATCATCAACCGTCTGCTGGAAACCGGCAATCGACAGTTCCGTGATCGTTTTCTCTTTGCCGGCTCAAAAGGCAGACAACTCCCGTTTGAAATCGTCGACGGCAATGTTGTCTACCGCGGCAATGAAGGAACGCTGAACAGCTATTCCGATACGGATGTGCTGTTCGCCACAAATGTCGCTGGCGCGGACCTGTTCGGGGCAATTTCGGAACCGGTGCGGGGGACGGTTGACCTCGATCCTGTCTTAACCAACGAGACGCGGCTTACGGCATTGCGTGGCGGCCGTGGGATCTCGCCGGGAAGCATCGAAGTCAGCAACGGTTCCACAACCAGCATCATCGATATCAGCAATGCCGAAACCATCGGCGATGTTGTCCGGCTGTTGGAATCCAATCCACCATCGGGAAGCCAGGTCCGCGCGTTCGTCAACAACGACGGACTGCAGATTCAGCTCACCGCCGGAAACCTTTCGATCCTGGAAGTCGGTGCTGGCACAACCGCCAGTGAACTCGGGATCTTACGTGAAACGGGCGTGGGGCTTGGGCCAATTCTCGGTTCTGACTTGGATCCCGTGCTGACGCGAACAACGCGGCTCGAGTCGATCTTGGGCACACGTTCCGAAGCCAAACTCCTGTCAAATACTTCAGACGGCACGCTGCTCGTTCGGGCGAACCAAAACGGCGCGCAATTCGACGGCTTTGCCATTACACTGCAAACTGGCGGAGTCGCCGGATCCGAGGCCGTTGTCTACGACCCCAACGCCAAGACAATCACCGTTTCCGTCGATGAAAATCTCTCGACGGCAGCGGATGTTATTGACGCCATTAACAGCTCGGCCGCAGGCGCTGACTTCACCGCGATTCTCCCGCATGAAAAGCTCGGTACGGGAATTGTTCAGCTTGGCACGTTCAATACAAGCGGCGGCAGTGGAGAGGTCTTCGACAAGAATTCCGGGCTGCGGCTCGTCAACGGAGGCGAGACGTTCATTCTCGACTTCTCCGATGCTGAGACCGTTGAAGATGTGTTGAACATCCTCAACGCTTCTGACGCCGGGGTCTTGGCGGAAATCAATGCCGCCCGCACGGGAATCGATGTTCGAACTCGCGTCAGCGGCGCGGATTTTGAAATCGGCGAAAATGGTGGAACGACCGCTTCGCAGTTGGGCATCCGCAGTTTCACCGAGGCGACGCAGTTACAGGACCTGAACTATGGCGTCGGCGTCGAAACAACCGATGGCACGGACTTTTCCATCACCCGAAAAGATGGAACGCAACTCGATATCGATCTGAACGCGGGGCTTTCCGCGATTCTGGAGATTAACGGTCCAGATCCCAACGACGCTCTGCGTTTTCGCGTCGTGCAGCCTGGCACCGCGGGAAATGACTTCTCCGTGGCCATCACGGACAGTGGACTGGGAGGTGGGAATTCCATTGCGCTGGTCGATAACGTGCTCACCTTCAGCGCGGACCTGGCCGCCGGGTTTACGGCGCAAGATGCGATCAACCTGCTGGCCGGCGATGTGACGCTGAGTGCACAGTTTGTCGCCGAACTCGATGACACAGCGGATCCCGGGAATACGGGAGCAGGCAATCTTGCCGCGTTTGGTCCAGCCGCGTTTTCCGGTGGGCTGGCTGAAGCTCGCACCATCGGCGACGTCATAGCGTACATCAATGGGAATTCCGGCAACCAAACGGCGACCGGCCGCGTGACGGCCCAATTGACGGCGTTTGGAAACGGAATTGAATTGTTTGATGACAACCTTGCCGCTGCCGGTTCTCTTTCCGTTGCCAAAGCCATTGGAGCCAACGCGGCGATCGACCTGGGTTTTCTTGATCCACTAGGGACGATCAGCGGTGCCCCATCCTCTGGCTCAGCCGCGAGCGCCGCGATCAACGGTGCCGATCCAAATGACGCCGTGCTGTTCTCGACTATTGGATCGGGATCGGCCGGCAATGCCTATTCGGTCGAGTACGTCGATAGTGGGCTGGGCGGTGGTAACAGCGTTTCGCTGGTTGGCAATACGCTGACGTTTGCCGTTGACATTGCCGCTGGCTTCACCGCACAGGACGCCGTCAATCTCTTAGCGGGACATCCAACTCTCAGCACTCAATTCACGGCACAGTTGGACACAACTCTGGATCCAGGCAACAACGGGACCGGAGCAGTCGCGGTTGCCGGACCAGTCCAGTTCACTGGAGGACTGTCGGAAAGCCTGCTGGCGCGCGATGTCAATTCCCAGGAATCGTTGGGAGTCTTCACAGCCTTGGTGCGAATCAGAGAAGCATTGCTCAACGATGACCTGATTGAGTTGGGCCGCGGCATAGATGTCTTGGATCAAGCCGCGGACAAGATGAACTTTGTCAGGGCGAATTTGGGCGCGCGGCTACAAAACCTTGACTTGATCAACCAGAGGTTGGACGACGAAGAGATCGAATTGCAATCCACGCTTTCGCAAGAATCAGACGTGGACCTCGTGGAAGCGATTGTGAACTTGACGGCGCGTCAGGCTTCGCTCGAAGCGTCGTTGCGCACCATCGGCGACCTGGCAAACCTGAGCCTTCTTGATTTTCTCTAGTTTCCGTATTTTCACTGGTCGCTTCTAATCGGCATGGTCGATGTAAAAGCTGTCCCGCTGAATTAAGAGTAGGGATGCTCTTTCTGGCGCGGATGAGAGATGTTGCTTGTCATGCGACGCACGTATGTGTCGCGCGGGGAGGCGCGTCGATTTCTCCAAGATGGAGAAATCGACCGCAAATCCGCCGCGCTAGCCACCTGCGTTGGGACAAGCCCATGCCACGGAGGGAACTCAACCATGCAGGTTCTCACAAGCCGATTCGGCTTATTGACTGTCGATGGCGACGACATTCTTCGCTTTCCCAAGGGACTCATTGGGTTAGAAGACTGTCGGCAGTGGGTGTTGTTGGCGGACTGTGCGAGCGAAAGCCTTGCCTGGCTGCAAAGCACCACGCGTCCGGAAATCGCCCTGGCAGTTGTATCTCCCCAACGGTTCTTGAGCGATTATCAAGTGCGGGTCTCTCGCAATGATTTGGCGCCGTTGGGTTTGGAGCGAAGTGAAGACGCGGAAGTGCTCTCGATTGTGAGTTCATCCGCGGACGAAATGACGCTCAATCTCAAGGGACCATTGGTGATTAACCTTCCCAGACGGCTGGGGCGTCAAGTGATCGCAATCGGCGATGCCCCGTTGAGATTGCCACTTTCACCCGCGACAGGCCAACTTCGCCGCAGCGCGTGACGGAGCATTCTTGGTTTGCTAATGGCTACAATCGTTGCCTTTGGCGTGACCCACGCGAAACTCCGGATCCGCACCTGGATATCGTTGATGGAGCAGCAGGCATTTTCTTGCCGAATGCTGTAGTGAGTTGCGGACCCATTGAATACATCACTGAACAACAAGCGCGAATAGCCGGTCCGCCGTCCGGCCAAGGACATGGAAGGAGTCGTCGATGCTTGTTCTGTCAAGACAACGCGACGAGAGCATCATTATTGGTGACAACATTGTCATCACGATTGTCGATATTCGTGGTGACAAAGTTCGGTTGGGGATAGACGCTCCGACTGAGATCCCGGTGCACCGCAGAGAAGTTTACGAAGCGATTCAACGCGAGAATCTGCGTGCCAGCCGCATCGACCCCAAGGACACCAAAACGATCAAGGACTCTGGTTCTTCCAGTACGGAGAATTAGAGGGGTCGTTTCGGTTTGGTCAGAAGTAGCGTACGGGCTTCAAAAAAAAGACACAGAATAACAAGCCTGCTTGGTTGCTCCACGCAGGCTTGTTCTATGTTTGAACGATCCTCAGGAAATCTAAGGCTTGCATGGAGCGCTGGATTGATGCTATCGGATAGCTTTGGCAGCATTTTCCAGAACTCCTAAAGCTCGCAGATTGCCTGGACGATCAAATCAATGGACGCGCTGAGCGCCGCAAGTTTTCTTGCGATTGGTTTCAGCCATCAGCGCGAAAAATGGCACACGAGGATATTTCCACAATCACGCCAGAAAGTAGCGCGTTCACAGACGCACACGGTGAAAGGGACCGGCAATGACCCGTATTAACACAAACGTCAGCTCGCTCGTCGCTCAGAAGACTCTGCAGCGTTCCAACAATGATCTGCAACTGGCACTCACACGGTTGAGCACCGGTCTCCGCATCAACACTGGTAAGGATGACCCGGCGGGATTGATTGCCAGCGAAGCCCTAAGAAGCGATATCACTTCTGTTCAGCGGGCGATTTCGAACAGCGAACGTGCCAATCAAGTCATCGCGACCGCCGATTCTGCCATTGGCCAGGTCAGCTCGCTATTGAACGACATTCGCGGTTTGATCACAGAAGCCGCGAACGCAGGTGCCCTGAGCGACGATCAAATTGCGGCGAATCAGCTGCAAGTGGACTCCAGCTTGGAAGCCATTGACCGTATTGCCCAGGTGACCAGCTTCCAAGGCCGACGCCTGCTGGATGGAAGCCTGAACTTCATCACCACGGCGGCCAATGTGGCCTCCATTGAAGACGTTCAAATCGACCAGGCGAACCTGGGTTCTGCTGGATCGCTCGACATCGATATCGACATCGCTGCCGCCGCGACACAAGCTCAGGTGACTGTCGCTTCGTTAAGTTCCACCGGAGTTATCGATTTCGCCGGAGCTAACAACGAGATTCTGTTGACAGCAGCCGCAGCCGGCGAAACGTTCAACAACGTAGCCGTTGTCACGGCAGTAGCTGCGGCCGGCGGCGGCGGTTCTGGAGTTGCAGCGGCCTACGCGGCCGGCACTCTGACTATCACGTTTGACAGTGATCACGCAAGCTTCGCCAACATCGGCGCAGCGGCAATTAAGACGGCCACCGATACAGATGGGGCGTTCACAACCTCGGATGCAACTGGCAGTGACGGCACGGGAACAGTCGACGCTTCAGCGACTGGTTTCGCCGGTACAACCGTCGGAACCGCCTACACAATTCACGACATTACTCTCGAAATCAGTGATGGGGTCGGAACGGAAGTCTTCAGCTTCCAAGCAGGCTCCACCATCGATCAAATTGTTGCAGCGGTTAACCTCGTGTCAGATGCTACGGGGGTTACTGCCACGAACAATTCGGGAGTGCTCGAGCTTGACTCTTCCAGTTACGGAAGCGATTCCTTTGTTGCCATTGATGTCATCAGTGAATCGTACCCCGGTACTTTCACTTCGAATATCAGCGCTTTGCGTGCTGAAGGGACTGATATCGTAGCCACGGTCAATGGAACCTTGGCAAACGGTAAGGGGAACACACTTTCGATTAACACTTCCGCGCTTGACTTGAGCGTTACCGTGAGCGACGGATCGTCGACGGACGTCGACTTCACAATCCTAGGTGGCGGTGCGTTGTTCCAACTGGGCCCGGATGTTGTTACCAACCAACAGGCCCGTTTGGGCATCCAAAGCTTGAACTCAGCCCGTCTTGGCGGAGCCAACGGTCGCTTGTTCGAGATTCGCTCGGGCAATGGGAAATCGCTCTCCGCTGATCCAGGTTCCGCGGCCAAGATCGTAGACGAAGTCATTAATAAAGTGACTCAATTACGAGGTCGACTGGGTGCGTTCCAGAAAACGACGCTTGAGACCAACATTTTCGCGTTGAGCGATACGTTGGAAAACCTGACGGACGCGGAAAGCACAATCCGTGACGCAGATTTTGCTGCGGAAAGCGCTTCGCTCACACGAGCCCAGATCCTCGTGCAGTCCGGTACATCCGTGCTGGCGATCGCCAACAGTAACCCACAAAACGTGTTGGCCCTGCTGCAATAAGCACGAGCTTAGCACAGGCCAACGCGATCGGATAATGAAGACGACGGCGCCGTTCACCAGGACGGGCCGTCGTTTTCTTTTGCTGTGATGCTCGCGCCGCTCCGTCACGCTTCCGTCACGAGCGCACAATCTCTTCATCCCATCAGTGTGTTGCAGACACTCCTGACAATCGCGATCGCTACGGCCACCCTGAAGCGGCATGATGAGCTACGTTTGTGCGTGGGCGAGGCAATGTCTGCCTGAGCAATGTCTGCCTGAGCAATGTGTGCCTGAACCGCGGCTACTCTTTGTTGCCGAGGAGTGAGATGACCCGAGAGAACGATCAAGTCAAAGATCAAGTTGCTGCGAATTCTCGCAGCGCGCGTCGAACACGCGTAAGCAAAGTGGTTCCCAAGGAACCGCTCAGTGCGTTGCCGCGCGAGAACACCGCGGGTGAAGCGCCTTCCACAGGTTCGCAAAAGTCGGACCTGCACAACATCGCTGCCAAGGCCGCTCACCGCGACGCCCAACTCCGCAAGGTTGCCCAAACGCTTTCGGCCAACATCACCAACCCTCAGCACTACTTTCAACTCGCGCAAGGCTTGTTCCAGCAGGAGCAATACCGCCGCGCAACTCGGCTCTATCAGCGTGCACTGGAAGTTGATCCCACCCACGTCCCTTCGTGTTTGGCCATCGCCCGATGCATGAATCGCCTTGGCGAAGATATGGACAAGGTCGAAGCGTATCTGCGTCAGGCCAGCGAGGTCGATCCACAAAACGTTGAAATGTACTTGTTGTGGGCGGAGATTCTCAGCGAGCGACAGCGTCTGCCCGGTGCTGAGGCCAAGCTGCGCAAGGCGCTCGAGATCGAGCCTGGTAATCCCATCGTGCTCTACCATCTTGCGAGGATCGTGCGGACCAACGGAGCTTTGGAACCCGCCCTGCGAATGATGGAAAAGGCCCTGGCCGGAGATCCTACCGACAGATCGTCTCGTTTTGGCCGAGGGCTACTGGCCTTGCAGCAGGGCGAATGGAGTTTCGGCTGGCGGGAATACGATCTCCGCTGCCGTTCATTGGCCATGCAGAATCCTCTGCTCAACAAACGCCCCGTTTGGGATGGGTCGGCACTCAAAGGCAAATCCATCCTGGTCACTTGTGGTCCGTCGCTGGTTGACAACTTGATGTTCGCCTCGTGCTTGCACGATGTCGCCGCACAATCGCAGCGATGCGTCGTCGAGGTCGATCGCAGACTGTTGTCGATCTTTCAACGGTCTTTCGAGAGTATCGAATGTGTGCCGACGGGCAGTCTCGCAGAGTACAAACAGTTTGACTGCTGGAGCCCTCTGGCAAGTTTGCCGCGGTTTCTGCGCACGGCATCCAGCCGTTTTCCCGAGAATCAGCAACCCTTTGCCGCCAACGATAGTTGGACCGCACTCCACAGACGCAACTTGAATGACTTGGGGCCGGGGCTGAAAGTTGGCATCTCCTGGGACGGCCTGTTCAAGAGTGATGCCATGGACGGGCGCTCGACCCAACTTGCACATTGGAAACCGATTCTGGACGTGCAAGGGGTTCACCTTGTGAGCCTGCAGGGGCCAGAGTCCTATGCTGAAATGCAACAGGCGTTGGAACTGCATCCTGGCGCGGAGCTCGTGCATTGGGACTTCGTCCAACCTCAGGGCGACATTGACGATCTGGCCAGCCTTGTTGCGGCCTTCGATTTGGTGATCTCGGTTCCCAACCGAGTCGCACATCTCGCTGGCGCTCTTGGTGTGCCTACCTGGACAGTGCTCTCAGATTGGCCCAGCTGGCGATGGGGACTGGTAGGAGCCAAAACCCCCTGGTATCCAGAGATGACGCTGTATCGGGCGACGCGGCCCAATTGCTGGTCCGTACCAATGACGGCCATGGCCAAGGAACTGCGGGAGATCGCCCACAAGAAGTCCAACTGGACCCGATAGGCTGGCTTGGCGCTGATTGCTACGCGGCACCTATGAGCCGCTCAGTTTCTTCAGCGAACTCTCGGCCAGGCGTGCCAGGCGGGAATCGTCTGACTTCGCTGCCTGCGAAAGGGCATCGGTAATGGCGGTGTCCGCTGCCCCAATCTTTCCCAATGCCCAAGCACACCGCTGCCGCACGGCCGAAGCGGAATGGCCATTGAGTGCCATCGCGATGTCTGCTGCCCAAGGTTTTGCATCGGATCCCAAACGTCCCAGCAGCGTTGCGGCCCAATAGGCGGTGTCCGTGGTTTCGCTCATCAACAGGTCCGACAAGCCCGCGCAAGCGCTCGCTTTGGGCACTTCACATTCTTCCAAAGCGGCAACAGCCGATTCGCGAACAGCTTCATCCGGATCGCCGGCGGCATGGCAGAGCGGGACAAGCGCAAGTTGAGTGTTCTCTGGCGACAACATGAAGGCCGAAGCGGCCGCGCGACGTTGTTCAATGTCTGAAGCGCTCAGTTGTGCGATCAGTTCTTGGGTGGCGGCTTCGCTCATTGGCACGATTCTCAAACTGGCTTGGGATGTTCGCAACGCTGTTGTGTGTTTGGCACGCTGGTCAACGATATTGCCTTTCGTTGGATTGCACCAGTGCAGGGCCACGCACCAATCCGTCATTCCCGCGAAGGCGGGAATCCAGTCATGTTGCAAGGGCGTTGCGTGTTTCTCACACAGAACGGTGTGGCTGGATTCATTCGCTCCAGGTTTTTGCCGGCGTTGTTCCGCGGAATAGACTGGATTCCCGCCTTCGCGGGAATGACGGATGGGAGCTTAGCCCACCACCATTCCGAGCACTGTGGCTGGAATCATTCGCTTTGGTGCTCCGTCACAGCTATTAGGTTTTCGGACTCGCGGTGCGCTTTCGTCCGGGCACTGCTGGCTTGTCCGGCTTGTCCAGCAGTGTGGTTCACGCGGAAGTCGGCAGCCTACACGTCTGCTAAGATTCACCTGGTCTCGCAGGGATGGCCCCGCTCCTGAAAGAAAAGAAGAGCACTGCTGGGCAAGCCAGCAGTGGCACCCGAGATCAATCTGGTCGAAGCACTGGCTGGTCCCGATGGTGTGACACGCATGGTGTGCTTCGCGGGAATGACGGAGTTGTGGCAAGCAGAAAGTATGTGCGAAGGTCACACAAGCGCGCGGCCAATAAAAAACGGCGCTCGAGTTGATTCGAGCGCCGTTTGAATCTCATCCCGCAAGGCGACTAGTTGTCAACCTTGACGCTTTCTTGGCCGGTGCCTTTGATGCGGGTGTATTTGATGACCATCATCACGGTCCACTCTTCACCGTCTTGTTGATACATGGTCATGGTGCGGCTGTCGTCTCCGTCGTATTCAACAACGTGCTTCTCGCGGACCTTTTCGCCGGTCATACCGTAGGAGTCCAGATATGACACTACGGCATCCATTTCCTTATCGTATTCACCTTCCATGATTGCCATGCGGCGTGGAATTCCTGGCTGCGGCATGTTGTCGACCCATGTGCCGACGATCTTTTCTTTCTCTTCGTCATAGCCGTAGACCGAATGCCCAGCGAATTGTGTGCCCATGAACTCGCCTTCAAAATCCGAAATCATCCATGTGCCGACGAGCCGATTGGTTTCCGTTCCGGTCATTTGCATCTCGCCATCAGGCGAATGCACAGTCAATTCCGCGCTCCAAGTTCCCTCATCGCGTTTGACGATGTCATCGGGGTTTTGGGCGGCGGTCGGTGATGCCAACAAAGTGGCAAAGGCCGTAACACACAAATAGCAAACAAGACGTCTCATAATAGGTATTCCTTTCGAACGAAACGGGCTGGTGTGGACGCCCCTCGTTGGCCCCAGCCCAAAATGCGGCGCGAACGAAACGGATGCAAAAAACGGCTGTTCCAGCGCGGCGGGGAGCCGCTCCAGAACAGCCGTTATTCTATTTGCTCAATCGGCCAAATAAAGTGCGCACGCACACAAATCGTGCATGGCCACAAATCCGGTATCACGGGCAGTTCTCGCGTCCATCAAACAAGCTTGATGTTCGTGGGGACCCGCGACGATTCAACTGGCCCTGAGGGAGCTACTCGTCGATACCTGCGGGGGGAGCAAAGCGGTCCTCGGGGATCTCCTCGTTCACTTTGACGTCGTCATAAATGAATCTCATTTCGCCGACTCCACCAACATTCACGACTTGCCGCATGTTGCAGGCCATCTTGATACCATCGAACTCTTTGTAGTCAGAGAAGTAAGAGTCCGTGGGGATTTCGCCCAGCTCCGAAACGGCGGTCATGCTGACTTTGAGCAGCAGGCCGGATTCCTTAGCAAAATAGCGGTCCGCGGCAACTCCGTCGGTGGGCTCAAAGCGCAGGTGCCAGGCCGCGGTTCCGTCGATGTCGGCATCGCCTTTGACAATGATTTCGCCTTTGTAGTCCAGCCAGGAGAGTTGTTCGTGCATGCGGGCGTTTTGCATCATCTGCTGTTTCTCTTTGCCTTCCAATTTGGCGATGGTGCCATCCTGGCGGGACGCCCACGCCACTTCACCGTTTCTGGCTTGAACCAGATCGCCCAAGCCTGGAAGCGCGATGGTCATCAAGAAGGCATCCTGGGTTTGCAGGACAGAAAGATCCGCGGTCAGGCCAACGGACGCCAATTCCATCTTGCCGCGAACTTGCAGCGTCTTGACTTTCTCCAATGCTTCTTTGCCGCCTGTTGCCTCGATGTACTTGTTAACCACGTCCTGGGCAGAGGGGTTTTGGGCGGCGACCGGACTTGTGACGGCGAGGAGCGTGGAACCGACGACAAGGCCAGCAAGCAAGCTGGCCAGGCCAGTTCGGACAAGCTTTTCAATTCTCATGGGATTTGCCTTTGGGAAATAAGGTTTCTGCGAAGAATGCGGCCAGGGCGGCGGCAATCCCGTTGCGGGGGGTTGCCATTACCGCCATGGGTTATTGACGTTAGGTGACGGTCAAACCAGAGTTGGTATTATGAAGATTTACTTGTGGGCTGGCGAGCGTGTTTCACGGAATCGCTGAAATGCCCGCCGCGATTGGCGCAAAACCTCTCCCCAAGTGCGTTTGGTCACACGCTTTTCTTGATGCAAGTGGTTGCAAGAGAAGAATTCGTTAACGCGCTGCAGCGCAGCCAACTGCTCAATGAGGAGCAGATGGCCAAGGTCCGTAAATATGCGGACACAAACAACGGCGTGGATGCTGATCGATTGGCCGAAGCCCTGGTGCAACAGAATGGATTGACGCGTTGGCAGGCGCAGCGACTCTTGGCAGGGGAGAGTGCCTTCTATTTGGGCCGCTATCGCTTTGTGAGTCCCGTGGGCGAAGGCGCGCACGGCGTGGTCTTCCAAGCGGTGCACTCGCTAATGAAGCGGACCGTGGCGATCAAGATTCTCTCCCGCGCCAGGCTGACGCATCGCAATGCTCGGGCCCGGTTTCGTCGCGAAGTGCAAGCCATCGCCAAGCTGAACCATCCGAACATTGTGGCTGCCTTTGATGCTGGCCAGGTGGGTGAAACGCAGTTTTTGGTGATGGAGCACATTGACGGGAACGATCTCCGGACATGGAGCGAATATCACCGGCAACTGGATATCGATTGGGCTTGCGAGTTTGTTCGCCAGGCGGCGCTTGGCCTTCAACACGCGCACGATCAAGGAATGGTTCACCGCGACGTCAAGCCGGCGAACATTCTTGTGACGTGGGACACAGCGCTGCGGCAGCCTGTCGCAAAGATATTGGACCTGGGGCTTGCGCGAATTCTGGACACTGACGATGACGAAGGTGTGACTGAACGGATTCAATCCGAGTTGTCCAGCGACTCTGCCGACGCGGAATTGACGCAGGTGGGCGCCGTGGTGGGAACGCCGGACTATCTGGCACCGGAGCAGATCTTGCGTGACACGCCGGTAAACGAAAGAACGGACGTGTATGGGCTGGGGTGCACACTGTACAAGTTGCTGGCCGGACGAGTGCCGTTTGATGGGGATACGATCAAAAGCAAGATCTTGAAGCGGCTTGCTCCTGATGCAGCGCCGCCGCCGCTACGGCAATTCGTTCCGAAAGCGGACGCTCGGCTGGAAGCGATTCTTAACAAGATGTTGGCGCGCGAGCCTCGCGACCGGATTGCGTCCGCGGAAGAAGTGGCGCAATACCTGGAGCCGTACACAAGAAAGTTTGAGCAAAGTTGGGCGGACGTATGCCCACACTTGATTGATGCGCCGCGAAAATCACTTTCCGGCAGCCGGGATTTTTCTTCTGACGAGCGGCTGGAGGACTTCCTCAACGAAATGGGAGCCGAAGCCCAATGGAGCTTTGCGCCCAAGGAAACTGCAACGGATAGCGGCGAACTGAAGACCGAGCGCAAGAAAGAACAATATGTCCCCGCGGCGCTGGTGGAACTGCCGCCACTGCGTCCGGTTCCGAGAGTTCTGGAACAGCCGGCACCCATCAGCGGCGAGTTTCTGCTGCCGCCCAAGAGTTCCACTATCACCATTCCCGTGTGGGTTGCCGGGCTGGTAGCGATGGCTTTGATCGCGTTGATTTCCGTGAGCATCTGGGCATTCATGCAATGAACCGTCCCGCCGTCGTGCTGTTCGGTCTGCCGTTTGATGCCAAGTCTTCCCATGCGCGCGGACCCCGCCTGGCACCGGAGGTCATCCGAGCGACGTTGCATAGCGGCTCGTCCAATTGGTTTTGCGAATGCGGCACCGACTTGAGTGCGACTGATAACTGGACGGATATTGGCGATTTGCCGCTGAGCGAAGATTGGGACGCGACGTTTGACGCGGCCTATCTGCAAGCCCAACAAGTTCTGAATGCCCAGCAGAAGTTTCTCGCCCTGGGTGGCGATCATTCGCTGAGCTTTCCGTTGCTGAAAGCCGTGGGTGAGCGCCACGCGCGAATGACGATTGTGCATCTGGACGCACATCCGGATTTGTACGACGAATTTGAAGGCGACCGATTCTCGCATGCCTGTCCGTTTGCCAGAGCGATGGAAATCATCCCAGAAGCGAGATTGATTCAAATCGGCATTCGCACGGCCACCGCGCATCAGCGAGATCAAATGCAACGCATCGGCGTGGAGTGTTACGAAGCTTCGCGTTGGCAGTTGGAATCACTGCCGGCCATCACGGGGCCAATCTATCTTTCTTTGGACATGGATGTCCTTGATCCCGCGTTTGCGCCCGGTGTTTCACATTTGGAGCCTGGCGGATTGTCAACGCGCGACGTCTTGAGCATTATTCAGCGGCTTAAGGGACAGCTTGTTTCCGCAGATCTAGTCGAATTCAACCCAAGTCGAGATCACTCTGGGATCACAGCAGCCGCAGCGGCAAAGTTCACGAGAGAATTGCTGGCCGCACTGCTGACTTAAGCCAAAGGGAACTCCGCGCAGCGCTATTCATTGAGCGTGCCTTTGGTGCTGGGCACGCCGCTCATGCGGGTATCAAACTCTGTCGCCATGCGAATGGCGCGTGCCGCACACTTGTAGATCGCTTCGGCAATGTGATGGCTGTTTGCGCCGTGGTGCAGTTGCACGTGCAAGTTGCAAAGCGCATTGCCGGTGAATGCCTGCCAAAACTCTTGCACAAGCTGGCAATCGAAGTCGCCGATCTTCTCCGTGGAGAACTCGGCGTTGAAGACCAGGAAAGCCCGTCCGCCAAAGTCGACAGCCACGGTGGCCAAAGATTCATCCATCGGAACCGTCGAGTGGCCGTAGCGACGAATGCCGGCTTTGTCGCTCAATGCTTCGCGGAACGCCTTACCCAAACAGATGCCAACATCTTCAACGGTGTGGTGCTGGTCCACATGCAGGTCGCCATTTGCTTTGATGTTCAGGTCGAAACAACCATGCCGCGCGAACAACGTCAGCATGTGATCGAAGAAGCCGACGCCGGTGGCGATTTGCGAATTGCCCTGACCGTCCAGGTTGAGGTCCAACTGCACATTGGTCTCAGTCGTCTTGCGTTGAATGCTGGCGGTACGCATAGGGGGAGAATCTTGAAGAGTTGCGCCGCTCAGCACACCGGCGAAGAGTCAGGCTTATTTGTTCAGGCGGGACTTTTGTGGTCAGGTGAGTCATTAGAAGATTCGCTTCGCGCGAGCTACTTAGCTTTGGTCAATTCAATCCCATCGAAGTGTAATTCGCCCGTTCCACCTAACAAGCCAATCCGCAGAATGGCCTCCTTTGCCTGGGCCGGAACATCTATGAAGAGTGATTCCGTTCGCCAGTCAAATGTGCCACGCCAGGTCGCCGAAGGATTCTCCGAAAGCAACTTGCGATTCTTGTCGTAGAAGCCAATCGCCACGGCGGCAATCTGATTGGAATTGGCGCCAGGCCGCACATTCTCTCCGCGAACGCGGAAATCCAACTGCACCTTGCGAATCTTCGATCCATCAATCGGGAACGCCTGCAGCGCTTGTGCGAATCGGCCAACCTGGTTGTTGTCAAAGGCGAGATACTTGTCGCCAACGGGAGCGGCGGGGTCCTCGCGAACCTCAAACTCTCGCGTGTAGTGCCAGCCCACCGGCTTGCCGTTCTTTTCGACGACCTCTTCAAAGCTGCCGTTCCGCAGCGATGGGTTCAAAGGATCAGGCAAGACATCTCGCTGTTCTTCCGCGGCACCGGTCATCGGCACAAACAGCGTTGGCAAGAGCGCTTCTTGCACAAGTTCGCCATCCTTCTTCGTGAACAAGTACATCGTTTGCTGGTAGCGTTCCCCCAATGGAATGATCATCCGCCCGCCTTCTTTCAGCTGTTCGACCAGCGGTTGAGGGATGTCCTCAGGCGAGCATGTCACAATGATCTTGTCGAAGGGGGCGTGTTCCGGCCAACCTTTGTAGCCATCGCCAACCATCGCGTGAACGTTGTCGTACTTCAAGTTCTTGAGGGTTGCCGCGGCACGCTTGCCCAAAGATTCCACAATCTCGATGGTGTAGACTTCTTTGACCAAAGGGCTGAGCACAGCCGCCTGATATCCGCTGCCCGTTCCAATCTCCAAAACCACATCTTCTGGCTGCGGGTCCAGTTGCTCCGTCATAAAGGCAACAACAAACGGCGGCGAGATCGTTTGACTTTCGCCAATAGCCAAGGCCATGTCGTAATAGGCTTGGCCGATATGCTCGCGAGTCACAAACTCATGCCGTGGCGTTGCCCGCATTGCGTCCAGGACGCGCCTGTTGCTGACCCCTTCGTCTTCAATGAAGAGTTTGACCATCCGCTGTCGCAGCACGGCGAAGCGGTCGCGTTGGGCGAATCCGGGCGTCGCGACGACGCTTACGACCATAGCGGCAAGAACTGCCTTAATGAGCTTGGAATTCATCAGCTGGCCCTTTGCCAAAGCGTGCCATATCCTGGCGTTTGCGGCCCCAGATAGGGGTCGATCGTCTCCTGTCGAATTTAGCTCAACGCGCACCAATGGTCAAAGTCACGTCTGTCTGAGCGTCTTTTTGGCGGCCCTATGAACCATGCCCCGCAAAGACCACGCAGTCCTAACGACTTTGCCTGGCGAGTCTGGATGGGATCGGCGCTTTGTCGCCGGTTGGTCTGCCATGCAGGATCACTCCGTAACGATTGCAGCGACTTTGACGACCAGCATTTCGAGAATTCGGACGGACTGATGAAGAAGAATCTTTGCCTGAAGTTCGACCGTGATGACTAAAATGAGAGTTAGTGAATCCGCTTGACACACCCTAAGCGCCACCTATCATGAGCGGGCGTTCTTATCCTAACGGGGACAACAGTTTGCGTTCGCTAGAGCGACTATCTCCATATTGAACAAACGAGATATCTCTCAGCCGGAAAGTGCGGCAAACTCCCGATTTCTCCACCGTGGTATCGTTGCGCGTTGAGGAGTGTGTCATGTCGGAATCGCGGCATCTGGAAATTGCCAAAGTTGGAGATGTAACTGTCGTGCGGTTTGTTGACCGCAAGATCCTTGACGAAGCCAACATTCAGGAAATCGGTGGCGAGTTATACGCTTTGGCGGAAGACTCCGGAGTCAACAAGCTGTTGTTGAACTTTTCCAACGTTGAGTTCCTCTCCAGCGCGGCACTCGGAAAGCTGATCACCCTGGACAAGAAATCGAAAACCAAGGGCTCGGTACTCAAGCTCAGCAACATCAAAGACGAAATCATGGAGGTGTTTCGCATTACTCGGTTGGACCGAGTCTTTGATATCTATGACGATGAGACGGAAGCCTTGAATGCAATGTAGTTGATGCTGAGATGCTTGCTCCGCGCGTGGCCATTTGCAACGGCCATGCACATTGGCGCAAACGTCCTTACGCATCTTGCTCCCCCTTTTTTCCTTAGATTTGCGCTTGCGCGTTTGCAGTCAAACCATGTCGGATGCCTGGAACTGGAATTGGGAAACTTCGATTCCCAGCCAGCCGCAAGCCGGCACGGATCTGCTTGAAGAGTTGATCCGGCAGCTAGAGAACCGCAATTGGCTCGCGCATGACCTCTTTGGAATTCGGCTCGCGGCGGAGGAAGCGCTGGTCAACGCCATTCGCCACGGCAATCAATCGGACGAAGCGAAACGCGTCCATATCTCATTTAAGATCGGTGAAGATCGACTTCGCTTGGAAATCCGCGATGAAGGTCCAGGATTTGATCCCAGCGACGTTCCCGATCCGACCGACGACGATAATCTGGAAGTGCCTTCGGGTCGCGGCATCATGCTGATGCGCAACTTCATGTCATTCGTCGAATACAACGCATCCGGAAACTGCGTAGTCATGGAGAAAGTTCGCGGTCCGGAAAATGGCGACGATGACGAGTAGTCTGCTCGTCTACTAGTCTGCTCGGCTACTATTCTGCTCATCTGCGAGAAATGCCAGCAAGCGAATTCCTCTCGCCACCGTCACTTCAGGCGAAGATCCCATTGCGCTTTGATCTCACGTGCTTTGATCCCGTGCGCTTCTTGATCTCATCGCGCTTGATCTGGACGGCTCGCACGAATAGCCAACGGCGGTTGATCTTTTCTAAACCATGCAGTGCCGGGGATCCGCCAGATAACGCATCGCGTGCAGATTGCCCGTGTCTTGCGAGACAACTGGCCCTGGCGTGATCACTTCGATCGGCACTTCGTCAATCGTTTCATTGTTGCGCACCATGAATTGCCCTAGTGCGAGCGCTGTGAAGTGAATGAGCGAAACCGGATTGAGCGTTGTGGCGAACAAGGTTCCATCTTCAACACCGTTGAGCCCATCGGCCTGACCGTCCACCGCCGTGATTACCATTCCTTCGTGAATGGTGTCCTTCAATGCGGTGGCGCAGGCGAGTGCCATGTCATCGTTCTGGCAGAAACAACCGGCGATGGGTTCATCCTTGTGTTGATTGACGATGGCTGTCATCGCCGCATAGGCCTCGTCCTTGACCCAATTGCACCAGCGGACATCGCCTCCAATCAACTCCACATCGGGATACTCGGCCAGCACTTTGTCAAATCCGCGCTTGCGACCTTGAGCGCCTGAGTGCCCTGCGTCACCACCGATGTGAATGATCTTGCCTTTGCCGCCAATCTTCTCCATCAAGGCGCGCGTACTTGCGGCACCCATGAACTCCTGGTCTCCGCTGACATGGCACCACACGCCGGCATCGCGCATGGCGTCGCGATTTTCCACGAGCATGACATCCATGGTGATGAGTGGAATGTTCTGCTCTTTGAACGGCTTCACAGCATCGGCTAGGCTGCCAGTATGGACCGGCTGAAAACAGGCGAAATCCCATTCCTCGTTCGCGCGTTGCGAGACCTTGTTTGCTTGTGCGTGCGTATCCAACTCGCCGTCAATCCAGACAACTTCAACATTCAGCAGCTCGCCCCAAAGTTCCATCGCTTTCTTACCCAGCGAACACCAAGAGGTCTTCAATCCGGCGTTACCGCAAGCCGCTCGCAAGCGATTCTCTTTGCCGGCGCCCCCGGCTTCGCTTGTGCAGCCGGCCAATGTTGCCAGCCCCATCCCGCCCAAGGCTGCCGAGGAAAGGAATTGACGCCGGGAAGTTGATGAGGATTGCTTGCTCGTCATGGCCTGGAAATGCTGCTGGAGGCTGCGCGCCATCAAGGGCTGCACATGTCAGGGATTGTTGAATCACAACTGCGGACATCCTAAGTCCTCGCTTGTACCGCTGGCAACCCTGGAGCCTGTGTTGCGGTGGTCCCAGAATGATTCTGCCGTGTGGTCGATTCACGGATTTTGGCGAACCCGTCGCTGCGGATTGCGTCACGTTATCAGGCGATGAGCAGCCGCATTTGCAGCCTTGGCATGGCTTCCAGCCGCCGCTGACTAGCGTTGACCAACATCACCGCCTGAGTAGAATAACCGCCACCACGGAGTGTAGCTCAGCCTGGCTAGAGCGCTGCGTTCGGGACGCAGAGGTCGTAGGTTCAAATCCTATCACTCCGACTTTCTCTAAGTCCTTGCCTACCTTATAGCTCGACCGCGTAGGTCTGCAGAAAGACGGATGGCATCTCAATGACCAAAAGGGTGCGCGCACCTTCTTGGCATACTGGAGATGTTCCATGCCCCGTCTCGAGCACATACCTCCCAAGCTTCGTAAACACGTCCGCGGCCAAGCTTTCGTCCGCGTCAACGGTAAGGATCGCTACCTCGGCCCACACGGCTCACTAAAGGCGAAGTACGCTTACCAGGAGTTTGTCACCGAGTGGACGCTCCAGCAGGCGGCGGAAGCCCGTGCAGCACAACCACCAGTCCCTGAGGAGCCGTCCACCGTGGGCGAGTTGTGCGTGGCGTACCAGGCCAGCCGTGAAGGCAAGGCTGATAACAACACCTACGCGCTTCGCAGTGCCTTAGCGATCGTCGCGGAAATGTTCGGTGTGATCCCCGCGGAGGAATTCAGCCCTAAGAAACTCAAGGCCGTTCGCGAGGCGATGATCGCCAAAGACTGGACTAGGCGCTACATCAACGAACAAGTCTATCGCGTCAAGAAGACGTTCGATTGGGCCGTCAGTGAAGAGTTGATTCATGTCACGATCGCCGATGCACTACAGAGAACAAAAAAACGCTTAAGCGCGGCGATGCCCGCGAAGGGAAGAAAGTCAAACCCGTGCCGCAGCATGTTGTTGACGCCACCCTGGTGCATCTTGGCCCGGTTGTCGCTGACATGGTCCGCGTGCAAAAGTTCTGCGGCGGACGCCCTCAGGACGTCTGCAACCTACGGCCGTGCGACATCACAAAGCATGGCGAGGTCGAGGCCTGGTTGTTTTGTCCCCCCGACCACAAGAACGACTGGCGAGAAATCGACCGCACCGTGTTCATCGGTCCACAGGCGCAAGCGATCCTGCGGAAGTATCTTGATGGCGACCCGCGGCGTATTGCTTCTCGCCCGCGGAGGCGGAGCAACTGCGGCGTGCAAAGGCGACCACGGAGCGGAAGATCAAGAAGGGATACGGCAACGGGCCTGGCGACAACAAAAAAGAGAATCCGGAACGGACGCCTGGCGATCAGTACGACACCAACGCCTATCGCATGGCCATCCAACGAGCGGCCAAGAAGGCGGGCGTCGCGAAGTGGTCACCGAATCAACTGCGTCACTCGATGGGTACCGAAGTTCGCAAGAAGTTTGGTTTGCCTGGTGCGTCCGCGTATTTGGATCACGATGATCTGGAGATCACTCGCACCTATGCCGAGCGGAACATCGAGCTAGGAATGCAGATCGCGGTGGCAATGGGCTAGAAGCTCGCCTAGGCAGTCATCTTCGCACGTAGCTCCTCGATCGCTTCCGTCATCTCATCCAGGAACTCGACATCCAGCGGCTTGCCAGGCCGCAGCGTGGCGTCCTGCCAGACTTGCTCATATTTGCGGAGCCATGTTCGCGAGGTCTCCTCAACGTCGCGCCAGAAGTCCAGGCGGCGAACAGTGCCGCTGTAGCCAGCGAATGGCCGTCCGCCAGTCTTCTTCTGACCGTACTTGGATTTGATCGCTGCACGAAGCTGGCTGACGCTCCACCGATTCCGGCGGCAGTCCTTTTCCATCGCCGTTCGGTCGCCGAGGTCATCGATCGTCATCAGCGGCTGAATATGGCACCAGGTCAGCTGGTAGCTGGATCGCTCGTTCGCGGCTACTTTGTCCAGCCGCTCGCCGTAGTGCAGGAAGAAAAGTCTGTGCTGGATGAGCCAGCCGATCCGCACGCGCGAATCATCCACGGCCGCGGCAAGCTGGCCGAAACGATCCTTCTCCCCATCAGCTTGCCGATGGAGCCTGGCGATCAGTTGGCCGACCTGGTAGCGCCAAAGGAGGTCAGGAGGGGATGGCCAGCGCTTGATCTTGGACTTGAGTTGCTTCAGCGCGGGCAGCGAGGCGAAGGGGTTCTTAGGCATGGCATGGAGTCTCCGGCATGATCCACTTTTCGATAAGTGGTATCAGACTGGAGCGCGATTGCAAGCAGCGCGATCCGCAATAACGGCGCGCCACCTGCAAACCAGCGGCATGGAATCAACATCGCTGCGCTCTTCAACCAGCGACGGATGTCAAAGCTCGGCGCTTCTTCAACTCAACACTCCGCCGGCGCGCCCGGAGGGCTAGCCTCCGATATACACCTGCAAACGACTTCGCTCTCCAGCGGATTTGCCGTGCCAGGGGTTTCAAAGTTTCATCATCTTTTGCCAGCCGATCAGCCCGATACGTGGCATCCTTACAAACATCAAAGGCATATTTCGCATCATCCACAGTTCCCAGCGGCAAGGCATCCAGCTCGTCTCGCAATTCCTTGAGATCAGCCCGTGTTGCTAGTGTCGCTATACTGACTTCGATAAGAGAATCTTCAATTTGTTGAGGCTCCGCCGAGCCAAATTGTTCTTGGCTTGATTTTCTTTTGTTACTGTTTCTCTTACTTATTACTCTATTTACTCTATGTGGCCCGTTTTGTTGCGCTTGCTGGCCCGAATTGTTGGGCTTTGGTCCCTCATGCTGGCCCGAATTGTTGCGCTTTTTCGGAGTGCTAGCACTCTGCTCAACCCGATTTCTCGGGCCAGCTGGTTGATGCCGCCGCCGCGAACAGGAACCGCGCAGCTCTTCAGCGGCTCTGCCACAGGCGTAGTCGTCCAACTGCAGGACTGGCGATACCCAGTCGTCTTCGCGACGGAGACTGGCGAGGCCCGTTATGACAACTTCAGTGGGAGGTGGGGCAACCAGGCTCACCTCGACACCTTTCTCCAAAGTTATGCGGCTGAGAAATGCAAAATCGAGGGCCGCAAGCAGGGGCACACCGTCATGGAGCAGCAGCTCGCTGACGGTTCCATCAAGCTGACCGTCAACGTTAGAGGTACCAATTGAGCAAGATCATCGAAGTTATTGTTTCCCCTCAAGGAGAAACACGGATCACTACCCGCGGCTTCACGGGCGCCGACTGTCAGGCGGCCAGCCGCTTTCTCGAGCAGGCGCTTGGAACTCGATCTGGCTTGCAACTTACGTCTGAGTATTACCAGACCCATGCGCAGAGATCTCAGGCCCGGGAGGAATTCTGATGGCGAAAGTCCGTCGTCGTGTGCTTCGGCCGGAATCGACCCCGACTGCCGCAGAGTCTCGCGGACTGGCCAAGAAGCAAGAACAGTTGGCCAATGACCGAGCCGCGCTGAATCGCTGGATGACGAAGCTCAAACGAGCGTTTCATGCCATGGAGAAGCTCCAGGCTAAGATCTCTCGCCTGGAGAAGGACATCACGCGGCTCAATGGCCGATAGGCCCTCCGCTTTGCAGTTCATGGAGGGATCGGGACGCCCAACGCTTGACATTCACAACTGCTTAAGGTCGGTTTGACCTGAGAATATTCTGCGCCTGTGGATGCCGGCTTCGTGTTGTGTCGAAGTGCGCGCTCAACCGCGATGCACCCTTAAAGACTTCGTGTCAAAATGGCAGTTCGCAAATCCTACTCCGGTTAAGTCTATGCCTGCAGTAAAATCTTGCACCGCAATGAGTTTCACAAAATCGATCGCAATCGCGCGTTTGTGGTATGCGATTTGTACTGCGATTTTCTAACTGCCATTCCGCACTTCAGGTTGGCAGTAAGCAGTGATGATCATTTTTGAGAGCATTTCAGGAGTTCGATGAAATGACTGTCAATCAATTCTGGAGTGAACAGTGGGGTAACTCCTCGCCAGCTGGCGGCCTGAACAGGGAACGCCAAAGACTACCCCGGCTTTTCGTGTCTGGTTTGTAGGGCGCGACTTCTTCGCGAAACCTCACCGACTTCTGCGGCTTCCAGAGGATTGCTCTAGGAGTGCCCGGGCACGGTCGCGCAAGCCAACAGTAGTGATAATTGTTGCAAGAAGACACACGACTGGTAGCAGCGCAATCCATCCCGGCGTGGCTACCGGCGAACAATCATTGGGCGGGATGGAATCGCATTGAGGAGGATGAAAAATGAAAACCTCTCTTTCTCTTGCACCCGTAAGTTCGCGTATGGGGCTGTTCGACAACGTTCGCCAAGAAATGGATCAGATGTTCGATCGTCTGTTCCATGGCGACAATGGCATCAATTTGGCTCAGCCGACTGTTTGGACACCTGTGTTGAATCTGTCAGAAACGGAGTCCAACTATCAGATCTCTGTCGATCTTCCCGGAATGTCGGCGGATGACATTGATGTCGAGCTTCGCCAAGGCGATCTGTGGATCACTGGCGAACGCAAGGCAGAAACGTCCGACCAGGGAACGACATGGCACCGCATCGAACGATTCCACGGGCAATTTCGCCGAGTCGTTCGGCTTGGCAATGATGTCGACGGTGACAATGTGCAGGCCGACTTTCGCAACGGCGTTTTGCACATTTGCGTGCCGAAATCCGAACTCGCTCGGCCCAAACGGATCGAAATCAAGCATTGATTAGGAGCTGTTTGTATTGCCTCGAAGGCCAGGTTGGCGGGACTTGTTCCCGCTAGCCTGGTCGTTGTTGTGGCCACAAGGGCTCGACCAACCGCAACGAAGGAGATTGACGCCCATGTCCGTTAATACTTCATCGCGTTTGTCGTCAACCATAAAGAAACTACAACGTTCCAGTGAAGCAATCGAGCTGTTGCTCGACGATCTGCGCACCATGCTTGAGAAGCCAGCGAGCGAATCTAACGCGAGGTTGGTAGGCGCCGTATTGGATGAGATGGGTGACAATCTTCGGATTCAGTTTGAATTGGAAGAAGAACAAGGCTATCTCGCGGACGTGCTTGAGCAGTTTCCGAATTGGCATCCCCATGTTGAACACTTACGCGAACAACATGAGCTCTTGCGACGGCAATTGCGCGAAGTCAAGGAGCGACTTGCAAAGTGCGACCAGAACTCCGCGCTGAGCCACGAGATCTGCCTGCAGCTCCACGATTGGATTCAAACTTACGCGGAGCACGAACAAAGAGAGCGCCGCTTGATGCAAGAAGCGTTTACGCTGGAGCCAGGCGCCGGGGAATGAGCAAGTGAGCGCCGCGACACAACCTGTGTCTAAACAATGGAACACCTGAGAAATGGAGGTCAAACGGATGGCCGAGATTTCCCCAGAAGGGACAACGCGCCCGAAATCAACTCAAGATGTCAGTGCAAGCAGTCCGGGCTCCAAGCCGCATTACATCGTGGGTTTAGGCGCTTCCGCCGGAGGCTTGGAAGCTCTTGAACAATTCTTCGCCGTGATGCCACCAGACAGTGGAATGTCCTTTGTTGTGGTCCAGCATCTCTCGCCGGATTTCCGCAGCCTGATGGATGAGCTGCTGGCTCACCGTACCTCGATGCCAATTCATCAGGCAACAAACGGAGTTCAACTTGAGCCTAATGCCATTTACCTCATGCCGCCCAAGAAGGAGATGATCTTGTCAGGCGGCAAACTGCTGCTGACGGATAAGGATCAAAACCAGGCGCTGACTTTGCCCATCGACAAGTTCTTCCGTTCGCTTGCACAAGACGCCCAGGAGAAAGCGATTGCGGTTGTTCTGTCGGGAACAGGGAGCGACGGTTCCCGCGGGATACGGGACATCCGGAAAGAGGGTGGGCTTGTAGCAATCCAGAGTCTCGAATCCGCGAAGTTTGACGGGATGCCCAAGAGCTCGATTGACACAGGTGCAGCGCACTTGATCTTGTCGCCGGGGCAAATCCCTGGCGCGATTCTGCAGCACATCCAGCATCCAGCCGCCCATACCGCGCCACAGCAGGCGAACGAGATCGGCGCGGAGAATGGCCTTGCAAGAGTTTTCAAGTTGCTCCGTCGAGAGTGTGGCATCGACTTTGCGCAATACAAGCCCTCGACAGTGACGCGTCGGATTGAGCGACGCCTCACTCTGCGCCACATTCAGGACTTTGATGAGTATGTTGAAGAACTTGAGCGTGACCCTGTCGAGCGAGATGCCCTCTACAAGGATCTCCTAATCGGCGTAACGAAGTTTTTTCGCGATGCGGACGCGTTTCGACGGCTTGAGACCGAGGTCATTCCCGACATCCTTCGCCGCAATGCTGACAGCACTGAGTTGCGTTTTTGGGTTCCTGCGTGCGGCACCGGCGAAGAAGCCTATTCGATCGCGATCCTGCTGCGCGAGCAGTTGGATAGAATCCAACAACTGCTCGACGTGAAAATCTTTGCGACGGATGTGCACAAAGCCTCGATTGACTTCGCCAGTTCGGGCGTCTATTCCGAGGAGAGCTTATCCGAAGTGGATGCGGAACGTCGTGGTCGCTATTTCAAGGGCACACGCCATGGGTTTCAGGTGAACCAAGAAATTCGCCAAATGATTGTGTTCGCTCCGCACAATATCATTAGCGACGCTCCCTTTACAAAGTTGGACTTCATTTCTTGCCGCAACCTGCTGATCTATTTTCAACCTCATGCGCAGAAGAAAGCTCTGTCCTTGTTTCACTTCGGTTTGAAGCCCGGGGGCGTACTTTTCCTCGGGCCGAGCGAGAGCCCGAGTGAGCTGGCTGACGAGTTCGATACGATCGATGCCCACTGGCGGATCTACCGCAAGCAGCGCGACAGCCGTCTGCCGGCGGATTTGCGACTGCCGCTGCCGTCCGATCACTCAAGCATGGTTTGGCCGCGGTCAAACGGCTCATCGCATTTGCGTGGACAAGACAATGACCTCCGCCAGGCCTACGACGTCTTGTTGCAAGACTTCATGCCTCCCGCCGTACTGATCAACAATGATCGGGAACTAATCCATAGCTTCGGCGGGGCTGAGGAACTCCTTCGTCTCAAGAGCGGGCGGACGACAGCGAACGTCATTGAACTCATCGATCGCGGGTTAAAGCTCCCGCTCTCTAGCGTGCTCCATCGATTGGAGAAGGACGCGCATCAAGAAGCGGTCGTAACGGGTGCTACGGAGGACGGGCGCCGGATACAACTTGCGGCTCGTTTGATTCCGGACCGCAATGGAATCCCCAACTTCGTGCTCGTCACGTTTGAGGACCTGGCAGCAAATCCACAGCGCGAGGAAACGGAAACACTGCCTTGTCCAGTCGATCTTGAACAGGCGTCAAGCGATCGAATTGATCTCCTGGAGAATGAACTGCGCTACACCAAAGAAAACCTTCAAGCAACCGTCGAAGAGCTTGAAACCAGCAATGAGGAGCTTCAAGCTGCCAATGAAGAATTGGTCGCTTCTAACGAAGAGTTGCAAAGCACAAATGAAGAGCTGCATTCCGTAAACGAAGAGCTCTACACGGTCAACGCTGAGTATCAGCGGAAGATTTCCGAGCTGACGCAATTGAATAGCGACATGGACAATTTGTTTCGGAGCACGGAAATCGGCACGATTTTCCTGGATCGCGATTTGTTCATTCGGAAGTTCACACCGCAGATCAGCCGATTGTTCAATCTGGTTCCGCAAGATGTGGGTCGCCGAATCGACACTTTCGCGCAAAACATCGATGAACCGAATCTCCTCGAACATGTTCAAGGTGTTCTCGCGTCCAGTAAGACGTTCGAGAAAGAGGTCCGCGGGCGCGAAGGGGATTGGTACTTATTGCGCATTCTCCCCTATAAGAACTCTGCCGACGAAACATTGGGGGCAGTTCTAACGCTCATCGACGTCACCGCCCTTAAGAAAACTCAGGAGCAGCTCAAAGAAGTCCACCGTCAACTTCAAGGGATTCTCGACAATTCCTCCACGTTCATTTGCGTGAAAGACCTGAATGGTCAATACATGTTGGGCAACCGCGCCAGCGAGGTTTTCCTGGGCACTTCATGCGACAGTATTCGCGGAAAAACTGACTATGATTTCTTCCGCTCCGACATCGCAGACTCACTGCAATCACACGACCGAGAGGTAGCCCGAACTTGTCAGGTGATGGAGTTCGAGGAAGTCATCCCGGCCAAACACGGCGAGCGCACATATTTGTCGGTGAAGTTTCCCTTGCGCGATGAGCGATCCAGGGTCTACGGTGTGGGTTCGATCTGTACGGACATCACCGACCGCAAGAAAGCCGAAGATTCACAACGGATTGCGGTGAAGCGTCGTGATCAATTCTTGGCGATGCTCTCTCATGAGCTCCGTAATCCATTGACCGCCATGACCAATGCGATTGAGCTTTCGCTTCGCGACTCTGATGCCGCGACAGCAGGTGAGTTTAACAGGATCATACAACGGCAGGCGAAGCAGATGTCGCGCCTTATTGATGATTTGCTTGACGTTTCACGTGTGACGCAAGGAAAGATCGATTTGCGCACCGAGGTTGTCGATTTGCGGACAACAGCGCGCGACGCTACGAATTCGCTTGAACCAACAATTGCAAAGCGTGGGCAGACATTACACGTCAAACTACCGGAAGAACCGCTGTACGTTGAAGCGGATCCCGCACGCCTACTTCAAGTACAAGTCAACTTGCTGTCCAACGCGTCCAAGTACAATGCTGATGGCGGCAACGTTTGGCTTTCCGTTTTAGGAACTGAACGTGATGCCATCGTCACTGTGCGGGATGACGGCGACGGAATCCCTCAAGAACTTCAGGAAAGTGTTTTTGACCTTTTCGTGCAAGCCGACGCAACCAAGGCCCGCTCTGATGGCGGGCTTGGCGTAGGCTTGACTCTCGTTAAAGCAATCGTCGAAAAAAGTGCAGGCGAAATAGGAGTTCATAGCGATGGTCCGGGTCTGGGGAGCACGTTTACCGTGCGTTTACCTCTAACCGCCAAACACCCTGCACTAGAAAATCCGCGCTCGCGGACCAGAGCAGCTGTTGGCAAGACAATCGTCATCGTCGAAGACAATTCCGATGCTCGCGACACGCTGGCTTCGCTTCTCCGGCTTGACGGATTTGAGGTGCAGACTGCCGCCGATGGCAGATCCGGACTAAAAGCCATTAGTCGATACCGTCCTGACGTTGCGCTCGTGGACATCGCGCTGCCGCTCATCAATGGACTCGAATTCGCCCGGGAAGCGCGAGCTAATCCAGAACTCGATCGGACAATCCTCATCGCCGTTACTGGGTATGGCCAAGAGGCCGACCGCGAGGCGACGTCAAAAGCGGGTTTCGATGCACACTTCGTGAAACCTCTCGATGTATCGCAATTGTACGAGTTCCTGGAAGAACACCGGCAAGCGGTGTCCGAAAAAGCAAACTGAGCTTGAAAATCACAGACAGCTGCGCACAATTTCGGAAGCTCCGCGGGTAGGGATGCCCCATGGTTTGAATCGAGCGAACCAGTGGTAGGGACGCCACGGCGTATTATGGCATGGCGGTCAGAGTCACCGCGTGGACGTGGTGCGCCGCCATGCTTCATTTTGGCCTATGCAATCGCGTTGCGCCAAAACAGGGAAAGGAGACCCACCATGCTCGTTCTATCACGTCGCGCTGACCAATCCGTCGTCCTGCCAGAAATTGGCGTCTCGATCGATGTTCTTTCGGTCCGCGGCAATACCGTGCGAATCGGTGTCCGCGCCCCACTCGATTTGAGAATTGTGAGAGGCGAATTGCAGGACAGCAAAGCAGCTCAAAGCCAATCATCACCGCGACGCACTTACGAGCTCTCGAACAACGAATTCCATGCACTGCAGAACCAGCTAAATTCGATTGGTTTGGGTTTGCAGTTGTTGCGAAAACAGCGCGGTGCTGGCTTGACCGAGGATGCTGAGTCGACGCTCGAGCGCGTGTTCGACCTGCTGAATAGCCTTGCAACCAATCTAAATGGCTTTTCGCCGAAGGAACTTGTAACGGCGCCGACGGCGCTGTTAATCGAGGACGACGCGAATGAGCGCGAACTCTTAGCTGCGTTGCTGAGAATCTCAGGTTATCAAGTCGTCACAACCGTAGATGGGCATGACGCGCTTGAATACCTCGAATCAAATGAACTTCCTGCCGTCGTGCTCATGGATATGCGAATGCCCCGATGTGACGGGCCAACTACTGTACGCCGAATTCGAGCGAATTCCAAGTTGGCAAATCTCGCAGTATTTGCCGTTAGCGCAACTGAACCATCCGCGCTAGGAGTACCAATGGGTTCCGACGGCATTGATGGATGGTTTGCCAAACCCATCGACGCCGATTCGCTGACGACGGCGCTTGGACACGTCACGTCTGTTTAGGAACTCGCAGCAGTATTTTGGCGGACATGCGCACTTGTTACCGACTAAGTAGTCACATTCCGCTGCGCACAGATTCGGTCATGTGGACTTGCTTCGACGAGAACCATGTCGCCAGTTCCCAGCAGGTAAGCTCTAAGATGCTCGTTTTGATTGAACTTCGCCAAGTTGCCTTCGATGACGATTCTGCGTGCATTCGCTTGCCACACATCACTATCAAAGTGCTTAACCTTGCGACCCAGTGCTTTTGCTGACTTCGGGTCATGCGTATCAAAAATCTTCGCCAGCGACTGTTCATCATCGAAAAGGCGAGCCTTCTTGGCCATTATCCAATGTTCGGCCGTTGGATAATCCATCCTTAAGCTGGAATCCAAATTGATGCCATTGGCTCAAGCACGCGGGAGTCATTTCGTCCGTTTTGGACGGACGATGACTCCAGAAGTACAAGTATTGGTACACTTTGCCATTGGCGCATTGTAGTCGCAGTGTGTCGAGATCAAGCATGTCGGGAGCTTACCTGTTTCTTGTACAGCCCTCCTGACATGATACGGTCA
>CALJLD010000206.1 GCA_937982665.1 uncultured Planctomycetales bacterium
TCTCGCCGGGAAAACCGACCATGATGTCTGTCGTAACCGCCGGTTGATCGAGTTCACGTTGCACCAGGCGGCAGCGATCCACAAACCGCTTGGCGCCCCAGCGGCGGCGCATGCGTCGCAGCACTTTGTCAGAACCGCTTTGGAGACAAATGTGCAAGTGCGGACAAATGCGGTCAGGGAATTCGCCAATCACTTCAATCAGCTCGCGGGTGACTTCGGTGGCCTCGATGCTGGAGAGTCGGACACGGAACTGGCCGGGAATGTTCACAATTTCTCGCAACAAACGCGAGAGCCGCCACCATTGGTCCTTAGGTCGCCCGCTGTTGAGGTCGACGCCATAGTGGCCGAGATGCACGCCGGTGAGCACGATCTCGCGATGGCCATGGTCCACCAGCCGGGCGACTTCATCGCGAATGGACGCCGCGGAGCGACTGTACATTTGCGGTCGAACACTGGGAATGATGCAAAAACTGCAACGCAGCAGGCAGCCATCCTGAACTTTAACATACGCCCTTTGCCGGCGGCCGAACGAAGAAATGCCATCAGGAATATCGACGACTCCAAAGCGGCCCAACAAGTCAGGGAGTTCGCGTTTGTCGGTGACAACCTCGGCAACGTTGGGAAGCGCGGCCAACTCATCTTTTGCTCGCGTGGCGTAACAGCCCATCACGACAATTCGCGTGCCGGGGTTCTTTCTCGCCAGGCGGCGAATGGTCTGGCGGCTCTTGGCATCGCCTTCGCCGGTCACAGTACACGTATTGACCACGCACAAGTCGGCAACTTCGTCTTGCGCAGCGTCACGATAGCCAATGGAGACCAGCCCTTGGCGGACGTATTCGGTCTCGTATTGATTGACTTTGCAGCCCAGTGTGACAGTTTTGAGCGTTGCGGTCATGAAGTTGTTTGGCACCGTGCGAACACGGACGGGGAATGGAAATTGAATGCGAATCAATATACCAAGCTGCTAGCAAACGTGGCAGGTGTTGGAAACTACGTCAGTTTCGCCGTTGCTGCCGCCGCCAGCAGTGCGGGTCCGGCCACTCACGTTGATTGATTGTCATGGCGAAGTTATCGTCCGCCGCGGCTGTGTTGTTGCGGTATGTGCGAGTTTCATCGTATCGCCAGTTTTGAAGCTGGGGAGGAATGGCGATGGCTTTGTTGTGGCGAAAAGGACGATTGCTGATTCACAAGTTGACGACGCGCAGGTTCCCCGCTCCGACGGAAGCGGAGTTTGCCGTCGAATCGCAATCTTCGTCACTGCCCGACGCGAGTTCTCGTAGATGGCCGCACACTTTCGCGATTATTTCCTGGGGATGTGCGGGTACGTCTTGGTTGTCCAAAACGCTCAACTCGCACGCTGAGATTCTTTGTGTCCACGATTGGCGCAAACACATGTCTCGCTTTGCTCCGCGCTACCGGCGCGTGAACGATGTTGAGGCCTTGGACGCTTTGCACAATGCGGGCGAGAACTACCAATGTGTGGGCGATGTGCACAGCGTGTTGTGCAACTCCATACCCGCTGTGGTGAATCACTTCAGCAATCGTGGGATCAGCATTGCGGGAATTACGCGCGATCCGTTACCGCGGCTGCGATCGCAATTGGCGCTGTTTGCTAGGCACAACTATGACCATCGCTTGTGGGGAGACTTGCGATACCTGCGTCGCGAGCCAGGCTTCGATCAAGTGAAGGAGGTCATTGAAGGTTCCGCGAAGTATGTGTGCTTCGCTCACGGGGCTGTGCAGTTGAATGCGATCAATATTGAAGCAACTGCGATTCCGCGGATCTTTCGGCTGGAGGACTTAACGACACTGCCGCAACATTTTGCTGACTTTGTCAGCTATCTCTCAGGTGGCCGGATTGCGCCTGATCTGGCCGAAGCGCAAGAGATGATCGGCTTGCGGCCGGTCAATCAGCATCGCAAAGTCGCATCTCCAGCTGTGGAGTTCGATTTCAATGAACTGCGGATCCTCCAAGCGATGGTCTTACCCGAAAGCTGGGACCGCTATAAGGAATTCGGCTACGAGCGTCCCGTGTGGGCGAATTCGCGTTGGCAGCACTTAGAGGGCGGTAAGGCGGGCGTTGCGAAAGCGGCATAGCTGAATGTGCTGTTCGAGCCGGTGTTCGCCGCGAGTGGGCATTTCTGCGGGAAAGTGTGTCGCGCGGACCGGTTTTCTCTTAAGATGGAATGGCGGCGACGAAGTTCGTCGTGAGCGCGATTCCGCCTGCGGGTCGCTTCCCACCTGCGCGACTACAACGCTGCGCAAATTCGTCCTGCCCCCAACGTCCTCCATCCCGTGTTTGCGCCTCGCTCCATGCAAAGAAGTAACGTGAATTTAAGAGGTAAGGCATTGCGCAAGCTTGTGTTTTGCTTCGCGGCGATTGTTTTGCCTTGCAGTGTGTTTGCCAGCGCGGCAGGGGAACCTCCGCTCGCGGTCGGCGAGCAGTCGCCGGTTTCTGCAACGGTTGAGGTTGCGGACGAGATCGACTTCAACCGCGATATCCGCCCGATCCTTTCAGACAAGTGCTTTGCATGTCATGGACCGGATGCGGAACATCGCGAGGCCGAATTACGATTGGACGTGCGGGAAGCAGCGACCGAAGATCGCGGCGGCTACGCGGCGGTTGTCGCGGGCAACGCGGATGCCAGCGAAGCGATCAAGCGGATCACTGCGGAAGAGGATTACATGCGGATGCCGCCGGAGGATTCCGGCAAATCGCTTGATGCGGACGAGATCGAATTGCTCAAGAAGTGGATTGACGGCGGCGCGAATTACGATCCGCCGTGGGCGTATGTGCCGCCGCAGCAGCATGGTGTTCCGTTTGTGCAAGATGACTCCTGGCCGCTCTCGGATATTGACCGTTTCATTCTGGCCAGAATTGAATCCGAAGGGCTTTCGCCCAACGCGGAAGCGGACAAGATCACGCTGATCCGCCGGCTGAGTTTTGATTTGACCGGTTTGCCGCCAACGCCGGAGGAAGTGGATGCTTTTGTTGGTGATGCTTCTCCGCATGCCTATGAGCGGCTGGTTGATCGACTGTTGGCCAGTGAACACTTTGGCGAGCGGATGGCAATCTATTGGCTGGACCTGGTCCGCTTTGCCGACACCGTGGGTTACCACGGCGATCAGGATCACAACATTTCGCCGTATCGCGATTGGGTGATTGACGCCTTCAATGACAACATGCCCTTCGACCAATTCACGCGCGAACAATTGGCCGGTGACCTGTTGCCCGATACGACCACCGACCAGCTGATCGCCACGGGCTACAACCGGCTGTTGCAGACTTCGCACGAAGGGGGCGTTCAGCCGAAGGAGTACCTCGCCATCTATGGTGCGGACCGCGTGCGGAATATCTCGGCGGTGTGGATGGGGGCAACGTTGGGCTGCGCGCAATGCCATGATCACAAGTACGATCCCTACACAGCTCGCGATTTCTATTCGATGAAGGCGTTCTTCGCGGACATCGATGATGCACATCATCTGACGCACGGCGCGGATCGGATTCCGACAATGCGCAGGCCGGAAACCAAGATGTTAACGCGGCGAGAGCGGCAACACGTCGCGCAATTGACGGAAGAGATCGATCGCTTAATGGAGCAATTGCACTTGTTGGTTGATGGCGATCAAAGCCTGGCCGTTCAGGTTTCCGGGGAAATCAGATCGTTGGAAGCCGAACGCCAGCGCGTGCGAGAATCCGCGCGGATGATGATGTTCACCAAGACCATGCAGCCGCGTGAGACGCGGATCTTACCGCGCGGAAACTGGCTTGATGACAGTGGCGAGATTGTGGAACCAGCTGTGCCGGCCTTTTTGGGAGATGTTCCGCACACAGGTGATCGGGCGACAAGGCTCGATCTGGCGAATTGGTTGACGGCAAGCGGCGATGCCGGCGTCGGTGGACTAACGGCTCGGGTGTTCGCCAACCGCTATTGGTATTTGTTCTTTGGTGTGGGGCTGGCGAAGGACTTACAGGACTTTGGCGGGCAAGGCGAACCGCCGGAGCACCCGGAGTTGCTGGACCATCTCGCGCTGCGCTACTTGGAAAGCGGCTGGGATACCAAGTCGCTGGTCAAGGATATTGTGATGAGTCGGGCCTATCGACAAACGTCCAACGCGACGAAGGAGCAATTGGCGTACGATCCTGAGAACCGCCTCTACGCGCGGCAGTCACGTTACCGGTTGCCGGCCGAGATGGTTCGCGACAGCGCTTTGGCCGTGAGCGGACTGTTGGTTGATGAGATTGGCGGCGGCAGCGTCAAGCCGTACCAGCCTGCCGGGTACTATCGCCATCTCAATTTCCCACCGCGAAAGTACCAGGCTGACCGCGACATGAATCAATGGCGGCGGGGGGTGTATGTCCATTGGCAGCGGCAGTTCCTGCACCCAACGTTCAAAGCTTTGGATGCACCTTCCCGGGAGGAGTGCACGGCGGAGCGACCGCGATCTAACACGCCGTTGGCCGCATTGGCTTTGCTGAACGATCCGACCTTCCTCGAGACGGCAAGTTTCTTGGCCGCCAGCGTGTTGCATAACGGATGTCAAAAAACGCCGAGCGAAGACGGTATTGATGACGAGGCTGATGATTCGCTGTTCAACCAGCGTTTAGACTTTATGTATCGCCAGGTGCTTTCCCGCGAACCGGACGAGGCCGAGCGCGAGCTGCTTCATGAACTTTATTTGAATTGCGTGGGCGAATATCGTGACGATTTGGATGCGGCTCGCAAGCTCACGCATGTGGGAATTGCCAGTCGCCCGGATGATTTGCACCCCGCCCAGTGGGCTGCCTGGACCACTCTCGGCCGCGCGGTGATGAATTGCAGCGAAGCAATCACACGAAATTAGGCGGACGGGGAATTTCCGCCGCAGCTCGCGGTTCTTTTCTAGAGTGGTTGCGGCTGGCGAATCGCTTTCGCAAGGCCCCGATTGCGTGTAAACTCAAGGGGCTTACCAACATAGAATTTCGCTGCGTTGTCGTGCGGGTACCTCAAGAGAAGAAGATCAACCCATGGCAATTAATTTCACCTGCCCCCACTGTGGGAATCAAACGGTTGTTTCACCGCAATTTGCCGGGTCAACCGGGCCATGTGCACGCTGTGGTCACACAATCACCGTTCCCTACCTTGGCGGCGGAATGACATCAGCGCCAACACACCAATCGTCCGCTAAGACGATTTGGATTGTTGTGGGCATCGTCGTGTTTGTCATCCTCGCGCTCATCGGCACGGCCGTATATCTGGTGTATTCGGCCACGCAACGGTTCGCAGAGGAGTTTGAATCGCAATTTGATGGCTTGTACTACAGCGAAGACAGAGAGCACATGAGCGCGATCGCCAGCTCAATCGATTCTTACAAAGACGTCAGCGGCTACTATCCACAAGCTGCTGCTGGACCATCAGACGTTGCCATCGACCGTCAGGCAAGTTGGATGGTGGAGATCCGGGACTTCGTTCGACACGAGGAAGAGTTCTACCACATCGAACAGTACGATCCCGCTCTGCCGATTGATGATCCACAAAACCAGGCGTTTGCTACGCAGCAAATGTATATCTATCAAGCCTGGGAAGAAAACCGTGGGGACGTAACCAACTGGATTGGCATCGGCGGCGTTGGCGTTGACTCGCCCGAGTTTCCGCTTTCCAACCCCAAAGCTGGCTTCTTTGGTTATTCCAGAAGGATCACACCAGCGGATATTAAAGACGGCCGCAGCAACACGATGATGATCGCCAGTTCGTTTCGGAATTGTGGTTCATGGTCGGCCGCCGGAGACTCCACCGTGCGCGGCTTGGACCCTGGTGATCAGCCGTATGTGGGGGCCGGTCGTCAGTTTGGGAATTACAGTGGAGCAATTACCGCTTTTGCTGATGGCTCCGTTCAGAAGATCAGCATGTCCATTGATCCAAGCGTCTTTGAGGCGGCTGCCACAATCGCTGGCGGAGACACGGTCGATTTCACCGATCCTGGTTTCACAGACAACTATTAGACTCAAAAACACTTCATTTCCTGGAGTTCTAGGATGACACGGCGCACGTCGCGAAATCTGGTCTCGATAAGCTGGTTGGCTGCATTTGCCGTCTTTGCCTGCATTGGCTGTGGCTCCGGTGAGCGCACGGAATTCATCAACATTGGCACCGCGCCCGCGGCTGGCTCATTCCATCCGGTTGGGTCCGCCATGGCATCGGCCATTAATGACAACTTGCCCGAAGGTCGGGATTGGCAGGCCCAGGCCAAAGGGACAAAGGGCTCGCAAGAAAACATTCGCCTGCTCGCGCAAGGTGAGTTGGAGCTTGCGCTTTCCAATGCTTCAATCACATACTTCGCTGCCCGCGGCGAATCCGGTTGGAACAAGAAGTACGACGTCCGCGCTGTGATGACACTCGCGCCCAACGTGGCCATGTTTGTCACTCGTGCGGATTCCGGCATCCGCACCATGGATGATCTTCGCGGCAAGAATGTCGTTACCGGGCCGCCGGGAGCGGGTTTTGAGATGTTTGTTGGGCCGATTCTGGAAGCGCACAACCTCAGCTTTGACGACTTCAACAAGAAAGAAATGGGTCAAGGCGATGCCGTGAGTGCTTTGGGCGATGGAACAGCGGACGTGGCATTCCTGGGCGGATCGTTGCCAACGCCTTCGCTATCGCAGGCATGCAATTCAATGGACATTCACTTCATTCCGTTTGACGATGCCGCGATTGACGAGTTGATCGGCAAATACGAGTTCTTCGAATCCTTCCGCGATTTGACGGCGGATGACTACACGGACATTGTCGGCACGTATCGCGCGCTCAACGTTGGTTCCATGCATTTGATTACCAGCGCCTCGGCCGATGAACAGATGATCTATGAGATCACCAAGCTTTTGTTTGAGAAACTCGATGGCGACCCGGACGATCCCAACAGCTATAGCTACCGAGATAAGCACGGCTCGCTGAAGTCCGTGAGTTTTGCGAGCATTCAAAAGGACACGGGCGTCGAGTTTCATCCTGGCGCAAAGCGTTTCTTCGAGGAAGAAGCGGCCAAGCGCAGCTCCGAGGCTAACACCGCCGAAGATTAGCGAACGGCGATTAGCGAACTGCCAACGCAATTCAGCGACCAAATTTGCCACAGCGGCATTGTTTTCCGCGAGCGACACCGCCAGAATCGCGGAAAATTCACTCTTCCCGCGGGAAACCGCAGTCCCTTCTGATTCTGTGCTTCCGTGTCGCAGCTGGAAAACTCTTCGCGCATCAAGCCGTTCATCATCGGGTTTCTTTCCGTGTTGCTGTGCGTTTTCACCTTGATTGAGGTGAACAACGCCTGGATGCAACCCAAGGCTGCAACCGCGGTGTTCGTGGGAATCGGCTTGTGCCTGTGTTACTTGACCAAACCGCTGAGCCCCAGCCTGACCAGCAAGCCCAAGTTGCAGAAGCTGGTGTCCGTGCTGGACATCCTCTTCCCAATACTGTCACTGGCTTGCTGTGCCTATGTCGTCACACAGCTTGAGCCGACGTTCTCTCATTATTGGGTTGGCGGTGAAGACCTCAGCCAGCGAAGTACGGACCTGCTGACAATTGACGTCACGGTCGGTCTCGTTGGCTTGTTTCTTGTCTTGGAGGCCACGCGGCGCACCATCGGCTGGATCGTGCCGATACTCGCTTGCTTGTTTGTCCTGCAGTCTTACTACTGCTACCTGAGCGAGACATACGAACTCGCCCAACTTCCGCGTTGGATGCTGCGTCACGAAGGCGAATCGGTCGCTCAACTTGCCCACACCACGTTTCTGCAGTCCGAAGGCGTCTTCGGCAAAGCAGCGGACGTGATGTTCAAATACGTGTTTCTGTTCGCGGTGTTTGGTTGTTTCCTGGAAATGACCGGGGCGACCGACTTCATCATTCGCTTTGCAGAAAAGATGTTCGGACGCTCGCCCGGCGGTCCTGCCAAGGTGGCCGTCCTGGGCAGCGGATTGTTGGGATCACTTTCCGGCAGCGCCGTGGCGAATGCGATGACGACAGGCACGTTCACCATTCCCATGATGCGCTCCGCCGGCTTTCAGCCGCACGTCTCTGGCGGAATCACCGCCGCGGCGGCAAGCGGAGGTGCGCTGGTTCCGCCCATCATGGGCGCCGGCGCCTACATGATGATGCAGTTTTGTGAGCGAAACGGCGCTCCAGTCCAATTCGGCGAAATCGCAACCGCGGCAATCATTCCCGCCGTTTTGTATTACCTTTCCATCTTGCTGTTCGTTCACTTCTATTCGCTGCGAATGAACGCCGGCAGTAAGGCCAGTGAGCGAATTCAAGTGCCCGTGTTTGAAGGTGTCGTCTTCGCTTCCGCACTTGGGACATTGATCGCATTGTTGGTGGTAGGCGCCAGTCCCAACTTTGCTGTGACGGGCGCTTTGGCGGTGATTCTCGTCCTGGCGGTCCTTCGTCCGAAGCTCTCGTTAACGACCTCGGCCCGCGCGCTTGCAATCATGGCTTTTCTGATTTGTGCCGGAATCTGCCTGACGATCAAGATCGTCTTTTATGAGTTCGACTACATGCAGAATTCAGTGAATACCAACATCATGGAATCGATGAAGGTAGCAGTCTGGGGCATGATGGGCATGATCGGTTTCGGCATGATTCATCCCCAATGGCGGCCCTCGGTTTTGGGGGCGTTGAAGAAAGCCGCCCGTCAGGGCGTTCCGCTGGTGGCCGCCAGCGCCTGCGTCGGCATCATCATCGCCATCGTGCAACAAACCGGATCCACAAACGATCTCGCTTCCGCGGTTGGCAGTTTAGTACAGAACAGCAAGATCCTTGCGCTGCTGGGGATCATGGTTTGTTCAATCGCGCTGGGCATGGGCGTTCCCAGCGTTGTCTGTTACCTCCTGCTGGCGACGTTGATGGGCCCAGTCTTGACCAATCTCGGCACCGATCCGCTGGCCGCCCACATGTTCATCTTTTATTTCGGGCTGATGTCAATGGTCACACCGCCGGTGGCCTTGGCCGCGTATGCCAGCGCCACCATTGCGGATGCTCCTATCATGCGGACAGCGTTCGCATCGTTCCGCTTTGCGCTGGTGGGTTTCACGCTCCCGTACATGTTTGTCTATCACCCGGAATTGCTGCTCATCAACACGCCCGAACATCCGCTGACATGGAGCGGCGCTATCTGGTCAATCAGCATCGCCTTGTCAGGCGTTTTTGCATTGGCTGTAGGTTTGGCCGGCTACCTGCGAGGCCCGCTGTTGATGCCGGTCCGGATTGGCATGTTCATTGTGGCGGCCATGCTGCTTTCGCCGGACATTCAATTCGGCAAGTACGACCTCGGCCTGGCGACCAACATCGTCGCCATGAGTGGCCTGGTCGTGTTCTGTGGAATCAATTGGTTTCGAACCAGGCTGCGGCGTGACGAACTCGCTCAAGCGAATTGAAGCCGAACAACATCCGCGAAAGTTTCTTGCCTATAAGCTACCTGGCTCAGCCTTCCCCGCTTGCGGTTGAACCAAATCGGCGTATCCTCGCTAATATCGCACCCCGCATGCGGACTTAGCCGCGCCGACGGCTTTCGAGGGATCAACCGTCCATGGATACGCCTGTGCCTGATTCGACTCGATCCGTGGGATCGGATGAGTCACTTTGGGTGCGAGTGATTTCACGGATGAGGACACTGTTTCCGCGAGCCGCCACGATAACAATCTTGCTGTCATGTTTGATTGGCATCTCCGGCGGATTCGGCGCGGTTGTGTTCACTTGGCTGATTCATTCCGTGCAAGAATTCAGTTATGAGCCGCTCCTTCGTTGGGCGCGCGACGGGAATAACTTGCTCTTCCTCGGAGTCGTGGTGACACCCGCAATTGGGTTGCTCACAGTCGCGTGGCTCACAAGGCGTTTTGCCCCGGAGGCCCAGGGGCACGGCGTCCCGGAGGTGATCCTGGCGGTTGCTCGACGTGATGGCGTGATTCGGCCACGAGTCTCGCTCGTGAAAATCCTGGCCAGCGGTTTATGCATTGGAACGGGCGGTTCCATCGGCCGTGAAGGGCCAATCGTACAAATCGGCGCGTCTATCGGCAGTTCCAGCGGCCAACTCTTCAAACTTTCGCCACGACACATCAAAGTGCTCGTGGCAGCTGGGGCAGCGGCGGGAATCAGCGCAACGTTTAATGCCCCGTTGGCAGGCGTGATGTTCGCCAGCGAGATCATCCTGGGAAGTTTCGCCGTTGAGAGTTTGACTCCCATCGTGATCGCCAGCGTGTTGGCGGATGTTGTCCAAACTCATATTGGCGAACATCGGTCGGAGCCGGCATTTCGACAATTGGCTTTTGACTTCGGCGGTGCTTGGGAGCAAATCCCTTCGTTTGTGCTATTGGGCTTGGCTTGCGGTTTGTTTGCCGTATTCTTCACGCGGCTAGTCTATGCCATGGAAGATTGGACCGCGCGCTGGCTGCCGAATTGGAAGGCGCGTGCCTTGGTCTTGGGAGGGCTGGTTGGCCTGGCGGGATTGCTGTATCCCAGTTCTCCACCGGTGGAATCACAGGATCGCGCACGGCGAACCAGCGAAGGCGAGTCCGTCTTGCCGCCGTTGTTCGGTGTTGGCTATGGCGTTGTGGATCACGCGCTGCATTTGGACTTCCAGCATGAGGATGTAGAACCCAACGGCGCTACAAAGTCGGACGACGCCAACGGCCAATCAATGACTTCGGCCGAAGGCGCCAAATCTGTTGTGGAAGCCATGCCGGATGATCAGCGGAAGCAGGTCGACCTCTCCGCAGAAAAGCTGTGGGCCGAGTTCTGGTGGCTGCTGCCGTTGGCACTTCTCAAGCCTGTCTTGACCAGCATCACTTTGGCCGGCGGAGGTTCCGGCGGAATCTTTGCGCCGTCTTTGTTTATTGGTGCCACTGTGGGAGCGGCTTTTGGCGTGTTTTGCAACATCGTTGTGCCGGAAATCAGTGCAGAGCCGGGGGTCTATGCAATTGTTGGCATGGGCGCGGTCGTCGCCGGAACAACGCATGGAATCCTGAGCGCAGTGCTCATCGTCTATGAAATGACGAATGACTACTACGTAATTGTTCCGCTGATGGCCGCCGCAGGCTTGGCCAGCCTTGTCGCGCGTTTTGTTGAGCCAGACAGCATTTATGAACTCAAACTTACGCGGCGGGGAATTTCGCTTGCCCGCGGGCATGAAATGCACCGTCTGGAACATATCATGGTTCGCGATGTCATGTTGCGGCGATTTCCCAGCGTTCGCCAAAGCGACAACCTGGACGAAATCATCAGCGTTGCCAAGGCTCATCCGCAAGTGGAGTCCCTGGCTGTGTTTGATGAACGCGAGAAACTCGTGGGCATCATCCGTCCGGAAGACCTGCACAGGCTTCTTGATTCCGAAGTGGCCGGGGCACTGGTCACTGCACTTGATATTGCGCAAGAGGTTCCGCTATCGCTGTCTCCTGACGAGAACTTGCTGGAAGCCATTCGCGATTTTGGCAGCCGAGACATTGAAACACTGCCAGTCATCACTGGATCGGGCAATGACCGCAAACTCATTGGCGTTTTGCAGCGAGCAGACGTTATGCGGCGCTATCGGGAAGAACTGCTGCGAAAACGTTAACACCGGACCGCAAACCCTTTCAGGTCATTCCGCCCTGGTCGAAGTCGGGTGGTCCGCGAATAATGGCGTTGTCTCGAACACCTGCGTGACTCATGAGCTTGGATCCAGAGCATTCCGAAAATCCATCGCAGGACGAATCCTCGGGCGGCGCGGCCGACGAGTTTGGATTTCGTCGGGCATTGGCCAAAGTCCGCGAGTTCCCCCACTCGCCCGGCGTATATCTCATCAAAGACGGCGCTGGGCGTGTGATCTACGTCGGCAAGGCGAAGGACCTCCGTAACAGGGCCGGCAGCTACTTCCTCAAAGCGGCCGCCGAAGATCGTCGCACGGCCGAACTTGTTCGCGAAATTGCCGACATTGACTTTGTCGAAACAGACAGCGAAGTCGACGCTCTGTTGATGGAAGCACGACTGGTCAAAGACATTCGTCCCCGTTTCAACATTGAACTCAAGGACGACAAGTCCTTCCCGTACTTGGAGATCACGACGCGAGAAGATTTTCCCCGCGTGGAATTCACGCGCGAGCCGCGCGAACGAGGCACAAAGCTTTATGGACCCTTCGCCAGCGCATCCGGGTTGCGAGGCGCCATTCAGGTCCTGCAGAAGATCTTCAAGTTCCGCACTTGCAGTCTGGATATCGAAGATGGCGACGAAAAGTGGCGCTGGTTCCGGCCATGCCTCTTGGCATCGATTGGCCAATGCACAGCGCCGTGCAATCTGCGGATCAGCAAGGAGGAATACAAGCGAGATATCGCCCGGCTACGGATGTTTCTGGAAGGCAACAAAAAGCGGCTGCTAAAGGAAATGCGAGAGGAGATGTTCGCTGCCTCAAAGCAATTGCAGTTTGAGAAAGCCGCGCGGCTGCGAGACGAAATTCAACTGTTGGAAACGCTCGATGACCGCGGCGAGCTGGACACACATGAACAACCGGAAGTCTTCTACATCGATCCCAAGAAAGGGCTGGCCGGATTGCGGCGGGTGCTGAAATTAGATGTCGAGCCGCGAACAATCGAAGGCGTTGACATTGCCCATCTGGGCGGCGGAGAAACCGTTGCAAGCCTGGTCCAATTCCTGGATGGTCTGCCGTTCAAGCCCGGCTACAAACGATATAAGATTCGGACCGTCTCCGGTGTGGATGACTTCGCCAGTATTCACGAAGTCGTTTCGCGACGCTTCAAGAGACTGTCTGATGAAGCTCAAGCGTTCCCGGATATTCTGCTCATCGATGGCGGGAAAGGGCAACTCAACGCCGGCTTGGCAGCTTTCAAAGAATTGCAGATCACGCCGCCGGTTGTTCTGTCTTTGGCCAAGCGCGAGGAAGAAGTCTTCTTGCCTGGCGAGAGCGAGCCACTGCGGCTAAGCCGAGACTCGTACGCATTGCGGCTGCTGCAATACGTGCGGGATGAAGCACACCGCTTTGCCCAACACTATCACCACATCCTCAGACGAAAGTCAACGCTGGGTCAGTGACTCGAATCTTTGTCTATGAGCATCTGACTTGCGGCGGTCTGCTGGAAGATCCTGATTCGCCGGAATCCCTGCTGCGCGAAGGCGCGGCCATGCTGTGTGCCGTCGTTGAAGATTTTCTGGCAGCCGGGTGCGAAGTCCAATTGCTGCTGAGCAATCGCGTTCACGGCTTGCTAAACGGACTCAGCGCAAAGCGTGGCGGTTGCGACGCCAAATGCTTGCAGATCGACGTTGTTGAGTCCGCTTCGCAGTGTCGCGCGCGCTTCGGTGAGCTGGCCGCCGCGGCGGACTGGACATTGGTCATAGCTCCAGAAACAAACGGAACCCTCACTGAATTGCACAACATCGTACGTCAATCGGGCGGCCGAATCCTGGGCGTCAGCAAACAAGTCTGCGAATTGGCCTCGTCGAAGTCATTGTCCGCTGACTTCTTGGCCGCACGCGGAGTTCTGGTCCCGCATGGTGTGCAGATTCAGGTACAACACAATGCCGCACCCGATGCGCAAGACTGCCAGCAGCATCGCGGCACCTGGACTGACTTTCCTGCAATTCTCAAGCCGGATGATGGCTGCGGGTCGATCGGTGTTCAAAGAGTGGCAAGCAACAGGGAGTTGTTGGCCGCACTTTTGTCAAACCAAACGACTGCAACTGACAGACGACTGGAACGCTACATCTCAGGAATTGCGGCAAGCGTAAGCGTCATTCTCAGTCCAAGAGATGACATGATCCTGCCTGCGTGTTATCAACACTTGGGAGGAGACTGCGGTCTTGAGTTTCATGGGAGTTCTCACATCAAAGACTGTGACCTCGCGGACCGAGCAACACGCCTCGCGCGGCAGGTTGTTCAGGCTTTGCGGTCGATTGACGAGGATGCCCCGTCTTTGGGGTGGTTGGGAATCGATGTGGTTCTGGGTGGCGAAGGGCCAATGGAAAGTCCATCGCGCTGCGAGCAACAATCGCCTGTTGCCAAGACCCCAGGCACAAACGATGTCGTCATAGAAATCAATCCGCGACTCACGTCGTCCTACCTGACGTTACGCTCACGTGCCAATCTGGCTGCCGCCATGCTCTCCGCCGCGGAGAGCATGAGCCAGACTCCGGCTTGAGTTCCGCAACACACTACGCTATCGAACATCACCTCACAGAAATAAGAAACTGCCATGGCATGGATTGGTCTGGATATTGGCGGAGCGCAAACAAAAATCTCCGACGGCAAAAAACTGGCCGTTTCTCGCTACTTCCCGCTCTGGCAACGGCCGGAAGAATTAAGCGATTTGCTGCGGCAAATGTTGGCCAGCGTGGACCCGACCGCATCGCTGGCAGTGACCATGACCGGTGAGTTGGCCGATTGTTTTCGCACCAAGCGCGAAGGTGTCGACCGCATTTTAGCATCGGTCGAATCGGCGGCTGATGGTCGCGTGATCCAGGTCTATTTGACAGATGGCACGTTCGTTTCGCCGCAAGAAGCTCGCCAGCGGCATCTCGAAGCGGCGGCCGCCAATTGGCATGCACTTGCAAAGTTCTGCTGCAGGTTCACCGGCGAAGGAACCGCTGTCCTGATCGACATCGGCTCAACAACCGCCGACATTATCCCGCTCGCTGATGGCTGGCCCGCACCTCAAGGATTGACGGACCCGGCACGGTTGGCTTCTGGCGAACTTGTTTACACTGGCGTGCGTCGCAGTCCGGTTTGCGCCGTCACGAATTCCCTTCCCTGGAATGGGCAACAGTGCGGCGTTGCCCAGGAGTTGTTTGCCACCACGTGGGACGCCTATCTGACTCTCGGCGAATTGCCGGAAGAGCCCGACGCTATGCATACGGCCGACGGACGCCCTGCCACAAAAAAGGCCGCACTCTTCCGGCTGGCAAGATCGATCTGTGCGGACAGGGAAATGTTCTCCGCCGCCGACGCTGATGCCGCCGCACGCGCGATCGAAATCGCACAACTTTCCAAGTTGGGCATCGCCGCAACAGGCGTTATCCGCCGACTTCCCGAGCCGCCGCGCACCGTCATCCTGGCTGGTAGCGGAGAATTCCTCGCGCGGAAGTTGGTCGGCAAGCTGCGTTTGCGAGAAGTGGAAACGCTCTCGTTGGCGGAGAAACTCGGCGATGCGGATATTTCGCGGAGTGCCACGGCCCATGCGGTTGCGGTCCTGGCGAACGAAGCGGAGCAGTAACAGCTCAATACACCGCAAGACGCCCCCCAAGCTCCTTCTCTGTTGCCCCTGGGACGAATGGTCCCTACGAATATAATCAGGCGAGTTGATCCTTCGAGTCGCGCTTTCTGATTCACAACTCATGCTCGCTCGCGCCGGAACCTGGTGGACCATTCTTCGCATCTGCATTGCTGAGCGGCTGGTCTATCGCGGCGATTTTGTGCTGGGCACGCTAATGCGTTTCTTGCCGATTGTGACACAGATCTTTCTGTGGGGAGCAGTCTTCGCGGCGACGCAACTGGATGATATTGAAGGGTATTCGTATCGCGACTTTGTCGCCTACTATCTGCTAACAATGATCACGAGGGCGTTTTCCAGCATGCCGGGCCTGGCATCCGGGATCGCGTTGCAGGTCCGGCAGGGCGAGATCAAGAAGTATCTGATTCAGCCTGTCGACATGATCGGCTTTCTGCTGTTGGCGAGAATCGCACATAAGCTTGTGTATTACGTCGTCGCCTTGATTCCGTTCCTGCTCGTGTTCTTGCTTTGCAGCGAATACTTCGAGGAGTTTCCATCCTGGGATGTCTTTCTGGCGTACCTGGCTTCGCTTGTGATGGCCTTCTTGCTGGGCTACTTCCTGGAAGCCACTATTGGAATGATTAGCTTCTGGTTTCTTGAAGTCAGCTCGCTGCTGTTTGTGTACATGTTGTTCAACTTTTTCTTCTCAGGGCATATGTTCCCGCTGGATATGCTGCCCGATCCGTGGTCTTCGATCGTGCAGTTTGTGCCGCTCAAGTACCTGGCCTATTTCCCCGCAGCCGTTTTTCTGGGGAAAATCCAGGGAACAGAACTCGCACTGGGCCTATGGATCCAACTAGGCTGGGTTCTATTCTTCATCTTCTTGTGCCGCTTCTCGTTCAATCGCGGTGTGCGGCGATACAGCGGCTATGGCGGTTGAGTAACTAAGCGTGACAAACGAAGCGGCATATCGCGAATACACACCGCCAACGGCGCTTCGCGAAGACATTGAGTGCTTTTGGGAAGCGTGCTCCTCGTCGTCAATTGATGAACCGCAACGCGTGTTGCCCGATGGCTGCGTCGACATCATCTTTGACTTGACTGCTGGAACGGCACAAGTCGTCGGCACCATGACGCGAGCAATCCTCGCTCCACGCGATGGAAGCCGCCTGTTTGCAGTCCGTTTTCGGGCGGGAGCAGCCGTGCAATTCCTGGCAATGCCGATCCATGAGATCACGGATGTAGCTGTTCCGCTGCAAGAGATTTGGCCGCAAGGCGGTCAACTCGCCGAGTTGTTTTCTGCGGAACAAGGCCAGGGCACTGCGGCGCTGGTCGCGGATTTCGCGGACGCGTTGCTTCAACGGAAGGACGCAGTAAGTCAGGCAGCGCACACGGACTCCCACTTCTTGACATGCTCGATCGTTCGTTCACTTGCCAGCCAGTTCACGGACGTCTCCGTGTATGATCTCTCAAAGAGGTTTGCCGTCAGTCGACAGCATCTCACGCGGCAATTTAAACATGCTGTTGGCATCAGCCCCAAACAATTCCAGCGCGTTGCCAGATTGCGACGGCTGGTTGATCTGGCCTGGCAGATGCCTGGCAAGGATTCCGCAAAACATCGCTGGGCCGAGTTAGCCTTGCATTGCGGCTATTACGACCAGTCGCACATGATTGCCGACTTCAAAGACCTCTGCGGAATAACGCCGGCGGCATATTTTGATTAACAGCGTTCTTGGCGAAGTCCGTGAATACTACGTGCCGATCCCCTCGGGCGTCGCCCAATAACCGCCGCGGGCGTGATCAAAGCGGGCTTCTGCGCCGCGAATTGCCGTATCGAATTTCGCAGCGTGCTTATCATCGTCCCATTGATAGACTTGCCGACCGCCGACCCAAGTTCGGCAAGGCCAGCCGATAAGTTCGGCTCCGTGCCAAGGACTCCAACGGCTTTTGGTTTGTTGTTCTTCGTCACGGATGACGCGTGTGCAATTCATGTCGACCAGAACCAGGTCCGCGTCGTAGCCGGGTGCTATCCGTCCTTTGCCGATGATTCCCCAAACCCGCGCGGGGGCGTCGCACATCCAATGCACAACTTCCTGCAAAGTACACCGGCCCATGTTGACTTCGTTCAAAAGCAGGGCCAATGAGTTTTCCACAGCCGGCAAACCGGAAGGAGACTGTGGATACGGTTTCGACTTTTCTTCCACCGTATGTGGCGCGTGGTCCGTGGCAATGACTTGAATTCGCCCGTCGTGCAACGCGGCCCAAAGCGCGGCGTTGTCATCCGCGGTTTTGATCGAAGGGTTCATCTGCACGCGCGACCCAAGCCGCGAATAGTCATCAACGTTGAAGAACAAATGGTGTGGGCAGGCTTCCGCCGTAATCAGATTGTGATGCTTGGCAAGGAACTCCGCTTCAACCGCGGTGGAGACATGCAGTACGTGGAAACGATGGTTGTGCCGGACAGCCAGATCGACGGCTCGCCGCGTAGCAACGATCGCTGCTTCGTGATCGCGAATGCGGGAATGATCAGCGATATTCGTGATCTCGCCGATGGCCTCGCGATTGCGGCGGATGGTGCTTTCGTCTTCGCAATGAGCAGTTAGTGGGAGCGTCGTCTCCGCGAAGATTCGCTCCAGTGCGTCCTGGTCATCCACCAGCAAGTCGCCCGTGCTGGAACCGATAAATATCTTGATGCCAGGCGTGCGGTCTGCCAGGCGAAGTTCGTCAATGTTGTCCGGCGTGGCGCCGATATAGAAGCCGTAGTTAACGAGGCTGTGCGCCGCGCCCAATTGCAACTTCTGCTGCTGCAATTCCCGCGTTGTGGCGTTGGGAATTGTGTTGGGCATCTCCAGGAACGTCGTGACGCCCCCTTTGGCGCACGCCCGAGACGCATGGGCCAGGTCTTCCTTGTGAGTAAGCCCCGGCTCGCGGAAGTGAACTTGATCGTCAACGACGCCTGGCAGCAAATGAAAGCCGGCCGCGTCGATGACTTCGTCCGCGGCACTGTGTGCAGCCGCATCGACTGCAACAATCCGACCGTCCTTGATCAAAATGTTTGCGCGATGAATGCCGTCCGGGAGCACGACTTCCGCGTGACGGATGAGAATGCTAGGCATTAGATCTTGCTCGAATTGAGTCGTCGTTGACTGTATCGAGCATGACGGAAGTTATGTCGCCGGACAAGCCAGCGATTTGGAACTTCTTTTCTTCTGCGAGTGCGATTAGCCATCATCGGGCCGCACGTCCAACTCAACCTCAAGCACCAGCCGCTCTTCACCGCGCATGGCGACGACGCGAACCTTGTCGCCGATCTTAAACTTACGAAGTGCGCCGTCGAGGTCTTCCAACGTGCCAATTCGATTTCCGCCAAGTTCGACAACAACGTCGCCGGCTTTGAGCCCAGCTTTTTCGGCTGGCGAACCCTTGCTGGCGCCGGTAATCCGGACGCCTTCTACCTGACCGCCAAAGCTAGGAATTGCGCCAAACCAGGGCCGCTCGTCACTGGTCGTAGCGGAATCACTTGCGGTTGTCGGGTTGGTGGCACTCGCGTTCTGCGCTGCGGCATTCTGAGTTTCGGAAGATGTGAACGTTAATCCTTTGTCGCCGTTCACCACGTCAGCTACAAAATCTTCGGCCATGTCAACAATGCGGGCCATACCTTGCAGGTTGACAGTGTCAGGATCGTCCGTCGGTCGGTGGTAGTCATCATGCGTGTTGGTGAAGAAATCGATCACCGGCATGCCCGCGCGATAGAACGACGCATGATCGCTGGGGCCTTGTCCATTGGGATCTTTGTTGACATCAAAACCGTGAACTTCATTGAGGGCGTCAAAGATCTCGTCAAACTCGGCCGCAGTTCCTGTGCCGCGGATGGTCAGTTTGTTGTCCCGCAGACGGCCAATCATGTCGAGGTTGAGCATGGTGACAGTGTTTTCCAACGGGAACAGCGGGTTCTCCGTGTAGTAGGCGCTACCGATCAGGCCGCGTTCTTCAGCACTGAACAGGATGAAGACCATGCGTCGGCGTCGCGTTTCCATTTGAGAAAAGCGGCGAGCCAACTCCAAGACTCCGGTTGTGCCGGAACCGTTGTCATCCGCACCGTTGTGAATCTCCGAAGAAGCGCCTGCGAGGGACCCACGCCCGCCGTATCCCAGGTGGTCATAGTGAGCGCCCACGACAACCGTCTCATCGGCAAGCGGGCCTTCTTCTGTCGCAGGCAAGACGCCCACCACGTTCTTCACGTCGTAGATTTCCCGGTTGACAGTGACCTCGCCAGAAACCTTGGCTTCTTCAATCGCGAAGCTATTGGGCTTGAGCGTTTCATTGATCTTGGTTTCAGAAGCTTCCAAGCTTGGCTTGCCTGTTGCTGTGAAGAGCGCATCGGCAACGCTGCGCTTGATGGAAATCACAGGCAAGTTGCGGCCTTCTTCATCGCCACCCCGACCACGACGTCGCGTGCTGAACGGCACAAGTGGATCGTCCGCTCCGACCATGCGTTCGGCCGAGCGTACGGCACGTTCCGTTAGCGACTCCATTTGTTCCTGGTACTCTTGAATCTGTTCAAGAGTGGGATTCTCAAGAGACTGGAACGCTTCGTTGGCCTCGGTGATTCGCTCAAGCGCGCGATCATGCAGGCGGGTTAAACGGTCGACCGTGGTTTGCACGCTTTCTCCACTGGCGACCAACACAACGGCCTCGGCCCCATGTTGATAAGCATTCGAAATCTTCCGACGATCCTGCGCGTTGATGGTGTTGCGCCGTCCCGTGAAGGGTCCTTCCTCGGCGTCCGATTGGGGCTCGCCCTGCAAGAGAATGACCGCTTTGCCTCGGACATCCATTCCTTCGTAGTCGTCGTAGTTCAGGTCCGGCGCGGTGATTCCATAGCCGGCGAAAACAAGCGGCATATCGAATTCAGCGGACCCACCCAAAGCCAGAGGCGTGAAGGAGTTGTTGAGTTCCAAGTCTATTTTGGCATCGCCGGGGCCAAGAATCACAGCGTGATTGGTCTCCCCCAACGTAGCGCCGGCAGGCAAATCAAAGTGTTGGAAGGGCGTGCCATCGTACGAGTCAACTTTCAAACCCAACTCCGTAAATCGCGCGGCAATGTAATCGGCCGCCATGTCGATGCCTTTGGTGCCGGGGCCTCGGCCTTCATACTTGTCCGAAGCGATTTCCGTGATATCGGCCTGCATTCGGGCGATGGCAGCTGCCGTCGCTGCTTCTTGAGCTTCCGTATCCTGTAGCGTGTTAAATGCCCGCGCGACCGGCACGGAAACAAACAACAAAGCGGCGAGAACAACAACAGCCGTTCGGCTGCGAGCGACGAATGCAGAAAAGTAGTTCATGGATTTCTCGAAGCGGAAAGTCTCGGCGTGGCCAGCGGGTGGCGTGCCGGAGGCAAATTAGGGTTGTTGTATCAAACAGCGATCGCAGTAAATCGTGGCGATTTGTTTCAAGGAGTTAAGAGGCATCAATTCCGTTCTGGCAAAGTTTGCTGACAGTGTTTTGACAGCTTCGCAAGTTTACCTGTGCCATGGATGGTATGCACGCGAATTCAGCGTGCTCATTGCTGCCAGGTTTGCGGCATAGTCCGAATAAGCAGGCAAAAGCCGATCAACGAACTGGGGATTTCTCGCCGTAATTTGTGATGTTTCCTGGCGAAGTCCGCCATTCAAATGCTTGCCGCACGCGCTTGCTCACGGTACTTTTGAGTATGTCTTTTCAATGAAGAACCGCATGTGGGGTAGGCGTTCTTTCCTGCGGATTCTTAAACCCCACGCTGACTTCATGAGCACTGTTCGTTCGACGCTCTTTGCCGAATTGGACCGCCATCGGGATATGATCCCGTTGGATGAGATCATGGCGTGGCTGGGTAAGCACGAATTCAATCTTGAGCAACTCGAACGTTGGCTGCGTTTCGATCCCGAGCGCTACCAAAGGAACCTTTTGCACGCAGGTCCAGCTTATCAAGCATTATTGCTCTGCTGGCGAAATGGGCAACGCAGTCCAATCCATGATCACCGCGGTTCCGCATGCGGCGTAAAGGTTCTTTCGGGCACCGCCACCGAGACTACCTTCGATTTTGCCGACAACGGCATGATTTGCCCGGTTTCCTCGCGGCAATTGAGTGAAGGATACATTTGCGGATCGTACGATGCCGACATGCACCAGGTATCAAATCTGCAGGGCGACGACGCGGACCTGGTCACGCTGCATATCTACTCACCTCCGCTGTTGCGGATGAACATGTACTCGCTGACGGATGACCAGGTGCAGGAATTCAGCGATCCGGTCAATGTCGAGTACGAGTTCGGCGGCGGGATCTAACGGCTGGCGAACTCGCTCGCCTCGGCATCTTTCGTAATTTGCGCATCTGCTCTGGTTGCGCATTTCTCTTTCTGCTGTGGACAGCGTGGAACGCGCCGAAATCCACAGGGCAACTTTGCTCGCCCAATCTTCCGATAATTCATATAATCCAGCATTGGCGTTTGAGTGATGGCAAGATGCCGTCGCGCGTCTTTTGCAGGGCGAGCCACTCAGTCTCCCGTTATTCAGCGAGGAATCGGTCCATGGCCACCAGAGGACTGTTCATTCTCGGAGCGTTGCTGCTGCTCATTGCGGCCGTGGGGTTGGTTCAGGCGGAATTCGGCGGCGCAAATAACAATCAGGCGGTTCAGGACGAGGACCAGCGACCGAAGCCAAGAACACTGTTCGAAGGCTTAAGCGCGATGCTGGACACCATCGACGATTCCGAATTGACGGACGAACAGCGGGATATCCTGAATGAGCAGCGCGCGCAACTTCGCGAAGAATTCCGCGATGCCGACGAGCAATGGCGCGGCGTCAAAGCCCAACTCCGGACTGCAATTCGTCAGGCGAATCGCCAGGTTCGAGTTCGCAATCGCCAGCCAAACGTTTTGCTAATCACATCCGACGGCTTGGGCATCGCCGATTTGGGAATCTACCGGCAAGACCTGGCCAGAGAATTCCCCAACTGGGAACCGCCAACCGCGGATATCAAAACGCCTGTTTTGAATGCGCTCGCGGAGACAGGCGTCCGCTTCAGCAATTATTACGCTGGTGGGACTTCCAGCGTGCCGGCCAACGCCGCGTTCGCAACCGGCACTCATACCGGGCATTTGAGCATCCGCGGCAATGATCCGGTCATCCCGTTGGAAACTGACGCCGTCACACTTGCCGAGGTGATGTGGTTTGGCGGTTACAGCACAGGGTACGTCGGGGCGTGGAGTCTCGGTGAGCCGGGGACGAGTGGAATCCCCAACTTGCAGGGCTTTGATTATTCGTTTGGTTCTTTGGGCGACATTGAATCGCAAGCTTACTATCCGCCGAACTTGTGGCGAAACGCCGAACAGGTCGAGTTCCTCGGAAACGCCGAAGGAGCTTTCGCAAGCGACGCCCAATCCTTGCTGACGCAAGATGCCATCGCCTTCCTCAGTCGGCAATCTCTTGATCGGCCGTTCTTCCTGCAAATTGACTTTGCACTGCCAGTGGCTGCGGCGAACGAACCTCGCGATCTCTCCGCATATTCCGAAGCGGATTGGCCGGAGGAAGCGAAGCAATTCGCCGCGATGGTCACCGAGATGGACGAAGATATCGGTCGGATCATGCGGCGGCTCTACGAGTTGGGCTTCGATGATAATACGCTCGTCGTGTTCGCCGGCGATGTCTCATCGCGTGCGGATGCTGGAGTGTGGGAGTTCTTTGACAGCAACGGTCCATATACAGGCGAGCCCGGCACGTTGAGCGATGGTGGGCTTCGCGCGCCGCTCATCATTAGCTTGCCGCGAGCGATGCCCCAGGACGCGGTAGCAACAGCGGCTTGCGGTGCCTGCGATGTGCTACCAACTTTGGCCGAGTTAACCAACTGCTGGAAACTGCCTGGATCGTTGGGGGGTCCGGCGGTCCTGGATGGCAATTCCCTGGTGCCGGCGTTCACCGCGGCCCCCATGGGGGATCGTTTGCTTTACTGGGAACATCACGACGGCGGATTCGCTCAAGCAATCCGTGTCGGTCCTTGGAAAGGAATCCGAGCCGGCGTCAACGGCCCGATGGCGCTCTACAATCTTACGGCTGATCCTGCCGAGACCACCAACATCGCCGGCGAGCATGCGGAGATCGCGCAGCGGCTCGGCAAGCTCATGGATGACTCGCACCTCGAGAATTCCGTGTGGCCGGCGCGCTAAAGATGCGCTAAAGTTGTTGCGGCAACAAGCTATCGTCTTGAGTGGAATCCTGCGCGTTGGCTTCGTCATTTTTCCATGGCGGAGGAGTATCCGGCTGTGGTACTTGATGTGGTCGCCGGGCATATCCGGTGGATGGATAGGTGCTCCCGGCGCGATAGGAAGCAGGGGCTGCATACCCGTTGGGCTGATAGGGATCCTTCGCTTTTGCGGAATACACATGGACGAAGAAATTGGTCATCTCGCCAAGTGACAAGAAACCATCATTGTTCTGCGGCAGCTGGCAACTTGCAAAGACCACGGCCGCGGCTGCCACGATGATCGATAAGGGCGTCCTCTTGCGCATCTGCCTGCCCCTCCTTGGGCTTTGTGTGATCGAGCCGC
>CALJLD010000207.1 GCA_937982665.1 uncultured Planctomycetales bacterium
AAAACTCGCATTGCCCACTGCGCAGCTTCCGTGGGAATTTGCCGTTTCGCTCTTTGGCAATTTGGAAACAACTTTTAAGAACGCGGCCATCGGTCTGGCTCACGGCGAGACGCATGATATTCCTGCTGTTCGCGTTGTGTGCGAATCACATTTGTGCGCGACTCACATCGCACACTTCACATTGCCTGCGATTCCACATGGCGAAGCGACAGGCGTTTGTTGTACTCTGCTGTCTTGTCTGTGCCTGGCTTGCGACACATCGCGCCAGGACGTGAACGGAACGACTATCGACAAGCATGGAAAGTGAAAAACGCAATGGCAATCTACTCCACGTTTTTTCTTTGTGAGCAGGATGCACTAGCGCCGGCGTTTCCGGAGTGGAAGCTTCCGCTGCCAGAGCCTGTGGAGCGGACTGCGGTCGATCCCTTCACAGGTGACGAGATGACGATTACCACGCGCGCACCAGAATGGGAAGACTTCGATCCGGAGAATTTTGACCCGGAAGATATGGAACTGCCTGAGCCTGAGGTTGTTGCAATCGATGGCGACTACGCGACGTACCTGGAGGGGAGGATACCGGAGTTCGTGCGAGCGCAGCCACACCAGTGCGGCAAGAACCTGACAAGCATGGAACTGGAACCGCTGATTGCGTTGGCGCTTGGCGTTGACGAAGTGCGGCTGGAGTCCGCGCTCTACGCACATCCGTTGTCGGCCTCGGGCCTTGAGCAAATTCCAGGCGACTTTGTCAACGCGATGAAGAACGCGGATGATGCCGCTTTGCAAACGCTCGCCGAGAAATGGGCGGCACACATGTCAACGCCGGACTACACGCATTCGCTCGACGGCGAACAACTTTCCGAGGGATGGACGACCGAGGATGCACTCAGCCAGCTGATGCCCATTGCGGAACTTGCCAGGCAACAAACCGGCAATCAGTCGATGTACTTGTTGATCGAAGGTTAACTGCGACTCCACTTCTCACATCTCTTTCTCTATTCTCTTCTCTTCCCTTATCCCTTATCCCTGGCCTCTTACCCCTTACCTCTTCTCCGCATGTCTGCTCCGCTCACTCGTGATCAACTGGCCGAGGCCTATCTCGATCAGTTGCCGTACGAACCGTATCCCGTTCAGGAAGAGGCTTTGCTCTCCTGGTTCACCACGCCGCAAGGAGTGTTGGTGTGCGCGCCCACCGGCACCGGCAAGACGGTCATTGCGGAAGCGGCTTTGTATGAAGCTTTGCACACCGGCAAGAAGGCCTATTACACCACTCCGCTGATTGCGCTCACAGAGCAGAAGTTTGCCGAGATGCAATCGCACGCGGTGCGTTGGGGATTTATGCCTGACGATGTGGGGCTGGTCACCGGCAATCGCCGCGTCAATCCGGACGCCAAGGTGCTGGTTGTCGTCGCGGAGATTCTGCTCAACCGGCTGCTCAATCCGGAGGCGTTTGAGTTCGAGGATGTGTCATCTGTGGTGATGGACGAGTTCCATAGCTTCAATGATCCCGAGCGCGGAATCGTCTGGGAGTTCACGCTTTCGCTCTTGCCGCCGCATGTTAGGTTGCTGTTGCTTTCGGCCACCGTCGGTAACTCGCGCGAGTTTGTTGCCTGGCTCAAGCGCTGTCATGGGCGAACCGTCGAGCTGATCGAAGGCGACCAACGTCGCGTGCCGCTGGTCTTTCAGTGGGTCCCAGATCAACTGCTCAATGAACAGGTCGAACTCATGGCCGCCGGCGATGAGGAATCGCGGCTCACGCCGTCGCTGTTGTTTTGTTTCAATCGGGCAGAATGCTGGAACGTGGCCGAGCAACTCAAAGGCAAAAACCTGATCGATGACGAACGCAAGAAGAAGCTCTCCACCGAGCTGGCCAGGCATGACTTCTCGACCGGAGTCGGGGCCAAGCTCAAGCAGTTGCTGATGCGAGGAGTGGGCATTCACCACGCTGGCATCATGCCGCGGTATCGGCGGATTGTGGAGGAACTGTACACCCGCAAGCTGCTGGCCGTGGGCGTGTGTACGGAAACGTTGGCCGCCGGCATCAACTTGCCGGCCCGCAGCGTGGTGATGACGTCGCTGGTCAAAGGTCCGCCCGGCAAGATGAAACTCATCGACGCCAGTTCCGCACATCAGATCTTTGGCCGCGCAGGCCGTCCGCAGTTCGATGACCGCGGCTATGTGGTTTCTGTCGCGCACGAAGACGATGTCCGCATCGCCCGCTGGAAAGACAAGTACGATGCCATTCCCGAAGACACGAAAGACCCCGGCTTGATGAAGGCCAAGAAGGCGCTCAAGAAGAAGCGGCCAACTCGGCGAGATGGCATCACTTACTGGAACGAGGATCAGTTCGAGAAGCTCAAGTCCGCGCCGGCGGCCAACCTGGCCAGCCGCGGCGAAATCCCTTGGCGACTGCTTGCGTACCTGTTGCGGATCTCGCCCGATGTGAGCTTGATGCGGAAGGTCGTTCACAAGCGTTTGTTGCCGCCAGGCGATATCGAGAACGAAGAGAAGCGGCTTACCCGTCGCCTGCTCACTCTGCACAACGCCGGCTACGTGGAGTTGCAGCCTCCGCCGCCCGCGCCCAAGGAGGAGCAAGACAAGTCCGGCGATGCGGCCCAAGAAGAGAAGCCTGAGGAACAGCAATCGCAGGGAACGTTCGGTGCGTTGCTCTCCGCCGAAATCAACAAGGCCACCGGCAGGGACAAGCCGGATAAGAAGAAAGACACCAAGTCCGAGGACAAGCCGGAACGCGAGCAATACGTACCGCAACTCGCGCGGCCGACCGACAAGCTCGACCGGCTGCTGGTCTTCCGCGGCATTCATCCGCTGTATGCGGACTTCTTGCTGCAGCACCTGGGCATCGCCAATACCGAGGAACGCATTCAAGCGATGGAAAGCGTACTTGAGTTGCCGCGATCGCTGGGGCGTTCTGTTTGGGTTCCATTGCAGCATGACTTACCGCCGGGCCCTCTTGCGATGGAACGCCTGGACGTGGAGCTTGTGCAACGAGGGCTGATGGCTCCACCTGCCGAACCTGGCGACGACGAAGACGACGACGAGTTTACGCCGCGGCCGCCGCATCTTGCCGAAAAGCTGCGGATGTTGTTCGATGCGGAACATCCGCGCGTGCATGACTTGCGTACGTCGCCAGTGTGGGTAGTCGGCGAACTGCTCCGCTACAACGGCGAGTTCGACAAATACGTCCGCGCGGCCGATCTAACCAAGCAGGAAGGTCTCATCTTCCGCCACGTATTGCGATTCATTCTCTTGCTGGGAGAGTTCGCCGCCGTGCAACCTGACGATGTTCCCGCCGATGGCACCGATCCCAACTGGAGTGATGAGCTTCGCGTCATGGCGGATCAACTCACGGAAAGCTGCCGCACAGTCGATCCCGAAAGCACAGACAAGATGATTGAGAACATGGCCACGCCGGACGTGATTGCCGCCGAGTTGGCGAAGCTACGCGGCACGGCTTAACGAACACGATCAGCATTGCGAATGTAGAGCGATCACGTTGACGAATTGCCCGACGACAATCAGAATACGCTCAGCGTATTGAGGGCGCTACCAGGTTCGCGGGAAGGGCTGTGCCCACCTCATTCTCTTGAGTGACATTCCATCACGACCAACTTCGGCCCTGTGGCGAACCTGGGCTTGCGACTACGAAGGAGGTCGTCATGTCTTCACCGTCTCGCGGTTTCGCGCGCTCCGATCGCCCGAATCTGGAGCAAAAGAAGAAGCTCGCCAAGGAATTGTTGGCCGCAGTGCGCAAGCTTGACTCCCGTCAGGCGGCGCGGTTCACCTGGAGCATGTCGCGATTCCGCGGCCAAAGTGGGCAAGATGTCATCAAGGCCGGCGTGAATCTTGCGGACGCTCAACATGTCATCGCCCGAGAAAGTGGTTTTGAAAGCTGGCCCAAGTTAGTGGCCTACATCCGCGAACTCGAGGCCGAACCGACAGGCTCCGTCGCCCGATTTGAGGACGCCGTGCGAGCGATGATCCGCGGCGATGCCGACGAGTTTCGCAATTTGTTGGCGAAAAATCCCGAGTTGGCAACAGCGCGATCGACTCGGCACCATCACGGCACGTTGGCCCATTACCTGGCCGCCAACGGCGTGGAGAACGAGCATCAAATCACTCCGCCAAATGCAGCAGAGATCGCGCGGATTCTGTTTGCTCATGGGGGAGCAGCGATCATCGACTCGCCGTGCGACATCTACGGTGGTGGCAGTGGATCGACTCCGCTCGTTGCGCTGGTTACCAGCGGCCATCCTCACGAAGCCGGTGTGCAGGGTGATCTCGTTCGTGAGTTTTGCAAAGCGGGGGCCAACCCCAACGGGCTTGATGATGACGGCATGCCGATGCAATGCGCGCTGGGTTTCCGCTATCCCAAAGCTGCCCAGGCGCTCGCCGAATGCGGAGCGCGGATTGACAATCTGCCCACGGCTGCCGCGCTGGGACGGATGGAACTTGTGAAGCAGTTTCTTGATCCAGGCGAGAATATCGTGTCAGCCAGGTGTGTATTCCCCAACCCCGGATTCATCGAGTTTCCGGAAAGCACGGCGCCGCATCCCCATCCCACAATGGAACAGGCGCTTGTGTTTGCCTGCATGTGCGGACAAAAGGAGATCGCCGAGTTGTTGTTGAACCACGGCGTAAACGTCAACGGCGGACCACGGCGTGGAGTCACGGCGTTGCACGAAGCCTGCCTGCAAGGTCGATCTGACATCGCGCGGTTTCTGCTGAAGCGTGGCGCGGACCCAACGCTCCGCGACGAAATGTGGAATTCCACGGCGATTGGCTGGTCTGGCGAAGCCAAGAACGTGGAGCTTGTGGAGGAGTTGTTCCAGGCGGGGCGAGTTGAATTTCTCGATGCGGTGGAGTTCGGGAAGTACGACATCGTTCGCCGGCAACTGGAGGCGGACGCGTCTTTGGCTAATGCTCCCAATGGTCAAGGCGCCGCCCTGAGGCATGCAGCCTTCAAGAACGACCTCAAGCTCGCGCGGTTGCTCTTGGAGTTTGGAGCCGACCCGTCGTTGCCGAACGACGCCGGGACCAGGGCGCGCGACTTTTCGGAGAAAGGGGGCCATGCCGAGATGATTGAGTTGCTCGCATCGAGTTGAATCGGGGCCAGGCTTTCCTCGCCATGAGCGGCCGTTGTTTGGTTTTCTTAATCAACGGTCTTTACGACGGCGACTTCCGTTGCGCGCACAAATCCAAAGGCTCGCAACGGTTCCGTTGGCGGAGTTCCTAGACCATTCGATTTTTCGCGCTCACGAAGAAAGTTGACTGGGCACCAAGTCAGGCGATACTGGACGACTCGACGACCACGTTCTCCTCGATAATGGATCTTGCGATGCGCGCCACACCCGCACCATTGGCTAATCACTGTTTCGACCACGTAAGCGGACACCGGCTACGCAAGTTCGCCGCAATGCTGTTTGTTGCGGTGTTTGTGGCGCACGCGATGAGTGCCGCTGCCAATGCACAGGGTGAACAGAGTGTGCCCAATATTGTCATCGTATTTGCCGATGACCAAGGCTACGGAGACTTGGGCGTGTTTGGCGCGGAGGGCTTTGAAACGCCAAATATCGATCAACTGGCCGAAGGCGGCATGCGGTTCACCGATTTCTATTCGGCTCAAGCCGTTTGCTCGGCTTCGCGCGCGGCCTTGTTGACCGGTTGCTATCCCAATCGGATCGGGATTCAAGGCGCACTGGGCCCTGGAGCAAAACATGGCATTCACGAAAACGAAATGACCATTGCGGATCTCGTCAAGCAGAAGGGATACGCCACGGCCATCTACGGCAAATGGCATCTTGGACATCTGCCCAAGTTTCTCCCGCAGAATCATGGCTTTGACGATTACTTCGGCCTGCCGTATTCGAACGACATGTGGCCCAAACATCCCACCAACCCCACCGGCTATCCGCCGCTGCCGCTGATTGATGGGATGGAAACCATCGAAACCAATCCAGACCAGACACAACTGACAACCTGGTACACGGAACACGCGGTCGAGTTCATCGATGCCAACAAAGACGGTCCGTTCTTCTTGTACGTTCCGCACAGCATGCCGCATGTTCCGTTGTTTGTTTCGGACAAGTTTGCCGGCAAGTCTCAGCAGGGGATCTACGGCGATGTGATCATGGAGATTGACTGGTCCGTGGGACAGATTGTTGACGCGCTGAAGCGAAACGGAGTCTATGAGAACACGCTGATCATCTACACGTCCGACAACGGGCCTTGGCTTTCTTACGGAACTCATGGCGGAAGCGCAGGTCCGCTGCGGGAAGGTAAAGGAACATCGTGGGATGGCGGTCAGCGCGAACCGACCGTGATGCACTGGCCAGCGAAGATTCCCGCCGGGACGGTGTGTAGCGAGCCTGCGATGACGATCGATATCTTGCCGACGATCGCGTCGCTCATCGACGCCGACTTGCCGGACCATACCATCGATGGACTGGATATCTCGCCGTTGCTCTTTGGCACCGAAGGCGCGAAGTCACCGCACGAGGCGTTGTACTTCTACTGGGGAAGGCATCTGCAGGCTGTCCGCAGCGGTAACTGGAAGCTGCACTTCCCGCATGATTATCGCACGCTCAATGGCCGCGAAGGCGGAACCGGTGGACAGCCAGTCCGGTACGACACGGGCCATACGGAACTCGCGCTTTACAATCTTGCCGAGGACATTGGCGAATCAAAGAACGTCGCCGAGGATCATCCGGAAACCGTCGAGCGGTTGCAAGCGCTCGCCGAACAGGCTCGCAAAGAGCTGGGTGACAGCGCCACGCAACGCCGAGGGTCAGGCGTTCGGCCTCCGGGACGAGTGCAGGACGAGGCAAACTGAGCGCGATCTTATGCGGGGGCATCTCAGCCAGGCGTGTTAACCGCGGCGTTGCGTTGCGGTTAGCAGAACGGTTTCATTTGTATCGGCGTGGAATCCGCATCGCCGTGGGACTTGCCTGGCTGCACGTGAAAACCATCAACCCTTATCGGGCTCCGCTGGAGCGGCTGGCGACTCCGAACTGTGACGCGGACCGCTGTCCATTTGGGTTTGCATCGCTGAGAATCGGCATCTGCGTGCTGATCTTGTTTGTAATTACTCTTGGCGCAAGTGCCCACTCTCATGGAATGGTTTTGCCTGGCGATATTTGCTTTGTGCTGTTGTGGATGCCGCTGACGATCTGCAACTTCGTTGGGATTGCCTTCGGTTGTTTGAGCGCCGTGCGACGCAACTTTGTTCGGTGTCATCGTGTCGAAGATCATTGCGGCGAATGTCTTTGCGCCCCCGGTCATTACAACCGCGCACCGGCAGTTATTGGGATGCTCTTGAACTTGGCTCCGCCGGCGATGGTTATCTGTTGGTTGGCGATTTGATGTCGAACTGCAAGCACTTGTCGCGTTACGATAGGCGGATCATCCTGGCAATTGATCGTACGATGACAATCTTTCTTTGACAGCAGTGCCCATGACCGTTCCGCAGACGTTTGTTGTTTCCAAACCGCATCAATTGCGCGAGCTGGCTTCTCCCGTCAAGCAGGTGATCCTGGACGCGTTGGCCGCGGCGAAAGAGCCGCGAACGATGCGCGAGCTGGCGGAGGACGTCAACCGCGCGGCCGACTCGCTCTATTATCATATGAGGTCATTGGTCAAGTCCGGCCTGGTGATTGATGCTGGGACTCGTTTGGAGAACGGCAAGCAAGTGGCCGTGTACACCGCAGCGGCAAAGCGATTCCGAATCAAGTACGATTTCGGCATCCCTCGATTCAAGCAAATCATGCAGTCGATTTTCGCCGCGACGATTCGACTGGCCAAACGCAACTTTGAACGCGGCCTGGAGTTGGACAATGTGCGGTTTGGTACCAAGAACCGCAACTTGTACATGACGCGGATGGAAGCCTGGCTGTCGAAGCAGCATCTGGCGGAGATCAATCGCAGGATCGAAGAGATCAACGAGATCATGGTTGACAACTGTCAGCCTTCGGCAGGTGAGCGATGCACTGTGTTTGTCTGCCTGGCCCCGCTGGCGGAAAAGAGCCGGGATTGAGTATGGTTCGCCTGAGCGCCGGTTCTCTTGTGCGTTGTTCTCTCTCGTGTGGATTTCGCTTGCGGCGGCATGTATTGAAATTTATAATAATTTTTCAACACAAAGTTTTCAAACACATCGGTCTATTTTTCTGCTCAACTTTGCTGCTGGAGAGTTCTCATGCTTGCCTCGCCATTGCTTTGCTCATTGTTGCTCGTTTTGGCCAGCGCGGGTCCGCAAGAGCCGGAGGATGTTGCTCGTTGGCAGGCCAAGTTGGAGTTGCTTGCTCAGCACAATACGCGCGGGGAATTTGAAGAGGCCGAAAGGGCCGGAAATGAAGCACTCAAAATCGCCGCGGAGATCTTTCCCGAAGGCGACACACGCCAGGCTCGCACCAAGCTGGTCTTCGCCACCTTCCTGATTCAGATCGGAAAACTTGACGAGGCCGAACGCCTTTCCCGCGAGGCTTACGAGATTCACACCAAGGCGTTGGACGAAGCACGATCCAACGTTGCCACGGCCTTGAAGTTCCTGGGCGCCATTTACATGCAGCAAGGTCAATCCGAGAAAGCCGAGGAGATCTTCATTGAGGCGGTGCAGATCTCTGAAGAAGCCGTTGGGGCTGACCATCCGGAAACGGCCAAGCATCTGGGCAACTTGGGGTCGGTTCGTCTTCAGCAGGGCGATCTTGAAGGCGCCAGGGAGATCTTTGCTCGCGCGATGACGATTTGGAATGCTCAAGCTGACCTCCATCCGGTCTATACGGTGGGCGTGATGACCAACCTCGCCGCGCTTGAGATGCAAGAAGGCAAAACGGACGAGGCGCTGGCCCTCTATGCGAAGGGGCTCACCATTCAGGAAGAAGCCTTTGGGAAAGATAGTGCCCGACTGCGCAACCTGTTGCGGAACTATGCGGCTATTCTCCGCAAGGTCGGCAAAGACGAGCAAGCCGCGGCGATGGAGAAGCGGCTTGCCGCCTTGACCGGAGGCTGATTAGTTGTCGGACTGACGCAATTGCTCACGCAGCTGAGCGTTTTCTTGCTCGAGCTCGAAGAGCCGACGGTAGACCTGCAACTCGCGTTCAAGCTGCTTGATGCGAGCTTGCAGCGCGCTGACGGTTGTTGTTTCTGAGTTCACGAAGTCGACAACTTCGCGCAAGCCTTGATCTTGCTGTGGGCGCCACAACAGGTCCCATGTGACCGGCTCCCTGGGCAACGAATCTTGCTGTGGACGCACATCCCAATGTAGGTCCCAAACCATTGGTTCTAGCTCTGGCGGGTCTTGCTTGCCTTGTGCCTGCCACAGAAGATCCCAAGTTGGCTGCGCGCGTTCGGCTTGCCAGCGAGCGTGGGCCATCTGCGTCCAGTACTCTTGGCTCACGTCCGGTTCCTGGGCAGGCGGCTCTTGGCGGACCGTGACCGCTACGGGATCTGTTTGTTCGGTGTCATCGTGCGCGGCGTTGTTGTCAGGATTGAGTTGTGTAATGTGTGCCGCTGGCGAATCCGAAACCAAGGCCGCGTTGCCAAATGGCGCCATTGCGGCGATTCCGATTCCAAAGCCGACCACGGCAACGACGAAACCTTTCAAACTGGCACCCAATATCATCATTTGTTGCACTCCTTGAGCTACGGGGATGGCCGAATTGGCTCCCGCGGAAGATTGAACGGCAGCCGCCCAGGCTTGCTTCACCTGCAAAGCGACGGCCACGGTTGATTGTTGAAGAGCAGGCGAAGCCAACTGCGCTGAGGCTGTTGATGCGGTCTGCAGCAAGGCCACCAGCCCAATTGCGGCAAAGCCTGCCTGAGTGAGTCTGCGTCGCAGCATTCGTTTGCCGCGCTCGAGTCGTGATTTGAGCGCGGCTTCAGTCAAGCTGAGACGCGCGCGAGTTTCTTCGCGTGTCGCCCCTTGCATGTAGTACAAAATCAATGGGGTTCGATAGCGCGCCGGCAGCAAATCCAGCTGTTCGTGCAGCAGGGTCATGCTGGCGCGTGTGGAAATCTTTTCCAACTCATCCTTGGGTAACTCGTCCGCTGGCGGCAAAGGCGCGGAAGACTGCGGAGACTTGCGGCGGCGGACCGTCAACGCACAACGGAGCGCCACTTTGTGCAACCATGCCGAAATATCTTTCCGCTGCTGAATGCTCCGCGATCTTCTGGCCAACACAAAGAACGCAGCTTGAAAGGCATCCTCCGCGTCCGCCCGATTCTGTAGCACGGATACACAAACTGAGAACACCATGGGTGTATGCCGCGCGACAAGTTGCCCAAAGGCCGCTTCATCGCCACAGCGGTGGAAGCTGCGGAGCAGGTCGCCGTCAGAAGTCTCAGCCGGAGACGCCTGAGGCGCGGCTTCGCCCTGCGGGTTGGTTCGGTCAGCAGGCTCGATTGTTGAAGACATGGTGGGGAAACCGTTGATGCTGCTTTGTCGAGACTCAGCGTGCAGCGGGGTGTTCAAAGAGTAAGACGCTCGGCCAGACGGAGTTTGCGTCAGGATTCCGGAAATTCCAGAATTTGATCGCACGAGACGCAGCCCCAGCCCGCGCTCATGCATGACGCAATGCCCCGCACGCACAGTCAAAGAGGCCTAGCTATATTGTATTAGTTTGCGATTCGATTTACGCCTCGGGCCTGCCCTGGGAGGACAAATGCTACCATTGCCCTCACGCGACGAGATTGCAGCGCGTTTTAGGAAGGTGTTCTCCCGGGAGATGGAAGCTTCAGATGTTGTCTATTTGGAGCATGTGCCCACGCCGTTCTACGATGAGCTATGGATCGTCGTGGATTCCGGCATCGTCTCTGTGGCGGAGCGCTGCGTTCTCCAAGTTGAACGGCAATCAGTCGAGGTAACGGATAACCAAAGTGAACGCATCCTGTTGGCGAGCAGCGCTGTAGCGGTGCCGGCACCCATTATCGCTGATTCGCGAACAGTATTTGGTGGCCTGGAGGTTGCTGTTTACCTTGCTGACGGTGAGAAGTTCGCGATTAACAACATCTGCGCACTCGACCCCGACGCCGAAACTGCCTTCAAGAACTCATTGCAAGCTTTGGCTAGCGCTCTTCCGTTCAGCCAGCTATCGCTTATCGGGCGATGGATGATTCAAGATGCTCATACGGACGAGCAGTAATTTGGCATTGAGTTCCGCGGCGAACCTTCCCATGCCCGTACTGTCTTTCTCATAACCGTGGCCTGTCCGCGTTCTGCGGTCAGCCTGCGCTCGAACACTCGTTGAAACGGCTTTCTGCAACATTCGGCGCGATCGCTCCCTGGCAAGGAGTTGCTCGCTGGAGCCGGTGTTTGTGGTTGCTCTTTCTGTTTCGTTTCTTTTTTCTTTACGAGGAGGTCTCTCGTGCCCAAGACAGTGATGCACAACAAGAAGCCCAATGTGAATGTGGGAACCATCGGTCACATCGACCATGGCAAAACCACGCTAACGGCGGCCATTCTCCGCGTTCAGTCCCTGCGCGGTCTGGCCCAGGAAAAGTCTTACGGGGACATCGCCAAAGGCGGAATTGTCCGTGACAAGAACAAGACAGTCACAATTGTCGCTGCGCACGTCGAGTACGAAACGGCCAACCGGCACTACTCGCACATCGACTGCCCGGGACACGCGGACTACATCAAGAACATGATCACAGGAGCGGCGCAGATGGATGGCGCCGTGTTGCTGGTCTCCGCCGCTGACGGCGCGATGCCGCAGACGCGCGAACACTTGCTGCTGGCCAGACAGGTGGGCGTGCCGCACCTGGTTGTGTTCTTGAACAAGTGCGACCTGGTGCAGGATGACGAGTTGCTGGAACTTGTGGAGCTGGAACTCCGTGAATTGATCTCGACTTTCGGTTTCCCTGGCGATGCGGTCCACTTTGTGCGTGGTTCCGCCATGGCCGCTTTGGAGAACCCGGAAGATCCGGCAGCCACGGCCTGCATCGATGAGTTGCTGGCAGCGCTCGACGAGTCGATCCCGGATCCACCGCGCGAGACGGACCTGCCGTTCCTGATGCCGGTCGAAAAGATCTGTAGCATCGAAGGACGCGGGACCGTCGCCACAGGCAGGATCGAACGCGGAACGGTTCGCGCCGGCGACTCGGTGCAGATTGTCGGCCTGGACGAACAGCCGCGCGCGGTCATCGTAACCGAGGTGCAGTCGTTCAACCGCGTTCAGGAAGCTGGCTACGCCGGCGAAAGCGTCGGTTGTCTGCTGCGTGGCGTTGGCAAGGACGAGATCCGCCGTGGTCAAATTCTTGCCGCTCCCGGTTCGCAAGGCTCGCACCGCGAGTTTGAGGCCGAGGTTTACGTCCTGTCCAAGGAAGAAGGAGGACGGCACACGCCGTTCTTTGATGGCTACAGCCCTCAGTTCTTCTTCCGCACGACGGACGTGAATGGAGGCGTCACCATTGCCGATGCGGCCGAGATGGTCATGCCAGGCGACGGCGTCAAGCTGAACGTCCGGCTTGGTCAGCCGGTCGCGCTCGACGAAGGCTTACGCTTCGCCGTGCGTGAAGGCGGCCGCACCGTCGGTTCCGGCGTCGTCACGCGCGTGATTGACTAGCCGCGCCGCGGCTTGTTTGTGTTGAATCCAGCCGGGGACCGCGCGAAAGTGTGGTCCCTGGCTGTTGTTGCGTTTGAGGATTGACGGAGGCAAACTGAAAGCAGCTGGCGGCGATTTTCTTTCTGCGCGAAATCTCGGCAGAGCGCATGGTCAACCCAATCCCCATCTCGATTGATCCAAGCGAAGTTCCGGAGAGCTTTGCGGATCTGTCGCTGTACCGCGCGGCTTTGTGCTTCAATTCGCCGCATGTGCTCATTAGATTTCCACCGCGGACATTGAGATACTTGCGTGTGCTTGGGCGGAAGATTCCCAGACAAGGTTATTTATTGCGTGACTGTGCAGAATACGTGATTGAGCGAATTGCCTATTCCGTGTTAACGGCCCAGCAGGTCGCCGCCGTTGAACGCATCGAGGACCTGCAGTCGCGGAAGGAGCAGGCGATCGAAGCTCAAGATTTTGAACTCGCCGCGCGATTGCGTGACAAGCAGCTACCATTGCGAGAGTTGCTGATACCGCAGAATCCAATTGGAGCGTACGAGATCGGAGTGGCCGATGTTGCGGCGGTATTATTGAGGTTTGGCATTGATGTCGAGGCGTAATGAGTTGACTGCAAAACCGCCACACCAAATTGCGAAACCGGCATCGTGCGCGGTTTTCCTTTCCAAAAACCCATCCAGAATCGAAAATGTGTTTCTCGGCCTGCAATGGGAGTGGTAACCTAAAGAGAAGCAGCGCCATGGTTTGCGGTGGCCATGTCGCTGGACCCTCGTGCTAAAGTTCTCGTCCCAAACAGTCTGCGCATTTCGCTGTTTCTTTGATCCACATGGGTGCAAGCAAAGCACTCGCGGCGGCGGATGGTCGCTTTGATCTCCCGAGAAAAAGCGTCATCCAACTCTGGGCCTATCACCTGGCATTGTTCCTGGTGATGATCTCGTACTATGCGCTCGCGCTAGCGCTGTGTCTTTGCCTGGCTGGAAATGGGGTAATTCAACTAATCCGCGTGTTCACGGACGTCAATAGCGGCCGATCCTGGTTGATGCATGGATTATGGCTCTTGGCAACTCTCGTGATGCTGTTCCCGCTGCTGCCCTTGATTTGGTCGCAATTCAAAGGACTGATTACGGCACAGCACGACGAGAATGATCAGGACGCCCTGTTTGGGTTGGCCCTTGCTCCGGAGCGATACTCCGAGTTGTTTGAGCGGGTTGCGGCTGTTGCGAAGCGGATTGGCGCGCCGCCTCCGGATGAGATTCGCGTTACGCCGGAACCCCAGTGCCACGCGGTTGAAGTTCGGCGATTCCGAATTCTCTCGGACCGCAAGCTGGTGTTGGTCTTGGGGATGCCGCACTTGTGCGTGATGTCGTGTCGCGAATTGGACGTCATCCTGGCGCACGAGCTGGCGCACGTTCGGGCGGGAGACACGCGGATGAGTGTCTTTGTCTTTCGCTTCTTAGAGTCTTTGGAGGCGGGCGCGGAATCGGTTGCGGATAGCAAATGGAGGTGGCTCAATCCGCTTTATTTGCTGTCTCGTTTGTATGTGGCGGCGATGCGGCCATTGACCGCGCCGCTGATTCGACGTCAGGAAATGTTGGCTGACGTTGCCAGCGCGATGGCCTTTGGTGGAGATCTCGCAGCGACAACTCTGCTCAAAGAATGGCAGATTCCTCACCAGTTCCATATCGCCGTGGCGAGTTGCGGCGCGGATCACGATTTGAACAACTGGCGAGGCTTGTTCCGTGCGTTTCGCGAATCTTGGCAGGAGTTCAGCGATGACGGCTATCAGTACTTGCTCAAACGATTAGAAGAAGAAGAACGGCCGAGTTTCTGGGATTCGCACCCACCTACTGGCGCGCGGATTGCGATGATGCGCGAATTTGCCGACATTGACTTACCAGAGCAAGCGCAAGGTCCCGCACTTGCTTGTAAACTGTTCCCGGATTTCGATGCGCTGGAAGAGAGAATGTCGACGATGTTTGCGCGCGAGATCGTTTATGGTCAGGAAGACAGCGGCTATTCGATCCCCGCAACGCCTGATAGCGGTGGGGGGACCAACACGACCGCATTCGCCGATATGGACGAGACAACCGTGAACGCGCTGGATCAAACGGTTGGCAGTCATACTCAGCCCCGTCCGGACGTGGGAGTTGAGTCGACGACACCTTGGTCGCCGTCCAGAGAATAGCGCTAAGAGATAGCGTGGATTCAGCTTCGGCGGATGATCGAGTTGGGCGGCAGGTTTCGGCTGGGATCACCAAAACAATCTTCTTGGTCCCAAACTGCGCGGTTCTTGCTGATGCGCAAAGGGGAGCACCCAAGGATCTGGCGCAGGGACGAGACCCGTGGGTGTTGGGCCCAACGGTGAAGGGCCATAACTCCATTCGTAGGGCCAGACATAGTTCGGCGAAGGCTGCGCCACGAACGGTGCGTATCTGGCACCCAACGCAAGGCCGCGGCCAGAATAGAGACCGGAGCCATACCAACCCAACGCGCCATACGGAGCAATTCCGGGATACCAACCGAACCCGCGATACCAGGGGCCGCCATACCCGGGACCGCGCCCCGGCCAGCCCAGCCCATACGGCAACACACCAAAGGGAATGGCATCCGCGTATTGTTTATCGACCCGAGCACCGCGTTCGTAGCTTTCCGCAAACGGGATCGCCGCGCCGTAGATTCGCTCTTGCGCTCGCAGCTGGGATTCCGCAGACAAGCAAGCAAATGCCAGCCCAACCAGGACGACGCAGGATTGCCGAACTCTCAGACGCCCGAGTTTGCACAGGAAGGAAGCCATTCCTTTCAGGCTAATTCCAAGGTTGGCGTTGGGTAAGGATTTCCGCGGAATTTGCGAAGTTCTTGCCGTGATTCTGTGGAGCAGACCGGCTGCTAGTCCTGGTTGGCGGTCGCCAATGCCGCCTTGCCGGCCACCCACAGGACACGTCCAATCAACCGCGCCCAAATGAACACGAACGCCGCCAGGAGCGGGCAAGCCAGCGCTAATGCGGTGATTGCGGAGACATCGCGCAGCAGAACGAACCCAAATCCAAACGCAAACAAGAGCACCGTGTTTTGAAGATACAACGACAGCCAGGCGTGCGGCACCGAGAGTAAGCTACGAGCGACAAAGCGCGAAATGATGATGACATAGGTGTTCTCGTAGAGCGATGACGCGTAATAGACCGGCAGGAAAATCGCGACGAAATAGGCTGCGATCAGCCGCTGCCACTCCAGCGGAGCCCCGGTCAGTCTTGCCAGCAGCATGCCCACCGCAAAGATCAACATTCCGGCGATCGCAAACTGGAAGAACGCAAACACCCAGTTTCGCCAATCCATGTCGCTCCAGCCATCAACGTCGCGTGCGCCGTTGGCTGTATCTACGGCAACGGCATGCACACATACCGATGCATACCCGCCAGCAAGTAATCCAAACAGGACCAATCCTGGGATCATGTAGAAGACCGTTGGCGGAAACTTTCCGACCAAGTAAATGGTCAACGCCAGGAAACCGCCAAAAAGGCCTAGCAGCAACGTGAGCACAAACCAGCGCAGCAATGACTGACCGTGAAATGGCATCGTGTAGACGCCGTTGATCATCGGAAATCTGACTGCAGCGGGGATCGGATTGTTGCGCGGATCGGCATACGGACTAGCCTCGGCTCGTTGCTGTGCAATGCGTTGTGTGTTGCGTTCCGCTCGGCTGAGCTTTTTCTTGCGCGGATGTTCTGGTTGAGGCTTTTCCCTCGGCGGCTTGCGAGAATGCGCGTGGGGGTCAAAGTTCGATTGCTGCGGTGCCGGCGCGGGGACTTCGTTCTTCCAGCGTGAAGCGCTGCCCTGCTGATTTGGCGACGTTGACGGAGGCGCATCCGGCGGATGCGTTGAATACGTTGTTGGCGAGGATGGCAATGGCGCTGCCCAAGAGCTAACGTCGGGATCGTTGTGAGTTGGAGACTGCCGCCGCTTTGCCGCTGGTGCGTGCTCGTCCTTCTCGGGTTCGGCAATCTCGTCCTCGGAGAAGAGCGGGCCAGCTTCACCGGCGCGAGGGATGTACGAGTAGCCGGCTGCGGCATGCTCAAGGTGGGGCGGCGTCGGCGGTTCTTCGTCAGAAACCGCGTAGGACTCTGTTGTGGTCACCGTCTTCTTGGGTAAAGGCGGCGGCTGGGGAACCGTCAACTGTGTCCGGCAATCGGGACATCTTGCCCGGCGTCCTGCATGTTCTGCCCGAAACGCCATTCGCGTGCCGCACAATGTACATTCCACGGCGAACATCCGCGTGTCTGCGGACTTTTTTTGCCCGGCAGAGGCGTCTTTCTCCAGGCCGGAGCCGCCGAGTTGTTTGGCTTTGCGGGAGGCTGCTTTCTGCTGCCGCTTGACGGCCTTGGGTGCCGTGAATCGTGTTCCGCAAAGATCACAGCGGACGTCCTTGCCGGCAACGGATGTGGAATAGGCATTCCGCGTGTCACAACGTGGACAAGTGACGACATATGCGGTTTGTTTTTCAGCACCCATGCTCTGTCCCGTCCGTTCGCCATTGATGGCGTTGCCGATTGTGGCTGAAGTGGCAAAACGCCCATGCAGCGGCCATTTTGAGCCTCAATGCAGGATAGAAACTTCTTGAGAACGAATCCAGAATCTCCTGGCGTTCCTTAGCAGGCTTCGATCGACAACCAGTTGTTCATGGCCAGGAAGCCATTCTTGCGAAGATTTCCACCATCGGGAAACCAGCGAGAATTGAGGACGGTAGGGAATGCACGGCGGTAAGTGCGGGGAAAAGTAATTGACTGCCGCCATTTGTGGTGCAATAATCCGAATACGATTCGCATTCTTATTAGTGCAATTCAGTCGACGCGTACCCAGCAGATGTCAACCACCTGGCTCCACCGCCCGAAGCAGGAACGCAGCCGTTCCACTACACGGCAGATCCTGCGCGCGGCCGGCAAATTGCTGAAATCGCGTCCCTTGGCTGAGGTTTCTGTGGCGGAAATCGCCAAAGCGGCAGGCGTTTCCGTCGGCGGATATTACGCCCGCTTTCCCAGCAAGGAATCGCTCTTGGCCGCGCTTTATGACGATTGCCTGCGCAAGGCCACACGCGTCTTAGACGAGGCGATGAAAGTCGAGCGGTGGAAAGGAAGACCGATCGCCGAAGTGATTCGGGCGTACTTCGATGTCGCCATGCGGTTCTTCTGCAAACATCGTGTGATCGTCCGCCAGGTCATTCAGCGAGCGCGCGAAGAAAGGAATTCGCCTCTGGGTCAGGCCGTGAGTGAGTTCAACACATTCGCGCACGGGCGGCTCACCTTATTGCTGATGGAACGAGCAAGCGAGATATGTCATCCGAATGCCGAGGAGGCGGCAATGTTCGGTGTGCGCGTCATTTCCGCGGCGCTGCGCGATTTCTCGCTGTTCGGAGTGAAGCGGATGGCCTACGGATCTGCGGAATCTGATCGCATGCTACACGAACTGACTCGCATGTACGTTGCCTATTTGAAATCAAGTGAGTGATTGCGGCGCGAAGAGGTCCCCACAACCACCTTTTTGTTGTTGCTCGATTTTGACCCTGGAGACCAAGACTATGTTCGTTCGCCGGAATTTACTTTCTGCCATACTGTGCGCGTTGTGTTCTACGTCGATGTGTTTCGCCGCCGTTGCGGACGAACGCAGCGACCGCGTGGATAAACTCTTTTCCGCTTGGGATGGCGAGAGTCCCGGCGCGGCCGTTGCTATCTCTCAAGGCGATAACCTGCTGTACTTCGCCACCTTTGGTTTACGTAATATTGAAAGCGGTGAACCGATTACGCGGGACACGCGGTTCAATCTCGCGTCGGCTTCCAAACAGTTCACTGCCGCGTGCGTGGCCGATCTCGCGCACCGTGGCCAACTTGACTTGAATGACGATGTCCGCAAGTACATCACTGAGTTGCCTGATTATGGGATGGAAATCACGATCTCGCACTTAATCCATCACCGCAGCGGGCTGCGCGACATGTTTGAGTTGATGATGTTAGCGAAGCGAGATTTGGACGCTGAGGTCACGACTAAGGAAGTCATGGACCTGGTCTGCCGGCAAGAGTCGCTGCAGTTTGAGCCCGGCAGCGACTTTCTGTACTCCAACACGAACTACTTCTTGCTGGCGGAGATTGTTCAACGTGTCAGCGGCTCTTCACTGCGCGAATACGCTGACGAGCGGATTTTCACACCGCTGGGGATGGAGCACACTGAGTTTCGTGATGCGGTCGATCAGGTCATCCCAAATTTGGCCAGCGGTCATGAGAATGCTCCTGGCGGTTTTCGCCCACGTGAGTCCAAACTCTGCCTGCCTGGCTCGGGCGGAGTATATTCGACGGTCGATGACTTGCTGCTTTGGCAGCGGAATTTCAAGTCGGCCAACTGGGGGACTCCCGAACTGCTCCAACAACTCCAGACACCGCCATTGTTGTCGGAGGATCAGCGTCAATCGCCCATGATTGGACCCTATGCATTTGGGTTGATGTCCCGAGAATACCGCGGCGTTCCGATTGTTGCCGCACTCTTTGGCGGCTCTTTTGGCTCGAGCAGCTTGCTGATGCGATTTCCCAACCAAGACATATCTATCATTGTCTTGGCCAACTCGAGCGCGGCCGATGCAACGGAACTGGGATTCGCAGTCGCCGATATCTATTTGGCCGATGAACTCGGTGCAGAACCGGAACCCTCAGCAATCAAACCTCCGCCCGGCTTTGCGCTGTTTCAATCTGAGGATGACGAGTTGTTGATCTACAGCACACGTCCTACTGGAGAAAGTCATCTGACGACGCTTTTCTATAAGGTTGAGATTCAGGCAAAAAGCGAGAGCCGCTTTGAGTCGATCAACAGCGCAATCCCCGTCATTGCGGAGCTAAGCTCAGACGGAGGGACGCGCGTCGTCGACGTTGAGATTGCGGGCGGGAAACCAAAGCGCTATACAGCACTGGCAATCGACCCGCCGCCGGCAACTTTTGTCGAATCGCTGGCAGGTATCTACACGAGCAACGAAGTTGGAGCCGATGTGCAATTTGATCTGGTCGACGGGAGGCTCGAGCTCAACGACGACAGCATGGAGATCAACGTCGCACCGTTCATGGCTGTTTCCAAGGAACTGCTGATGTCAGACACAGGCGTGCGGCTAGACGTACTAAAGTACGAGGATGGCAAAGCGCTTGAGTTGATGATCAGTACGCCGCGAGCCAGAAAAATTCTGCTGAAACGAAAATAGCCTGCGATCCACCAGTTGACGGCCAACGGGTTCCCAACCAAGGATTGCACTGTCATGATGCAGTCCTGCCCTAACCCGCCGTTGGTATTTCGCTGCAGCAGCCCATGCCCGCACTTCGCCAGAAGTTGACACCGCCGGTGTTCATCAGCCCTTGGCTGTGCGGGTTTGGGCTGTTGATTCTTTATCCGTTCATCGCATCACTCGTGTGGAGCTTCTGTCGATATGACATGCTCTCGCCACCGGAGTATGCAGGCCTGGCCAACTATCAACGCCTTGCGGATGAGCTGATTGCCGGCGACCGCTTCGGTCAGGCGATGTGGAACACCGGCTACTACGTGCTGATCTCCGTGCCGCTTTCCATTGCCGCGGGACTTGGGTTGGCCGTAATGCTCTCGTGGCGAATTCGAGGGCAATCTGTCTATCGCACGTTGTTCTTCCTGCCGTCTGTCGTTCCTGTTGCCGCGTCAAGCGTGTTGTGGATGTGGCTGCTGGACCCGCAGGCGGGCATCGTCAACGCCGTGCTGCGCAACTTTGGACTGGGGGGACCAGGCTGGTTTAACAGCGTGGCGGAAGCCGCCTGGCTGCCGGCATGGATTGGAGGAACAGGCGGCTTTGGCTCCAAAGATGCGCTGACGCTGATGCATGTCTGGGGCGTCGGCAACTTCATGATCATTTACCTGGCCGCACTGGGTGAAGTGCCTAAGAGCCTTTACGAAGCTGCCGAGTTGGACGGTGCCGGACCCTGGCGGAGATTTCGCCACGTGACTTTGCCTATGCTTTCGCCTGTGATCTTTTTTAACCTTGTGATGGGGATCATTGGCGGCGTTCAAGCGTTCACGCAGATCTACATTGTCAGCGAAGGACAGGGAGCACCAGCCGGTTCCAGCATGGTGCTTTCGCTCTATCTGTTTCTTGCCGCGTTCAAAGACCTGGAGATGGGTTACGCATCGGCCATCGCTTGGGTGCTGTTCCTGGTCGTACTGGTCAGCACGGCGGCCTTGTTTCGTTCCGCCAAACATTGGGTTCATTACGGAGGGGCAGGAGCATGAAAGCAATCAATGTACGAGTCGTAGCAGGGCTGTTGCTTGTGGCAGCGTTAACGAGGTTGTTGTTCTCCGGCGGTTCGGCCGAAGATTCACGGTCAGTTCCGGCCGATCGACAAGAAGTTGTCTTCTGGCATTTCTGGGGCGGCAAGCATCGCGAAATCGTGGATGACATCGTCGCGCGCTTCAATGCCAGTCAAAATGAGCACTTCGTCCGCGCGATTGCGATGCCGGGACAGAACCTGGACCTGAAGTTCTTTCTTTCCGTGGCTGGCGGAGATCCGCCGGACCTGCTCAACCAGGATGATCCCGTGATTGGCGATTGGGCAGCACGGGGGGCGATTGTGCCTTTGGACGAGATCGCCAAGCCAGATGAAGTTGCTCAATTGCAGAGTTGGCTTTTTCCCTCGGCGCGACGGCTAGGAACTTACGACGGACGTTTGTTTGCGTTGTGCAACGGATTGGATATTCGCGCGCTTTACTACAACCTGGACATGCTGCAAGACGCTGGCTTTGATGGCCCTCCGCAGTCGCTGGAAGAACTTGACCGGATGGCGAGAACCATCGCGCCGCCAACCCTCCGCGGTCAGCGCGACCACGTTGGCTATCTTCCCGATCCACGGCGACTCTGGGCTTGGGGGATTGTCTTCGGTGGGAGGTTCTATGACGAGCAAACCGGCGAGGTGCTCGTCGACAGCGATGAAGTTGTCCGCGCTTTGGAGTGGATGCAGTCTTATGCGCGAGACTATGGCGCGGAACAAGTCTCGGCCTTTCGCAAGGGAGATCAGGCGTTGGCAGGCGCGGCTTTCCCGCTGTTGCAAGGTCGCTATGCCATGCTGATGGACGGTCAGTGGCGTGTTGAGGAGATGGAAAAAGCGGCCGAGGCCGCGCGCGCGAGCGGAGAGGTCCCGATGAATTGGGGCGTCATTCCGCTTCCGCCGCCTGAGGATGGATTGTCAGAAGCCGGTTGGGTGAATGGAAATTTCTTTGTCGTTCCTCGCGGTGGGAAGAACCCGGAAGGTGCCTGGGCATTTATGAAGTTCTGGAGCGGCTTTGGCGGCTTTGAAACAGATGCAGCACAGACGGCAGCTTCCGGTGGTTGGATTCCGGCTTCGCAGCAGGTGGTAGATCAGCCAGAATTCCGAGCGTATCTGGCAAAGTACCCCGAATTCAGCGCGTTTGTTGAATTGGCGGCCAGCCCCAATCAGGTTCCCCGGCCGGTTATCCCCGGCGCGGCGTTCTTCGATACCGAAATCACGCAAGCCGCGGAAGCTGCCCTTTATCGCCCAGATGCTCCGCCTGCCAGGGAGTTATTGCAGCAAGCGGCGCGGCGCATTCGTGCGCGACTGAGCAGCCTGCAAGACAGGTACGGAATTGCGAAACCGGCCGCAATGAACCACACTGGCACTTCGCTCCCGGCGACAGCTCCCAGTGAGCGCTAGCCGAAATCGGGACAGAATCTCCACTCTAGACTCAACAAGACCGAACATGTTTCACGAGCATCGCTGCCGCTTGCCATATCTCATTCCCGCGTTGGTTGTCTGGTTCGCATGCTGCGGTGGTTTGGCATTCGCGCAAGATGAATGGCCTCAGTTCCGCGGACCAAACGGGCAAGGGCATGCCAACGTAACTTCCGCGCCTACCTCTTGGAGCGAGACCGAGAACATCACTTGGAAGGCTGACATCCCCGGCAGCGGATTCTCGTCGCCGGTCATCTCCGGTGATCGCATCTGGTTGACCACCGCGCTTGACGAAGGGCACTCACTTCATGCTTTGTGCATTGATCGAGCTTCTGGCGATATCGTCCAAAACGTAAAAGTATTCGCCGAGTTGAACCCTCCCAAGATCAATGTGACCAACAGCTACGCTTCGCCCACACCGGTTATCGATGGCGATCGCGTTTTCGTTTGCTTTGGGACGATGGGCACGGCCTGCCTGAACAGCGTGACCGGCGAAGTGTTGTGGAGAAACCACGAGCTGGTGTTGGATCACAAAGAAGGGCCAGGGAGTTCGCCCATCGTGGTTGATGATTTGCTGATTCTCAATTGCGATGGTCAGGATGTACGGTATGTTGCCGCGCTTGACAAGCGGACAGGTGAGATCGCCTGGAAGGCCGACCGCAGCGTTCCGCCTGCATCCAATATGGACATGAACAAAGCGTACTCCACGCCGCTTTTGATTGAAGCGAATGGACGGCGGGAACTGGTTAGCCCCGGCGCCATGCACGTGGCCGCGTACGATCCCGCAACAGGCGACGAACTTTGGAAGGTTCTTTATCCGCAGGGCTTCTCCAATGTTCCGCGGCCAGTCTTCGGCGATGACTTGTTATTTGTCAGCACCGGATACGTTCGGGCGACGTTGCTAGCCATCCGTCCGGGAGGAAACGGCGATGTGACCGAGACCAATGTCGCGTGGTCATCCGATCGCCAGGCACCCACTCGTCCCTCGCCGATATATGTCGATGGTCGGCTGTATGTCGCCTCGGACCGCGGGGTACTCACCTGTTATGAAGCTGCGACCGGCGAGACGCTCTATACAGAACGCTTGGGCGGAAGTTTTGCCTCCTCGCCCATTTACGCTGCCGGCCACATTTATTTCTGCAACGAGAAAGGCGAGACCACCGTCATTAAGGCAAGCAGGACGTTTGAACTTGTCAGCAAGAATGAACTGCCTGCCCCAATCAAAGCATCGCCGGCGGCCGTGGGCAAAGAGATCTATGTGCGGACGACCGAAGCGCTGTACCGGATTGAAGGCCAGTAACGGAGTCGACCGACTGAATTTCAGACCACAGAGCATTTCCAACGCAGTGCTCAAGCGGCAAATCAACTCGCCGAAGTTGCCGCAAGTTTCAACACGGTTTCAAACTCCTTCTTTGTCACCGGCTGTACGGACAAGC
>CALJLD010000208.1 GCA_937982665.1 uncultured Planctomycetales bacterium
CGGATACGGCGTTAACAACTCAACGCCTGTGGCGGTCACGCGATAGTTGTTTTCGATCCGCATGCCTGCTTTGAGTTCCGGTCCGTACAGGCCCGGTTCGACGGTAAAGACATCACCATCCAGGAATACGTCATCCCAATGTGAGTTCAGGTAAGGCGGCTCATGCGGAAAGAGCCCCAAACCATGCCCAAGGTGGTGGGGAAATCCGTCAGGCAGAAACGTGTTCAACATTTGGGACACTTCGGCAAAGAGTTCGCGACAGCGCGTGCCCGGCTTGACGTTTCTCTCCACGATGTCGAATACCGACACGACTTTTTCCCAAGCAGCGAGTTGGGCATCCGTCGGCTTTCCGTCGACAGCAAATGTGCGACTGTTGTCGGCGAAGTAACCACGATAGGCCGGGCCGAGATCGAGGATGTACAACTCGCCGGCTTGGGCAGGCCGGTTGCGCGGCGGGCCGCCGCCGGAGTTACATTGGTAATCGTTCCCGGTGCCGGTCAGCATCTCGCCAAGTTCCTTGACCGCGGCGGCTTGCAGCCGGTTGAACACGGTGAGTTCATCAGCGCCCGGCTGGATGACTTCTTTCGCGGCGTCGTACATTGCCGTTGTGGCGTCCGTCGCGCGTTTCATCAATTCCAGCTCGTCCGGCAACTTGCTGCGGCGCATTTGCCAGAGTTCGCTTTCGAGACAAGTGGCGACCGGGTCGCCCAACGCGGTCAGCAGGATAGGGCCGGCTGTGGTACCTTCTATGCCAACCCTCTTCGCCATCCCGGCTGATGTGATCAGACGCTCTCGCAGCGCAGTTGCGCATGCCTGAAGTTGATCGTTGCGCAAAGTGAACAAGTGCTGAGCGGGATAAGCAACGGCCGTTCCGTCAAATCCTTCCGGCGGGCAGGTCTCAGGATGTACAAGAACGCAGGAGCCATCCGCGCGAAGCGCTGCGGCAACGCACAACGTCGGTGCACAGCGATAGCCGGTGAGCCATTGCACATGCATGGGATTGGTCACCACGACCAGATCCAGACGGCGGATTTGCATTTGCCGCAGCAAACGCTCTTGCCGCGCCCGACAGTACTCGGGTGCAAGGACGAGAAATGGCATCAGCTCAGGACGCTCAGCTGTTAGGGCCCGCTTTGCTGTCCAGCCTAGCGTTTCGCGCCATCACTGCCCAGCAAACGCCTGTTTCCGCAGGAAAAAGCAGATCAACTGACGCGTAATCGCGATTCGAGTCGCCGCACGGCTTCGTCAGCAGTCCAATTGCCAGAGTTGCATTGCAGCTCCTGACCGTTCTCAACCCACTGATTGACTTTCTTTTGGGCAGAAACGACCGTGCTGTGGCTGCGACCTCCGAAATAGCTGCCGATCTCGCTGAGTGCGGCGCGAGTGTATTTGCGAGCCAGCCACATGGCCAGCATTCGCGGCTGGCTGACATCTTGGGTCTTGCGCGATGAGCGCAATTGTTTGGGCTCCAGTTGAAATTCCTGGCAGACGGCCTGCTCGATCTCCTTGAGCTGCAGTTTGGGAGCTGGCCGGCTTATGGACTCAGCAAGCGTTGAGACGACGCACTCGGCGTTGATTTCTTCACTGGTGGCCAACTGTTGGGCGAACAACTTGTTGACCGCCCCGCAGAGTTCTCGCGCATGAGATTCGATTCGGCCGGCAATCAGCCGTACGACATCATCCTCTAGCTGTAAGCTACGGAGTTTGGCGAAGCGACGGACGAGCCCTTCACGCTCCGGTAATTCCGGATAGGCCATTTGGCAGGCCAAACCGGCTTGCAACCGCGTTTGCAATTCCGGCCCCAGGCCCGGCAACTCCGCAGGCTGGCGGTCCGCGGCGAGAATGACCTGGCGACCATCGCGAGCGAGCGAATCAACCGTGTACAGTAATTCTTCTTCCGTGCGACGCTTGCCACAGATGAACTGCAGGTCATCGATCAATAACAAATCCACATCGCGATATTTGCGACGGAAGCTGGGCATGCCGCCCCCTTTCAACGCCGCGACAAAGTAGGTTGTGAATTGTTCTGCGGTCAGGAACACGGCCGTGCGTCCGGACTTGCGGCTGCGTGACCAGATGCCTTCCAGCAAGTGCGTCTTGCCCACGGAAGATGGCCCAAAGACAAAGTACGGCGACACCGTGCCGGGCTGTTCAATGATGAGTTCGGCAGCTTTGAACGCCGTACGATTGGATTCACCCACCACAAAGTCATCCAACGTGGCGAAGCGTTTGGCAGGCCGTGAAGTTGCCGTAGCAGGCAAAGTACTTGTTTGTGGGTCACTTGGCGCGATGTTGGCGCGCGAGCGCGAGCGTTGCGCGGAGCTCGCGGCTTCAGCAAGTGAAGCTGTACTCAACGTGGCGAGTTGCGTTGAGTGCGCAGACTCGCGAGAGTCCCCACGCGTGCCGTCCTTAAGGGCGTCCCCCAATTGAAACTGCAGGCCGCGCTTCCCATCGGCGATTTCGCGCAGGCACTCCAGCAAGTCATTGCGGAAGTTTCGCTGCAACCATTCCAGGACGAATTGGTTGGGCGCGGAGACACAGAGCGCTTGCCCGACACATGCCATGTGAGTTGATTCGCCGAACCAAAGTTCGTAACGAATGTCACCGACACGCTCCCGCAAGAGCGTCCGCAATGCGGACACGAATTCCTTTTCGTCGCGTATCACTTCCTGTGTCCCCAACGCCCAGTTTTTCGTCGGCGCGCAGGCTGAGACAGCGCACGCGCAACTTAAACTGTGAGGTATGAAGGAGATGCCGCGAATCGCTGCTTCGATTCGTCCGTCGCGTCGATATCCGCCGCTGAGTTTCTCGACCTCGTTGCGGCGAATGCGGCCAGTTGTTTGTCACCCAGGGGCGTGATTCTACGCTTGCTAGCTTAGCTGTCAAAAGGCGCAGCGACAAAGAAATGCAAACGTCCTGGCGCGCGCTTCGTTAGACCATGAAAACTCGGTGAATTTCGCGACAAAGCCGCTTCAAAATTTTTTGTGCGCGGAGTGGAAAACGTGTCGTCGTCGCACATCACGGTTGGGTTTCTTTGAAACCGATGCGCGTAAGTCTTGCTCTGGCAAACACAAAGGAGAACTTGTAAACAAGAGGATTGATCTTCTTGCGTCCTGTGCGCAGCCCCATTCCATCCGTAAGAACTCGATACCACCTGGACAAGTTGTACGTCATTGAACGCTGGAAGCGAATTTCCAACTTCGACGGCAACTCGTAAGACATCCGCCAAGAGTCATCCATTATGCCATTGTTTGAATTCGCATGTGCGCAATGTGGGACGGAGTTTGAAGAGCTGATCTTTGGCGACGAGCGCGCGAGCTGCCCAAATTGCCACGCCAAGAAAGTTGAGAAGCGATTGAGCGTGCCGGCCCCAGGACGCGTTGCGGCTTCGCTGCCAATTTGCCAGCCAAATCATAGCCCCGCTGGCGGCTGCGGACTGCCGCAATGTGGGCAGGGCCAATGCGGCATGGAGTGAGCAAGAGTACGATCACCGCTGTTTGATCAGCGGAGCGTATTCAACATCCGCGCAAGCGTGCGATTCCGCGGAGAATCGTCACGACGAGAAACTTCGCTCTGTAGCAACTGGACCGCGACTTGAAGTTCCGCACCAGCCCGCGCGGCCATTGCAGGATCGCCGCGAAGTGCCGCGTAACGAGCAAGCGAATCGGCACGATTCTTTGCCGCCTCGGTCAACTCGAATAGGTTCTGTTGATTGATCGGGGCGGAAGCCAGCAAGCGGTAACGGGAAAGCGCGTGCTGCATGGCATGCTTTGCCGCAAATCCAGCTGTTTCCCGATTTCCGGCCGAGCGTGCCAAGAGTTCTTGCGCGCGGGAGAAATAGTACCGCGATTTGATAAAGGCCGGCGAATTGGTCCCAGCTTGCGTAGCTCGATAAACTTCCGCGACGCGGCCCAAGGTTTGATTCAGTTCGCCAGCAGTAAAAGAACTCGCGCCGGTTGCCGAGTTATCGGCCGCTTCCAGTCGTGCATCAAGAATCCAGTTCACGCCCATGACAAGTTGGTCGGGAGTTGCCTCGCCGGCCGCATGGGCTTTCAGCAGATCCTGGTATGCGGTCTGCGCCGCGCTAACAAGCTGGGCGAGCTGCTCCTCGGCGTTACTCGAGTTCTTCGCGGCTTCATACTCCACTTGTGCCGCCAGAAAGTCCGCCATCGACCGGGTGGCATTACGGCCTAAGCCGTCGCCTGGCCATTGGGCTCCACGAATCCAATCGCCGATCGAGTCAGAGTTGGCGGAGTCGGCAACTTGGCTTGTGGATTCGTCGGCTTCGCTTCTGCCCAAGACAGAAATGGAAAAAGCCAATTCGCCCAGCGAAAGTTGATTTCCTTTCACCGCCTCCTGCATGTCGCCAAACCAGTCTGGCTGGCCGTTCAACATGTATGGGCCTGCAGACTGGCTGTTCGCCGCTGTTTGCTGGCTGCCCGTTCCGCGGATGATCTCCGTTTTCGGGACGTCTTGCTGAGCCAAGGAGGCGTTTTGCCGCGAACCTTGCGGTGGCTTCGCGAGCACGTTGAGCACAAGCGCACCGCCGCTGATCGCCAGACATACGGTGACCATTGCAACTCGCGAGGGTGTCACCCGGCCCGGCCGGTTCGTTCGCAAATCAGCAGGAGTTTCTGTGTTCACAGTGATTTGGTCTCGTGCGCAAGATCCTAGCGAAGAATTGTTCGCGGCGGAGTTTGTGAGTCGCTTGGCGGATTTGACTGAACGGGTGAGTGGTTACGCGACCATTCCAACAACAATCGTGTTTCACCGTTGCCAGTTGGTGCTTTGTTCGCGGACCCATTCGAAGTCGTGGAACTGCTTGAGTTGGCGGCGGGTTGGACACCCCCTTGCCGAGGATCTTGCCCTGGCGCGTTGCCTGGTTCAGGAGACTTCGTCGGCCGCCAATCGTTTGCCGGCGGCGGCGCTTGCTGGTTGCGGTTTGTGGAGCGCGGGTCCGGGGTCGGTTGCCGTCCATATCCGGGGACGGGATTCGTTGTGCCTGCCAGACGAACACCAGGGTCTTGTCCGCGGTACGTGACATCGTCGCTGCCGGAAGCGGGAACAGTCGCGGACGCCACGCTGACGTTGCCGTTGTTGTTGATGGGGCTACCAGCGGCCACCCAGTCCAACCAGGTATTCTGCAAGTTGGACATGCTTTCAAATCCGTAGTGCTGTTGTAGCGCGCCAACCCAGTTCTCGGACTTGAGACCCGCAGTCAAAAACTGAAGGTACTTGGCCTTGCCCCCCTGTTGGATGAGATACGTTGCCAGCGAATGTCCCTGTGCGTAGAGCGGTAGCACGTCGCGAGGGTATTCCTTCATCCGAAACATATGACTGAACGAGATTCCCCGGCCAGTTTGCAAGAATTGAATCAGCATCCGCTGCTGCTTGTCACGTTCGCTTTGATGTTCAACTGTTGTACAAGCGCCTTCGTCTGCCCAGCGCGGTAAGGGCTGGCGGAAGTGCGTTGCAAAAACCGTGTGTGTCACTTCATGGGGGAGCACAGAATCTAACAGCCTGTCCATGGGACCTTGGATGTCCATGTTCCAGCCGAAGACTTCGCCGCGGTCAAAAACAAAACTCGTTGCTCCGCCAGCGCCGAGATTCGGACCGACCTTCACGCGGATCGGGCACGGTCGAGACCAGCCGGGCATTTCCTTGCCGAGCCATTCAATCGCCAGTTCCCGGCGGTATTTCTCGGCTCGTTCTGCGACGAGCCGCGCGACCTGAGGGCTGTCCGCCTCGACCAAAAAATTTGCTGTGCGATAGTTTGCCGCGGTGGCAAAACTGGCCGGAATGAGAAGTACGGCCAATGCAAGCGCGAACCGAACCATGCGAGCTTCCATGCTCTTGCCTTTGTTAACTGCTGGGTCAGTTGTGCGAACCGCTTCCTTGCGTCCGCTTTCGGCTTCACGTGTGATGGTTGTCCCGGTTGGGGGTTTGCCACCAGGTTGATGCAGGGTATCTGCGAACTGACAACTGCAAACCTTGGACCAACATTGTCACCTGGTTGCAAGTCGCAGCGCTTCCACCTTTGCGATCACGGCGAAGCCATGTTCCCTGGCGTTGTCCTTAGTGCATTTTTCGCAGCTGTCGGACGGTTGCCCAGGTGAAAAGTTTTCAAAGCGTACTCTGTTTGAATAGATCGACCTAGAGAGATTCGCGACCGCGTAAACTCGTCTCGAATAACTGGTCAGGCAAACCTTGAGGATGGTAGCGAGCAGATCAACGTTGCTGCCGCCGCTGGCAAATAGCAACGATTGTCTACGTCCCAGCAAGTGATAGCGTCACTTAGCTTGCAGCAACTGCAGCGTGCGCTCGTCGGGCTGATTGTCGTAGTATTCGCGCAACGCCGCACCAAAGAACTGCGAATGGCCTTCACACGCCTGAAATAGCGTCATACACGAGCGAAACTTGAAATCGTCAGGGCTACTGAAGATCTCATAGGCACTGCGACCTTCGATATCCAAGACCAACTGTGTGCATTCAAGCAAGCGAGCGCCGAGCAGCGGATGCGACAGATACTCACGCGCTTCTGCTAGCGATGCAATCCCGTAGAAGCTGGCCGTAGGCGAGTGGCCCAAGCCTTTGAGTTGCGGGAAGACAAACCACATCCAGTGGCTTTGCTTTTGCCCAATGAGCAATTCTTGCAGAACCTCGTCATAGACATCGGCTTGGGCTTCAACGAAACGGTTGAGGTTGAAATCGTCCATAACTGCCAACAAGGTTTGGGCAGGTAGGCTATGAGTCCACACTCATGTTTTCGACAGGGCCAATCGTCACGGTTGTGGATTCGGTCAGAGGATACTTATTGAGCACGCGATTCACGTCTTCCAAAGTCACCGCATCAACCAGGTCCAACTCCTGTCGCACGCTGAGGTAATCTCCCCGGGCAATCCAATGGCTGCCCACGGCAAACAGTCTGCGGCGGCTGCGCTCGCCCGCCAAGACAAGTCTGGCCTTGGTCTTGCTCTTGGCTTGCGCGAGTTCGATCTCGGTCAAGCCGTCCGCGAGTGCTTCCTGATACGTTTCCCGCAGGATACGCAAGTTGGCTTCAGCCTTCTCCGGCTCGCAGCTCAACATTGTCCAAAAGATGCCGCCGCCTTGGTATTCCACGTAATACAAGCCGGCGTGTTCGGCTTCACCAGAGTCAATCAGTTTCCAATACAACCGGCTCCCGGAACTGTCTCCCAAAATGGTTGAGATCAAGTCGGCCGCAAAGCGGTCATCGCTTTCCGCACCCGGGGCATCGGAGAGGTTCACCGTGTATTGTTGAGCGGACGTCTCTTTCTTGAGTTGATGAAAACCAGGAAAGCGCGGGGGTGTGACAACTTGCCGAGACGTCTCGAAACGCTGCCACGCGCCGCACCGTTGCGAGGTCATCTCCACCAGATGATCGAAATCAACATTGCCAGCGGCGACAAGTGAAATGTTGCCGGGGCTGTAGCGGCGTTCAAAGTAGTCGCGCATTTGCTCAACACGCAGTCGCTCGATTGATTCGACGCTGCCCAGGACATTGTGTCCCAGCGGATGTTTGCCGAAGTGCCACTCCTCGCATTTCTCGTCAGCTCCAAACGGTGGCTGATCTTCGTACATCTTGATTTCTTCGATGATGACCTGTTTCTCCGTATCGAAATCCTCGACGCGAAGCGCGGGCCGCATGATATCGGAGAGGATGTCCAGGGTTGGCTCCAGGTAATCCGGCAGAACAGCCGCCCAATAAGCGGTTGTCTCTTTGGAGGTGAAGGCGTTGTTCTCCGCGCCCATCGCGTCGAACTCGCGGTTCACAGCTTCCGCCGAACGCTTGGACGTTCCTTTGAAGGCCATGTGTTCCAGAAAGTGACTCACGCCAGCAAGCTCCGGCGTTTCATCGCGCGAGCCGGTCTTCACGAAGAAGCCCAACGCCGCGACGCGCGCGTCCGGATTGCACTCCGCAACGATTTCCAAGCCGTTATCAAGCGTCGCCTGCCGAAACTCCAAGCTTCACCTCCAGGGGATTGGGCCCAAGCGTCACGACAGTGAAATCGCGCGCGGGATTGTTGGCCACATAGTCGTTGATATCGTCGCGCGTCAATGCTTCCAGCCGGCTTTCAATTTCTTCCAGCGTGCGAATACGGTGAAGAAAATACCAATCGCGAACAATTGCCGCAGTCCGCGCCGACGTCGACTCTTGCTGCATGACCAAAGCGCTTCGCACGCGAGCCTTGAGTCGATCGAGCTCGTCTTCTTCGATACCTTCTTTCAATCGATCCAATTCACTCAAAGTGACATCCAGCGTCTCCTGCGCGCGGTCCGCGCTTGTGCCGGCATAGCAAATGACCGAACCACAATCCTTGAGCGAGTGGTATGTGGCATAGACGGAATAGCACAGGCCGCGCTTCTCGCGAACTTCCGTAAACAGGCGTGCGCTCATTCCGCTTGACAATACGCCCACGGAAGCCGACGCGCGATAGTAATCCGCGTGGGAATACGGAACGCTGGGATACGCCAGGCTGACCTGCGTCTGATTTGAATCGTACGGCAGATTGGCATAGCCGCCCAACCGCGGCGAGGTCGCGACAACTCGGTCCGGCCCAGGTTCCCAATCGCCAAAGAGCTTCTCAACCAGATTGCGAGTTTCATCCCAATCAATGCGCCCAGCAAAACCAATCATGCAGCCGTTGGGTCGGTACGACTGTTCAAAGAACTCGCGAATGTCACTAATGCCGATGGCCGTGACGTCTTCGACATTGCCCGATGGCGGCTTTCCAAACGGAGCTGGCAGATGTCGCCGCTTGAGTTCCTGCATCGCCATCTGCGGCGGATCATCTTGAATACCGCGCAGCTCCTGAAACATCACTTGCCGGCCCTGTTCCAGTTTGTCCTCAGGCAAGTGAGGACGCCGGACGAGATCGGCGAAAATCTCCAAGGCAGCCGGAAGATTTTCCGCGACGGTTGCTCCGCCAAAGCTTGTATGAGAGTCCGAAACCCCTTCGCCGTGTTCGACGCCCAGATTCTCCAGGTCATCAACAAACTGCCGCGCGTTGCGGCTGCCACAGCCTCGTAAGGCCATCTCGCACGTAAAGCCCGCCAGCCCAGCCCGATTTTCCGGGTCGTAGATGGCCCCCGCAGGCAGCAGAATTGTGAAAGCGGCCGATTCCACTCCGCCCATCGGCTCGGCAAGCAGCGTCAGACCATTCTCAAACGTATGTTGATGGATTTTCTGAGTCACAAGCACTCTAGGGTGTGTGGCAATTGCAGATTGGAGATCGAAGCGATTTCGAGTCGAGACGTGATTCGGACTGTCGACACGCGCCGCAGGAAGAAATCTCGTAAATCGCGGGCTTTCGATCGAGATGGAATTGTAGGAAGATAGTAGGCCTGAGAACAGAGTTCGCCATGCAACTGAGGGGCGATTGGCTCAGCCATGCTCTGTTCTGATCTCAATCTTTGAGAAGGCGCAACAAACCGTCCTTACAGGGAGAACTCCCACATGCAATATCGCAAGATTGTTAGCCCGCTTGTCATCATCGCGTTAGGATTCGTGTTCTTGTCTGGTTGCGGCGAAGAAACCGCGGACGTTGAGCAGTCAACGAACTCAAATTCCGCTGCAGCCATCAACTTGCCGGAGCTGTCCGACGAGGAGAAGGCCGAGATCGCGGCGTCGTTTGCCGAACTCTCCGAAGAAGACCGCGCCTTGGCGGAACAACAAATCATCTGCCCCGTGGCTGGCGGACCGCTCGGAGCCGGCGCAATGGGCGTGCCCATCAAAGTGATGGTGAAGACAGCGGATGGCGTTGAGACCCCTGTCTTTGTCTGTTGCGCGGGATGCACTGGAGCTCTGGAAGCCAATCCGGAAGAGTACCTGGCCAAGCTCCCCAATCACCAATAGCGGTTGATTGGTGCGTTGAACAAGACGCATTGGAAAGAGACGCCGCGGCTGGGAACGCCCAATGGCTGCGCTATAATGGGAATATGTCCCACCCCAACGATAAGAAACTCCGCGCTGCGCAGGAAGAAGCTGCTCCCAAAGGCAATGCGGAAGAGCATTCATGCTGCTCTGAGCATGAACAGGAGACACCTCAGCGCGAAGGCTTCGCTGCTGACATGGTGGCGGCAGGCATGGCGCCGTTGAACGTCGTCACACAAGGCGGCGATACAAAAGATCAAGATGCAAAAGATCATGCGGATGAAACACAGCATGATTGCTGCGGCGGGCGGACAGCAAACACCCTCGATTCAAATGTAGCGGAAACCGCGCGGTTCATTTGTCCCATGTGTCCAGGAATGGGGCAAGATACTCCAGGTTCGTGCCGGAAGTGCGGCATGGCACTGGAGAAGAACCCGGCCGCGCCGAGAACGCGGACAGTTTATACCTGTCCGATGCATCCCGAAGTGCGTTCCGAAACGCCCGGCAACTGTCCGAAGTGCGGGATGGCGTTGGAACCGGAAACCCTGTCCGATGACACGGACGAAGAAGACGGCGAAGCCCGCGACATGACGCGCAGGTTTTGGATCGCGTTGGCGTTCAGCGCGCCGGTTGTGGTTCTGGCGATGGCCCCAATGCTCGGAATCCCGATCAATGCGTGGCTGGGCGCGCGCGTCTCCCAATGGTTGCAAATGATTCTTTGCGCGCCGGTTGTCGGTTGGGCGGGTTGGCCATTCTTTCAGCGAGCCTACCGCGCTGCGAAGTCCTGGCATGCGAACATGTTCACGCTGATCGCATTGGGCACGGCCGCCGCTTTTGTGTTCAGCGCGGTCGCCACAATCGCGCCCAGCATCATCCCAGCCACGTTCCGGCACAACGGCCAGGCTCAAGTCTACTTTGAAGCTGCCGCGATGATCACCGTGCTGGTCTTGCTAGGGCAAGTGTTGGAGCTTCGCGCGCGAAAGAAAACGGGCGCGGCCATTCGTGAACTCATCTCGCTTGCTCCCGAAACCGCGCGCGTGATCCGCAATGGACAAGAAAGCGAAATCCCTTTGCACGAAGTGCAAACCGGCGATGAGTTGCGCATCAAGCCCGGCGACAAGATCCCCGTCGATGGAACTATCATCGATGGCCAAAGCACCGTGGATGAGTCCATGTTGACCGGCGAATCGATGCCCGTTGCCAAGCACGCCGGCGACAGCGTGATCGGCGGCACGGTGAACCAAACCGGCGGGTTCCGCATGCAGGCAGAGAGCGTGGGCGATGCGACGATGCTTTCGCGGATCATTGATCTTGTCAGCCATGCTCAACGGTCGCGTGCGCCCATTCAATCGCTGGCGGACCGTGTCGCCGGCTATTTTGTGCCTGCGGTTGTGCTTGCCGCGATCATTGCGTTTGCGCTTTGGGCCTGGCTCGGCCCGGCAGAATCGCGCCTGGCTTTCGCGCTGATAAGTGCCGTCTCTGTCCTAATTATTGCTTGCCCTTGCGCTTTGGGGCTGGCAACACCAATGTCCGTCATGGTGGGCATCGGCCGTGGCGCTCACTCGGGTGTGCTGATCAAAAACGCGGAAGCCTTGCAGCGACTCGAGCACGTCCAGACGATCATCGTTGACAAGACCGGAACCCTCACTGAAGGAAAGCCGCGCGTCACGGAAATCAGATCAGTCGGCGACCTCACCGATGACGACGTACTGAGTTTGACGGCTGCCGTTGAGTCAGGCAGCGAACATCCCCTGGCGAACGCGATTGTCAACGCTGCAAGAGAACACCAGTTGCAAATTCCATCCGTCACTGATTTCCAATCGGAAACAGGAGGCGGAGTGAGTGGCATTGTCGATGGTTTGCGAGTTGTCGTTGGCACGGCTAAGTTTCTGGACAATGTCGGCATCTTGATCACTGAGGAAACGCAACAGACGGCGCAAGACCTGGAAGCCCAAGGGCAAACCGTCGTTCGCATTGCACGTGATGGCCAAATGGTTGGACTGATTGCAATCGCGGACACAATCAAGGACTCCACTCCGCAAGCCATCAAAGATCTGCACGAACTGGGACTGCGCGTGCAAATGATGACTGGCGACAACGAGCGAGTCGCCGCATCTGTCGCGCAGCAATTGCAGATCGACGACTATTCCGCCGGCATGACGCCGGAAGACAAGCATCAGCAAGTGCGGCAGCTTGTGCAGTCAGGCGTCTCAGTTGCCATGGCGGGAGACGGAATCAATGATGCCCCAGCACTCGCGGCCGCGGATGTGGGAATCGCTATGGGCACGGGGACAGATGTCGCAATCGAATCGGCCGACGTGACGCTGCTCAAAGGCGACCTGCGCGGCATCGTCAAAGCTGTTCGCCTCAGCCGGGCGATGATGCGAAACGTTCGGCAAAACCTTGTTTTTGCTTTCGTTTACAATGCCGCAGGCGTTCCCATTGCGGCCGGCGCGCTTTACCCCTTGTTGGGAGTTTGGCTCGATCCGATGATCGCCGCCGCGGCGATGAGTTTGAGTTCCGTGTCTGTGATTGGCAACGCTTTGCGACTGCGAAGGCTTGAGTTGTAGACGTTGAGTGTGGCCCACAACCATTCGCGTGGTGATTACTCTTCATCCTCCGCCAGAAACCAATCCACGGCTGTTTTCAACGTTTGCTGCCAGCCGTCGACAGGCTCACCATCGACCGGCGGTAAGTTGAAGCTGTGGTCCGCGTCAGCGATCATGCGTGCCGTGACCAGCTTCCCTTTGCTCAACAAATGGGTTTGTGCCATGGTCATGGTTTCGGTCGCGACGGCGCGATCCTTCTCACCTTGTAGCAGGAGAATCGCCGCGTTTGTCCGCGCGAGTTCTTCCATTGTGGAACTGGCGAGAAACGTTGACCAGCGCCGATACGGGTGGCCAAAGAATAGCTTCTCGGCGTTGTCCGGATCCGCTTTGATTTCCGCCCAGGAATTCAAGACATACGCCACGCGTTCATCGGCATCGGCAGAAACCCGTGTGAAGAACTCGCCAGCCCGCGCAAGTTGCAGGATGTCGTACAGTTGCGTTGGTCCGCCTCCGGCCATCACGGCAACATGCGTAACGAAATCGCGTTCCGCCGCGACGCGCGCGGCAACGATTCCGCCTTCGGAATGCCCGATGACCAACACGCGTTTGTTGTCGACTTCCGCGAGCTTGCACGTCGCTTGAACGGCCGCTCCGACCGCTTCTCCCCAACGATCCAGCGTGTGTTCCTCTCGAAAACGCTGCGGTGGATTGGAGTTCTGCACGTCTAAGTACTCCACACCCGGCTTTTCGACGATGAGCAATCTCGCTCGGCCGCGCACGATATCCGCTAGAGTACTGTGGCCACCCTGGCCAGCAACGGCTTCATTCGGGTCCGTTTGACCGCGCTTGGCGAACAGCGAGCCCCAGCCGGAGCCTTGAACATAAACAACCAACGGCAGTGCTTCTGCTTGTGCTGGCTCTTCCGAAAGATAGAAGGTGACCGTCCGGCCCAGTTTGTCCAGCGTGGTGTATCGATGATACGGCTGCCGAGGGATTCGAGTGGGATCGAGTTGAGGCTCGTATTTCTGTACAGAGCCGTCATCTTGCGCGCGGTCCAACACCCGAGGCCGTCCCGGAAGCGATCGCGCATTCGAGTGAATCGCCGCACAGCAAATGGCGACAAAACATGTGACACAAACTGCGGACCACGACAAATAGCTACGCATGTTCATTTGCTTACCTGGCGCGAATCTTGTTGCAAGCAAAGACAGTTGCTCGTACAAGGCTTCGGGTTTCGGACAAATCACTTCCTTGCCAAGCTAATTGCACGATGCCTGTCATTCGACAAGCAAGGCGAAATATGGCCAATGGTCGATCAAAACCTGCGGTTTGCACCCAGCTTTGCGTCAAGTCTGGTCGCGAAGTTTCAGGCAGAGTGGCGTGATCGCCGCTGCTTAGCCAAGAATGGTCGCCACGGATCGCGCGCTATTCCTCATCGCCCAGCTGTGACTGAGCGAGGACGTCCGTGCAACCTTGAATGCGCGTATCTGCCCTGGCAACAAAACCGGAAGCTGGCTGCAAATCGGATTTGTGCCAACAGTCGCGTGTAACGACTGTTAGCGGCCGCCGCGACGAGGCCCGCCGCCCAATCGTTCCGGTTTGCCAACGCCCTTCAGTGTGCCGTCAGGCAGTTCTTCCAGCGTCATGCCGAGCACAATGTCAAAGTTGGCTTGAAGTTCGCCAATCTTGGAGTCTTCAAGTTTGGCGAATTCGACCAGCACGCTGGCCTTGGCGGCTTCATCTCGAACGCTTTGCAAGATTCCGTCGCGTGCATTCTGTTCGTGCCCTTTGACAAACATCTGCGAAGTGAAGATCCGCTGTCCGCCGCGGCTAACGCCAAAGTGAATGTGCGGCGTGCGACCGGGATACGGGACGGGCTTGATTGTGCGGAAGTAGTATTGCCCTTTGGAATCGGTCAAGAACCGGCCATAGCCTTGGAAGTTGGTGTCGCGGTTGTCCGCGTTGTCCGTTCCGGAATGCAGATACGCCCCGGCATTGTCCACCTGCCAGATCTCCACAAAGGCGTTACGCACAGGTTGCCCGGAAGCTGTCAGCACTCGCCCAGTCAGATGCGTGATCTCGCCAACGGCCGGTGTGACGGAATCGTTGAGGACAATCAAGTCATTGTCCGTGTCCAGCGGCAGCTTGTCCGGATAGAAGGGGCCTTCTGTGAAGTAAGGCGTCTTGGTGAGCTCTTCGGCGAAAGCTCCTGGCGTTGTCCACCAAGCGGCGTTCGCCTGCGGCAAGAATCCGATGGCGGGGCCTGCCAACGCCGCAGCGCTGAGCGCGGCGCTTCGCTGCAAGAAGCGACGACGATTAGGAAGCAGGATGTTCGAGCCAGCACTATCGTGGGTCATGTTGATCTCCGAATAGGATTTGCTGCCGCCGGGCCATTCCATTCTAACCAATGGTGCCGGACGTTGCGAAACGCCTTGAGCAAAAGTGCCCATTTGAACGGCAATGGACGTGGAGTCAATCTCCACCAAAAGCTACGCACCGGGCAAGGCGCGTTTGGAATAATTCTGATTTTTGTCGTGGATGCGGTGACTCTATGCGCATATTGCATCGGCCCACTGGTGAAATTTTCTGTATTCCAGGGGGCGCTCGGTGAGGTTGATAAGCAGGATATTCCATTCGCTTGACCTCCCATCTGCGCGCCGCCGCGGGCGAAAAGACTGTTGACCGCTGATATCCTTTCTGCACGCGAATGGGAGCGTGAGGCACTTGCGCGATCGCAGCCGCCAAACCGAGCTGTAGAAACTTCACCCTTCAATTCAGGAATGACGGAGCACCAGGCGAACTAATGAAATCGCGCCAGCCATATCCATCACGCAATTCGCGATGCGGCGCAAACTCCAAGTGGACCACGCGTCGATGCCGGAATAAGACTGGGCATCTTTTGTATCGCCAGCGCTTTGGAGCGCTTCGGCATCTTCGACACCGGCGCTGCTATGCAGCAACAAGGGACGCATGACCAACACATCGCCTGCGGCGGCGCAGATGATTTCTTGGGTGCGGACTTGCCCGTCTCCATCCACAGTGTTCGCGCCGGCTGCCAGCCGATGCGAGCCGGGTGCGACGCGCAAAGGACCATTCGCTTCCGTGACATCGTCGAGATGAATTCGCAACGTCAGCATTTCCGCAAGCAATTCACTTGGAGCTTCGACATGCGGAATGCCGGCTTTGAATGTTGGGTGCGAGAAAGCTCGGCTGGGCAATTTGTTGTCCTTGACGGCAATCGTCAAATCGCGATCCCAGGGCAGCGACCAACCAGCGCCCTCTGGCTTGTCGAAGAACAGACCGCGAACTAGTCCGTAAGACTCACCGAGCGCTTGCCGCAGCAGACCGAGTAGAGGCTCGCGCCGGGCGAGATGCGCCGCCGGCGGAAAAACTCGCAACAGATCTCGCGCGCCATAAATCACATCACCGCGGCGCTGCACAATTTTCGGATCGGCCACTGTCAATGACTGCTGCAGATCGGCGGCGAGCTGTGCGCATTCTTCCGCGGAGAACACACCGTTCAGCAGACAGTAGCCGTTGGACTCTATCTGCGACTGTCGTTCCGCAAGTTTCACTGTTGCCTAAGCCTCCGCGGTTGCCTCGGCTTTGATCGGACCTAGCAACCCCGCGAAACGGCTTGTGGCATCATCCGACTCCAGCACGATTTTGATGGTCATCGTCAGCGGGACCGAAAGCACAGCGCCAACGGGGCCCAACACCCAACTCCAGAACAAGAGGGACAGAATGACGGCCAGGGGAGAAAGCCCAACGCCCTTCCCCATCCACAGCGGTTCGATGATGTTTCCGACCAGGACGTTGATGACCAGGTATCCCATGGCGACGCCGAATGCTGTTCCCCCGCCATCCATGATGAAGCTCAAGATGACAGGCGGAATGGCTGCCAGCACGGAGCCAATATTGGGAATGTAGTTCAGCAGAAAGGCGAGGAATGCCCAAAGCACGGGAAAATCAACTTCGAAGAACAGGAGCAACAGATACGTCGCAGCGCCCGTCATTAAGGAAATCCACGTCTTAAGAACAAGGTAATGGCGAACATCGATGAGGATTCTCTTCGCGCGACCAATCGCGGAGTTCGCAGGTTCATCGGTCTCCGCGTACTTTTCCGCCATTCCTGTTGCTTGCAGTAGCATGATGATCAGCAACATGATCACAAGGAAGGCATACGCAACAACTCCGCTGAAGACGGTGAAAGCTCCTTTGGCCCATTCTTCAACTTGTTCGGGCTCCAGGTTGCCCAACGAGATCTCATCGGAAACATCCAAGCCAGTCCTATTGAGGAGAGCCACTGTCTCCTTCTTGCGTTTCTCGATTTCCAGTTCGTATTCAGCACGGTTGTGATGCAACGATACAAACGACGTTTGCAACATCAATCCAAGCAGCGTCATCAGGGCGATAACGGGAACGGCCAGCAAGGGCAGGGCGATGATCGTGGGGACTCGCCAGGACCGGAGCTTAAGCAGCAAGGGCGAAAAGATGATCGCCAGGAACGTTGCCAACAAGATTGGCGCTATCAGCGGCGCAGCCAGTTTGCATCCGGCCACGACAATGACGAAAGCGGCCGCGCCATAAAGATAACTGATCGCCGATTGACTGGAACTCATGCGGGTGTCCTACCGTAGCATCAAGATTGCTAGCGGCAGGGTATGGGAATTCGTCAATTTGGGCAATCGGCAGCGAAGCGAGAGCGAGCCAATTCCGTTGCAAGGCTCTAATTGTTGTCGCCGTTGAGAATGGCAAGATCGGTCTCTTCGGTTAGCCGTTTCACGACTGCCCTGGCGGCTTCGGCGTGCTCTTTGTTCACATAGACCGCTACGATTATGTTGGGATTGCCGCATGTCGGCCGGACGCCAATCTCTTCTTCAATGGCATGGCAGACAGCACTTGCATCGGGAGTTCCCACAACAGCCACACAGGCAAGCCAAGGACATTCCCCAAATTCGTGCGGAAGATAGAAAAGGAAAGCCCGATACAGCGAGGCGGTCTCGGACTTCGAGATCAGTTCGCAATACTGTGCATTGGCCAGGTAAACGTCAAATGGCGAACCCGTGGCAACCAACGCAGCGTCGAACTTGTATTTGCCAAACCATTCATCCAGCTTGGCAGGCTCGTGCGACTCGGCATTGGAATACCTGGAGAGCAGTCCAAAGCCGTACAACTCGCAGCGGTCATCAATGAATACGCGCGCCTGCGGCTGGTGAAAGATGACAAATCCGCCGTAGTGCAGTTGGTTGAACACGCGCAGCGGCCGATCTTGTTCGCTTTGCAACCTGGCGAGATCATCAGCCAGGGGCATTGGCCAGCCGGCACCTTCCAAATCGGCCCAACCGTGACCCAAAACTGGTGCGGGTATACTGCCAGCCTGCAGCGCTAAGGCAAACAAAACCGGCACCGCAGCGAAGGCAAGACCGTGCCGCAAGCCTGATTTCTGTTCCCCGGCTTTTTGTTCTCCGTCTCTTGGTTGCCCAATGCGCGCAGGAAGTTCTTCCTTTGATTTCGCCTGGCCAGCTTCACCATCATCCGCTCGCCACAATCCATGCTCAGCCAACCAAAATCGGGCAGGCGAGTATCGCAGCATTTCCGCAACCACGACGCCCCAGGAAATGGCGAATAGTGGAGCATGCCGAACTCGCAAGAAGGCCAGCGCCAACCAAACTGCCGGCAGCAACCATGTAACGCGCAGTTTGCGAAATCCGATCGACCGCAGCGCTGCGACGTATGCGATCGCCAGCAGGACCACTGCGACGCCTTCCACGCGAAAGACATTCAGCGGTCGATGTTCCTGAATGACGTCCGGAAGTGGCATTCGCATCAGCCGAATGCAAGTCTCCACGCCTGCGATGCCGTGCGGCGTGACAAAGAGCGCGGCAGTTGCGGCCAAAACCGCAGCCAACGAAACGAATTTCGCGCCTGCCGTTTGTAACGGAGATTCTCTTCGCAACGGATTGCTGACGAACCAGCCGGCAACAACAAACACCAACGTGGCCAGTCCGCCCAAGACGCCCCCATGGATGTTGGCCCAAATTACAAACAGCGGCGTCAACCACAACAGGCTCTTCAAGGGCTTACGCCTTGACTCGATATCGACGAGGAGCGCAACCGTCAGCCCCAGAAAAGCGATGCTCGCCAGGTGTGGCCGGACATGAAAGTGGTGGCTGCTTGCGGACAATACAATCGCCAGGATTGCGCCGCCAACAACAATACTTAGGCCGGAATCCACAAATCGCTTTGCAAGCCAGGCATAGATGGCCGCCAAGGTTATGGCGCCCAACAGTAACAGCGTATCCCAGCCACCGATGCGGTACGCCAGCGCCATGCCGCACTCGCCCAACCATTGCAGATCAAGCCAGGTCTTGCCGAATCTGGTTAGCGAGTGCTCGTCAACGACCGGTATTCCGCCACCGCTAATGATCTTTTCGCCAAAAGCCGTGTGCCAAAAAACGCCGGGATCGCGAAACAATTTGTCACGGCCGACAACCATCAGCAGCAGGAACAGCACGACAAATGTCCACGCCCAATCGGGGGCGTGGAGCCACCGCGGTGTACCGCGCGTCGCCTGGCTGGCTTTCGGCAAGATCGCGTTTGTTGGCACGGAAATTGATGGCTGAGGATGCGCGAAATCCGGAAGTAACTGGTTCAAAAGCGTAGGTCGGGCCGCGCTTGCCGTACTGGTTCGCAGGCGGCTAATATGGACGCCATCGGCAGTTGCCGTTTCTGCAATGAGCGGTAGACCTTTGCCGACACAAGACGATTGCCTCAAGGTTTCACACATGACGAATAGCCGGATTTCACGCGGAGCGGGCGCGCCACTCCTTGCAGTTGCAACGGTTGTATTTGCAATGGCGATTACGCTAGTCATGTTGATGTCGCAACTTGGTGCTCAGGACCCCCCAAAGAAAGACCCTCCCAAAAAGGATCCGCCGCCGCAGCCGTTGGACATGATCAAGCTCGAAGCTTCTTACGACGCGGAATTGTTCCCCATCTTTGAAGAGCAATGTGCGGAATGCCATGACGCTGGCGAAGCAGAACGCGAACTCCAACTGATGGAGTTTACGACGTTCCTGAAGGGAAGCATTGACGGCCCGATCATTGAGCCGGGAAAACCGGCCGAGAGCAAGCTCTTTCAAGTGGTCCAAGAGGGAAGCGATCCGCACATGCCGCCGGATGGCCAACTCAGCGAGGACGACGTCGCGCGAATCAAGAAATGGATCGACGGTCTGCCGCCAGCGCTCAAGAAGAAGCTCGGCGAGAAAAAGGACGATGGAGAGTCGCCGGTGTCATCGCCCTTTTAGTTTGGGCTAGTAGATCGATTGCATCGCGAGTTCGGCCGGGGAAAGGCCGTCAGCACGATTTCCGCGCTTGCGATGAACTTCCGGATTGATAGAGTACGCAACCCGCTGGACTGATCCGTCGCCAAAGGCAAACCAGCAGAAATCTGGATGCGCACTTCCGAAGAATTCCGCGCCTTCATTGCGGAAGTGACGCAAGTCTGTCTTATCCCAAGCTGGTGGTTGGGCTGTGCAACGATTGGTATCCAAATCTGCACCGGCAAAAGCGCATTGATCATAGCCAGGTGAAATCGTCGTGAGGTAATGCTCGAAGTAGACGTATTTCTCGCCCAGGAAGTACGTGTTCGTCAGCCCATCAATCACTTGATTGCGGGTGACCTCGCTGCGTTGATACATGATGCCGGTCGCGGTCGTGTTGTCAGGCCATTTGTAAGAAATCGCCTGCTCCAAACTCAATGGGCCGCTATCCGTCTTGAAGTGCACATCGCCTTCGTTACTGGCGTAGTCCATCCGGAACACGCGGCGGACCCAGCGAGCGTTGAATGGTCGCGTGTTCGGATCGTTCAGCACCATCACGTCGGTGCCACGTGTGGGGCATCGCAGCACAGGTAGCGGGGTGCTCAGCAAGTCTTGGTTGTTGGGCAATCCACTACCAGAGAGGGCATATGCGTTGACCAGTCCAGCGCTTTGCTGCTGCATGTGCGGCAACACGCTATAGGCCCAACTTCCCGGTTGATCCGCACCATGCTTGCCGCCGGGCTCGCCCACCCAGCGAAATCCCCAGCCATTGCTGGGATAGTAGCCAAATGTCAGCTCATAGTTTTGGACGCCCTGGATTTGGGCTCTCAGGTTGTCCGAGCATTTGGCTTCGCGCGATTCGGCCCTGGCTTTGACTGCGGCGGGGATGGCAACTGCCAGAAACAGCGAAAGGATAGACAGCGCAACGGCTAGCTCCACAACGCTGACGCCACGGCGGGGCGGTCCTTTGGCTTCGACTCCGCAATGGCCCTTGGTACGATAAAGAATTGTCATTCGACCCCATCCTTGTGGTCGCCCCACCGTATCTTCCGAATCGCACTTTGTGCCTCTCCTTTGTTTATCGGCTTTGTGGCTTCACAAATCCCTCAGAACGCATTGCCAGCACCAAATCTCACGATTGCGCAACGATTGCTGGTTGTGATGCTCCTGGTTATTCACGCCAGTTTGCTTGCATATGGCGGAAAGGTGCACAGCCCAACGGTTGACGAAGTTGCCCATTTGCCAGCAGGCATTTCCCATTGGAAATTCGCCAGACTTGATTTGTACAAGGTCAATCCGCCCTTGGTGAGGTTGGTCGCGGCGCTTCCACCTATGGCTCTGGGCGTAGAAACACCCTGGCACAATTTCTCGGATCACCCCAATCGTCGAGCGGAATTTACGATTGGAAACGACTTGATCCGAGCGAACGGCGTGCGCTCGTTCCAACTCTTCATGTGGGCACGTTGGGCATGCATTCCGTTCTCTTTGCTGGGCGGCTGGGTTGTCTTCCGTTGGAGTCTGCAGTTGTTCGGACTGAAGTCCGCGTTCGCGGCTTTGACCATGTGGTGTGTGTCACCCAATGTTCTGGCGCACGGACAGATGATCACACCGGACATGGCGGCGACGTCTCTGGGTGTGTTTTGCTGCTGGCGACTGTGGCAATGGACTTCAAAACCGAATTGGCCCAACACGCTGTGGTTTGCCTTGGCGTTGGGTTTGGTTGAACTCACAAAGTTCACCTGGATTATTTTGGTGCCGTTGGCCATTGTCCTTTGGGCTGTAAAGCGGTTTGGCGCAAGCAAAGATGCGGATCAGCACGCGAGTGATAACGAGGACAACGAAAGCGAGTTTCGCCGGCCTGGTCTTCTCGGCAGACTTGCACGGCTTTGCCTGGCGATGCTGATTGCCCATCAAATCATTCTCTTGGGCTATTGCTATGATCGCGTCTTCCAGCCGCTGGGTGATTTCGATTTTGTCAGCGAGACGCTGCGCCCAAACCTGCAAGCCGGCACAGGCAACATCTTCGCCGAAACCTGGCTGGCCGAGATTCCCGTTCCGCTGCCTGCCTGTTACGTGGAAGGCATTGACGTTCAGAAACGTGAGTTTGAGCAGACGGATCGGCCTTCGTACCTGGCCGGAGAAATCCGCTATCCCGGCTGGTGGTATTACTACCTGTATGGGCTGGCGGTCAAAGTGCCGTTGGGATTCTGGATCATCGGCGCGGTTGCGGGATGCCGACTATTTTGGCGAAGAAACGAAACCACTTCAGCGGCCACCTGGCGTGACCAGGTTTTCTTATTGTTGCCAGCGATTTTGATCTTGTTCCTTGTCAGCAGCCAGACAGGCATTAATCGTCACTTGCGATATGTTCTGCCGATCTTTCCGTTCGTGTTCATTTGGATCAGTCAGGCGTTTGCCGTTCCGTCGCGCAGATCAATCATGTTGGTTGTCGCCTGCGTTGCGCTCGCTTGGGCAACCATCAGCAGCTTGTGGGTGTATCCGCACAGTTTGTCGTACTTCAACGAGGTTGTGGGCGGACCGAGCAACGGCCACAATCATCTGATCAACAGCAACATTGACTGGGGCCAGGACTTGCTGCTGCTGCGAAAGTGGGTGCAAGAACACCCGGAACAGCATGACATCTCCATCGCGTATTTTGGCGGAATGTTCCCGAGCGCCGCGGAGCTGCCGGGCGAGCCGCCGCCGGGCGGACCAGCCTCCGAGAATCTGCAACCAGATATGCCGCGCGGTCCGCAACCAGGCTGGTACGCTGTGAGCGTGAACTATCTCTACCGGAAGTTCCCCCGGACGTTGCGGACGCCTGACGGACGGTTTATTGGCGTCCAGGCCGATTACGCCTACTTCCGCGAGTTTGAGCCGGTCGAGACGATCGGCTACTCAATTCGCATCTATCACATCAGCGAAGCGGAAGCGCAAACCGTGCGCGAACGCATTTGGCAAGGCGTGGTGCAAGACGATGGGTTGAATGGTCAAACGCGGTAGGGCTTACAACGGATCCTACCGGTCAATCTCGCCCATCACGATATCAAGCGAGCCGACCACGGCCGGGATATCCGCCAGCAAAACGCCACGGCACAGGTCTGCCGTGACCGAGAGATTGCAGAAGCAACTGCTGCGGGCACGAGCGCGCCAGGGGATGTTGCTGCCATTGCTGACCACATAAAAACCCATCTGTCCGCGGGGGGCTTCCGTCTCCAAGTAGGCTTCGCCCTTGGGGATTTTCGCGGCCAGCTTGACCGGCTCTTCCAGCGGTTCTTTGCAAGTGCTGTAGTAATCAATTGCCTGACGCACCAGATCAATCGATTGGATCACTTCCAGCATCCGCACATAGAAGCGGTGCCAACAATCGCCCAAGACGGCGCCGCGCGGGACGGGCGGGTATTCGTGATCTTTGGGATAGTGTCCGTCCTTCTCCACAATCACTTCAAACGCGTAGCCATCATACATCTGCGTGTAGAACTCTTCGCCGTCACGGCGGAGGTCATGATCCACGCCAGAGCCGCGAAGCACCGGTCCGGACGTGCCGAAGTCAATCGCCATTTCCGCCGACATAACCCCGATGTTGGCCGCACGGCGGACAAAAATGGCATTCGTCGTCAGCAGCGCGTGGTATTCCGCGATGATCGGCACAAACTGGTCAAGGAACTCCTCGCACTTTTTCAACCAGCCGGCGGGCAAATCGTGTGTCGCGCCGCCAATCGTCAAATAACTGTATGTGAGCCGCGCTCCGCAGACTTCCTCGAAGAGATCGAGAATTTTTTCGCGTTCACGGAATGCATACAGGAAGGGGCTGAAGCTGCCCAAGTCCAAACCGTACGCGCCCATGCCTACCAGGTGGCTGGCAATACGATTCAACTCGCAGATCAGCACGCGCAGGTGGCGTGCTTTCTCCGAGACCTGGTGTTTCATCAACTTCTCGACGGCCATGGACCAGCCGAGATTCATGTTCATGCCGGCCAGATAGTCCATCCGGTC